>CAYTZP010000004.1:7386-76085 GCA_964442685.1 uncultured Thiobacillus sp.
ATTTTTTTGCTGGCTTTGCTTTCTCGGCGGGGGTAGCAGGTGTGGCTGGGGTTGCGGCTGTGGCTGCGTTTTCGTTTCGATCTTCCTTCTTCGCTTTCTTGTCTTTTTTGGGTTTTTCGGCCTTGTCAGCGGATGCGGGTACAGCCGGGGTGGCAGGCGTTTCCGCAGAAGCAGGAACAGCTGGCGTAGCACCTTTCTTTTCTTCGGGTTTCTTTGCCATGACGGGAACACTGATGGCAGCAACAATGATGAGGGTGAGCAGCTTGTTCATTTGGTGCCTCCTGAGATGAATGGTTGGGGTTACTGAGCCATAGCAGTGTCCAGAGGGCGTTTTCACCTGCCAAATGTAAAAAAGCCCTGCGCAATGCACAGGGCTTTGAGCAAGACGCGTTTTTAGCGATCAGACTTACTCGGCAGCACCTTCCGGGGCTGATGCCATAGGAGCCTCTTCTTTCTTGGGGGCTTCGATCAGCGCCTTCATAGAAAGACGCAGTCGGCCTTTTTCGTCAGCTTCCAGCACCTTCACGCGCACTTGCTGGCCTTCCTTGAGGTGTTCGGCCACGGTGGCGATACGCTCGTGGGCGATCTGGGAAATGTGCAGCAGGCCGTCACGACCCGGCAACACGTTGACGATGGCGCCAAAATCGAGCAGCTTGATGACGGTGCCGTCATACACGCCACCGACTTCGACTTCAGCGGTTAGCTCTTCGATGCGCTTCTTCGCGGCTTCGCCGGACTCGGTGCTGGTGCAGGCAATCTTGACGGTACCGTCTTCACCGATGTCGATCTGGGTGCCGGTTTCTTCGGTCAGCGCACGGATGACAGCGCCGCCCTTGCCGATCACGTCGCGGATTTTCTCCGGATTGATCTTCATGGTGATGATGCGCGGGGCGTAGGCGGACATTTCTTCACGCACGCCGCTCACGGCCTCCTTCATGATGCCAAGAATGTGCATACGGCCTTCGCGAGCCTGTTTTAGCGCGGCATCCATGATTTCCTTGGTGATGCCCTGGATCTTGATGTCCATCTGCAACGCGGTCACGCCTTTTTCGGAACCGGCAACCTTGAAGTCCATGTCGCCCAGGTGATCTTCGTCACCCAGGATGTCGGTCAGCACGGCAAATTTGCCGCCATCCTTGATCAGACCCATGGCGATGCCGGCGATGTGCGCTTTCATTGGCACGCCTGCGTCCAGCATGGACAGGCAGCCGCCGCAGACCGAGGCCATTGACGACGAGCCATTGGATTCGGTGATTTCTGATACTACGCGCATGGTGTAGCCAAATTCTTCCTTGCTGGGCAGGGCGGCCAGCAGTGCGCGCTTGGCCAGACGGCCATGGCCGATTTCGCGGCGCTTGGGCGAGCCCACGCGGCCAGTTTCGCCGGTGGCGAAAGGCGGCATGTTGTAGTGCAGCATGAAGCGGTCAGAGTAGGAGCCTTCCAGTGCGTCGATGGTTTGTTCGTCGCGGCCAGTGCCCAGCGTGGTTACGACCAGCGCCTGGGTTTCGCCACGGGTAAACAGGGCGGAACCGTGGGTGCGCGGCAGCACGCCGGTGCGGATGGTGATGGGGCGCACGGTGCGGGTGTCGCGGCCATCGATACGCGGCTGGCCGGAGAGGATGCGGCCACGCACGATACCGGCTTCCAGCTTGAAGAACTCGTCCTTGACGACATTGACAGCCAAGGTGTCCATGTCGGCGGTAATCAATTCGGCAAAGACTTTTTCGCGGATGCTATCCACGGCGGCAGTGCGCGCCTGCTTTTGCTTGATGGAGTAAGCGGCTTCCATTTCGGCGCCGGCCAGCGCCTTGATCTTGCCGATGAGTTCGGTGTTGGGCGTGGGCGGTTGCCAGTCCCACATGTCTTTGCCGGCTTCGTCAGCCAGTTCGTTGATGGCGTTGATGGCGGTCTGCATTTGCGTGTGACCAAATACCACCGCGCCCAGCATGATGTCTTCCGGCAGTTCCATGGCTTCGGATTCCACCATCAGCACGGCGGCTTCGGTACCGGCCACAACCAGATCCAGCGCGGAGTTTTTCAGCTCGGACACGGTCGGATTCAGCACATATTCACCGTTGATGAAGCCGACGCGGGCAGCGCCCACCGGGCCGTCAAACGGCAGACCAGCCAGCGACAGTGCGGCAGAAGCGCCGATCAGTGCGGGAATGTCGGCAGTCACTTCAGGGTTGGAAGAGATGACCGTGGCAATGACTTGCACTTCGTTAAAGAAACCTTCGGGAAACAGCGGGCGGATGGGGCGGTCGATCAGGCGCGAAACCAGGGTTTCGCCTTCGGACGGGCGGCTTTCACGCTTGAGGAAACCGCCGGGAATGCGACCTGCGGCGTAGGTTTTTTCCTGATAGTCCACGGTCAGGGGAAAGAAATCCTGACCGGGTTTGACGTCGCGTTTGGCTACGACAGTAACCAGCACCACGGTGTCGTCCACATTGACCATGACGGCGCCGTCGGCCTGACGGGCGATTTCGCCCGTTTCCATGGTGACAGTGTGACGTCCGTACTGAAATGATTTTGTGACTTTCATGCTTTTCCTTTGGTTGATCCCAGTGCTTCAAACACAATCGCCCCGCTTGCGGGCGGGGCGATTGTGTGCGGATGGTTTGTCGGTAATCCCGATCAAGTTGTGCGCGTTTGCCTGCGGGCTTATTTACGCAGACCCAGGCGCTCGATCAGCGTCTTGTAGCTTTGCAGATTGGTGCTTTTCAGGTAGTCCAGCAGCTTGCGGCGGCGACTGACCATTTTCAGCAAGCCACGGCGGGAATGGTGATCCTTGGCATTGGCCTTGAAGTGACCGGTCAGATAGTTGATGCGGTTGGTCAGCAGCGCCACTTGCACTTCGGGCGAGCCAGTGTCGGTTGCGGTGCGTTGGTAATCCTTGACGATTTGTGCCTTGTCGGCAGCGGTAACAGCCATGTCATTCTCCTAAAACTCAGGTTGATAATCGCGGAGCCAGGCGGCTGAATGCCCGGAACCGTTCAAATTGGCGCATTCTACATGCAAAATCCTTTGCACTCAAGGAATTATCAATGCAATGTCGCGAGTTTTTACATCCAGGCCGGGGTGTCACATCAGCCGGTCGATCAGCGCCAGCACCTTTCATTCGTGGATTTCGCCGTCCACATAGAGCCAGCGCCCACCAAGAAAAGCAAAGCGGCTGGTTTCATGCAGCCTGAACGCGCGTCCGTTGAGCTTGTAGTGGGCGATAAATTCTACGCTGGCGTTATCCGCATCCTGCGTTGTATGGCGGACGATTTGCAGGCTGATCCATTTGGGCGCGGGCTGCTCGTCCAGACCAAGCCGGGCAGGGCGTGTGGCGGAATGCCAGGTTGCCAATAAATAGGGTGTGTCACGCCGGGTATAGGCGGTGTAGCGTGAGCGCATCAATGCCTCGGCAGTTGGCGCGATTTGACCTTCGTCAATGAAGCGTGCGCAACAGGTTTCGTATCTGCTGCCACTGCCGCACGGGCAGGGCGTTACTTGCGACTTTGATTCCACCAGTTAGAGCGCCATGTCTGAAAAATATGGGTGCGTTCCCTTCTCCCGGGGGAACGCTGATTTATTCGCGCCAAAATTAATTCTGGCCAAAACATCAGCAGAAAATTTTCCCGGAGCATGTCCGGGAAAGTTTGCGCTTTCAATGACTTGCGTCATTGAGAGGCAAGCCACTTTGTGGCTTGCAAGGGAAGTGACGATTTAATCAGCGCTTCCCTGGACTGATTTCAGACCTGCGCCCCATCCGCTGTTACGCCTTCTTTCGGTGTGTCATCGCGCAGGAAGTGTTCGCGCTTGATGCCCAGCATCAGCAGCAGGGGCGATGCGACCAGTACCGACGAGTAAATGCCGAACATGATGCCGATAGTGAGTGCCAGCGCGAAGTTGTGCAACGCTTCGCCGCCAAAGAACAGCATGGCCAATACCATGATCTGGGTGGACAGGTGGGTGATGATGGTGCGACTGAGTGTCTGGGTAATCGACGTATCGATAATGTCGGGGATGGGAGCCTTGCGCATTTTGCGGATGTTCTCGCGTATACGGTCAAACACCACCACCGATTCGTTCACCGAATAGCCCAGAATCGCCAGTATGCCGGCCAGCACGGTGAGGGTGAATTCCAACTGGAAGAAGGCGAACAGGCCGAGAATGATAACGACATCGTGCGCGTTGGCGATCATGCCGGAAACGGCAAAACGCCACTCAAAGCGAATGGCCAGGTAAATCATGATGCCGATTGCCACCACAAATAACGCTAGCGCGCCGCTATCGTAGAGCTCCTTGCCGACTTGCGGGCCGACGAAATCAATTTTCTTCAGTTTGACGTCGGCGGACTGCATTTTCAGGGTATCCATTACCCGGTTGCTGATCTGTGCGGCACTTGCGGTCTTGTCGGCGGGTAGACGGATCAGCACATCTTTTGATGTGCCGAAGTTTTGCACGATGACTTCCTTGAAACCGGCGGTTTGCAGTGTGGTGCGTATCTTGTCCAGTTGTGCGGGCTGGCTGTACTCGACTTCCAGCACCGT
Organism: uncultured Thiobacillus sp.; assembly: GCA_964442685.1. GTDB lineage: Bacteria > Pseudomonadota > Gammaproteobacteria > Burkholderiales > Thiobacillaceae > UBA6918. Next base: position 11,925 of record CAYTZP010000004.1, read on the forward strand.
GCCGCCGGTAAAGTCCACACCAAGATTCAAGCCCTTGGCCCATAGCGCCCACACGGCGAAGGAGAAAGTGGCGAGCGAGATGGCCGTGGTGACCTTCCCGTAGCGCATGAACGGGATGACGCGATTGACATCGAAGAAACGGATCATTGCAAGTTCCTTAGATCGAAACATTGGCCAGGCGTGCTTTGCGGCCATAGCTCAGGTTGACCATGCCGCGTGAAACCGTTACCGCGCTGAACATGGAAGTCAGAATACCCAGACACAGTACTACGGCAAAGCCGCGCACAGGGCCGGAACCCAGCCAGAACAGGGCAATACCAGCAATCAGGGTGGTGAGGTTAGAGTCCAGAATCGTGCCCCAGGCGCGGTCGTAACCCGCATGGATGGCGGCTTGCGGTGAAGCACCGTTACGCAGTTCTTCACGGACGCGCTCGTTGATCAGCACGTTGGCATCAATTGCCATACCCAGCGTCAGCGCAATGGCCGCCATGCCCGGCAAGGTCAACGTAGCTTGCAGGATGGAGAGCAGCGCGATCAGGAAAAAACCGTTGACGGCCAGTGCGGTCGATGAGATGAGGCCAAAAACGCGGTAATAGAACACCATGAAGGCGACCACTGCAACAAAACCCCAGATGTTGGAGTTAAAGCCTTTGTCGATGTTTTCGCGTCCCATGCTGGGGCCGACAGTGCGCTCTTCAACAATGGTCATGGGCGCGGCCAGTGCGCCTGCGCGCAGCAGCAGCGCCACGTCTGAGGCTTCCTGCGGCGATTCCATGCCAGTGATCTGCACGCGTCCGCCACCGATTTCTTCCTGGATGGTGGGGGCGGTAATCACCTCGGTCTGACCGCGTTCGATCAGCAGAATCGCCATACGGCGACCGACATTTTCGCGCGTGACATCCTTGAAAATGCGTGCGCCCTTGCCGTCCAGGTTGACGTGTACGGCAGGGCGGTTGGTCTGACTGTCAAAACCGGGCGCGGCATCAGTGATGGAATCGCCAGTCAGTACTACGTCTTTTTTCACCAGCACGGGCATTCCATCGCGTCCCTGGAATAGTTCATCTCCCTGCGGTATCTGGCCGGCTGTGGCGGCGGCAAGATCGGCTTCTTCATCCACCAGACGAATTTCCAGAGTGGCGGTGCGCCCCAGAATGTCTTTGGCTTTGGCGGTGTCCTGCACGCCGGGCAGTTGCACCAGCACACGATCCACGCCTTGCTGCTGGATGATGGGTTCGGCCACGCCAAGCTCGTTTACACGGTTGCCCAGGGTCTGGATGTTTTGTTTGACGGCAAATTCCTGAATGCGTCTTTCAGCCTCCGGCTTGAGCGTGCCAATGAGGATGAATTTGTCGGCTTCGTCGTTTTCGGCCAGATCGAGGTCAGGAATGGTGTTGGCAATTTTTTCGATGGCGGCATCGCGTTGATCGCGGGTGGCGAACTCGACCACCACGGCCTTGCCTTCGCGGGCAAGCCGACCGTAGCGGATTTTTTCGTTGCGCAATTCGGTGCGGATTTCGCCCTGATAGCGGATGGCGGCTTTTTCCAGCGCGGATTTCATATCCACTTCCAGCAGAAAATGCACTCCGCCGCGCAAGTCCAGACCCAGATACATGGGTTTGGCGCCAATGGCGGAAAGCCATGCGGGCGAGGCCGACAACAGATTCAGCGCCACGGTGTTGCGGTTGCCCAAGGCGGCCTGTAACGCATCCTTGGCTTTCAGTTGTTCGTCGGTACTGGCAAAGCGCAGTTTCACACTATTGCCTTCGATGAATCCGTTTTCCGCCTGCAATCCGGCTGCCTTGACTGCGGACATGGCCTGTTTGAGCAGGGCATCATCCGCTTTATCTGTGGATTTCAGCGGGGAAACCTGTACCGCAGGCACTTCTCCAAAAAAATTGGGCAGGGTATAGAGGAAGGCCACCACCAGCGTGATGCCGATGAAAATGTATTTCCAGAGCGGGAAGCGGTTCATATTTTGGGTGAGGCGTGAGGGGTAAGGCGGGAGGGGTAAGGCGGGAGGGGAGGGGCTTTCGCCTCACCCCTTACTCCTTACAAGTTCTTGATCGTACCCTTGAGCAAGAGCGTTGTTATGGCGGATTTTTGCACATGGGTGACAACGTCATCGGCGATTTCCAGCGAAACATACTGCTCGCCAACCTTGACGACTTTGCCGGTCAGGCCACTGGAGGTCACGACTTCGTCGCCCTTCTGCAGAGCTTCGAGCATTTTGCGCTGTTCCTTGGCGCGTTTCATCTGCGGGCGGATGAGCATGAAGTAGAACAGAATGAAAATGATGATGAGCGGCAAAAAGCTCATGAACGGGTCGGGTTGCTGGGCGGGTTGCGCGTTGGCAGCAGCAGACAGGGTAAACAGGGTGGTTGCGGAATAAATACGGTTTTTCATTTGCATTGGCTTCTCCTGATAAAACTCCGACAGTTTAGCATCCGGCGCGGCGCGCTTCGTTAAAGCTGATGCGGAAGGCTTCAAAGCGGTCTTGTTCGATAGCGGCGCGGATGTCGCGCATCAAGTCCTGGTAATACGTTAAATTGTGCAGCGTGGCCAGCCGCGCGCCCAGAATCTCGCCGCAACGAATGAGATGGTGCACATAGGCCCGCGAAAAGTTGCGGCAGGCCGGGCATTGGCAGGTCGGGTCGATGGGCGCTGGATCGTTGCGGTGGACAGCATTCTTGATGCGGATATCGCCCTTTCGGGTAAACAGCACGCCGTGCCGCGCGTTGCGCGTGGGCATTACGCAGTCGAACATGTCGATGCCGTTGGCCACCGACTCGACAATATCTTCCGGCGTGCCCACGCCCATCAGGTAGCGCGGCTTGTGCTGCGGCAAGTTCGGCGCGGTATGGGCAAGAATGCGGCGCATGTCTTCCTTGGGTTCGCCCACGCTCAACCCGCCGATGGCATAACCATCGAAACCGATGTTTTCCAGCGCGGCCAGTGACTGGTCGCGCAGGTTTTCATACATGCCGCCCTGCACAATGCCGAACAAGGCATTGGCGTTGCCTTCGTGGGCTTTTTTCGAACGCTCGGCCCAGCGCAGCGACAGCTGCATGGAAAGCGCGGCGGTTTTCTGGTCAGCCGGGTAGGGCGTGCATTCGTCAAAAATCATCACGATGTCGGAATTGAGCACGCGCTGCACGCGGATGGACTCTTCCGGCGTGAGAAACAATTTATCGCCGTTGATGGGCGAGGAGAATTTCACACCTTCTTCGGTGATCTTGCGCAGCTTGCCCAGGCTGAAGACCTGAAAGCCGCCCGAATCGGTGAGAATGGGGCCATCCCAAGCCATGAACTGGTGCAGGCCGCCAAAGGTTTCGATCACTTCCAGCCCGGGGCGTAGCCAGAGATGGAAGGTGTTGCCCAGCACGATTTGCGCGCCCAGCGTCTTCAATTCGTCGGGCGCCATGGCCTTGACCGTGCCGTAAGTGCCCACCGGCATGAACACCGGGGTTTCCACCGTGCCGTGCGCCAGTTGCAAACGTCCGCGACGCGCCTTGCCCGAAGTGCCGAGCAGCTCAAACTTCATGTTTTGCTTTCAGGCTCGATCAGCATGGCATCGCCATAGCTGAAAAAACGATAACCTTGCGCAACCGCATGTTGATAGGCATGGCGCAGGTTGTCGTAACCGCCAAAAGCCGACACCAGCATCAGCAATGTGGATTTGGGCAGGTGAAAATTGGTCAGCAGACGATCGACGACGCGGAAGGTAAATCCCGGTGTGATGAAAATATCCGTCTCGCCGGAATGCGCTTCGAGTTGGCCGCGCAAGGCCGCTGCTTCCAGCGTGCGCATACTGGTGGTGCCCACCGCCAGGATGCGCTTGCCCTGCGCACGGGCGGCTTCAATCTTGTCCACGGTTTCCTGCGGGATGCGGTAACGCTCGCTGTGCATTTTGTGGTCGTGGATGTTGTCCACCCGCACCGGCTGGAAGGTGCCTGCACCCACATGCAGGGTGACGTTTGCGCGCACCACTCCCAATGCATCCAGCTTTGCCAGCATCGCCTCATCGAAATGCAGCCCGGCGGTCGGCGCCGCCACCGAGCCTGCCTCGCGCGCATACACCGTTTGATAGCGCGACGCGTCCACATTATCGGGCTCATGGCTGATGTAAGGCGGCAGCGGCAGGCGGCCGTGCATGTCGAGCACATGCAGCAAATCCGCATCGGCGTGGCAACGCACACGAAAAAGGTCGTCCTGCCGCCCCAATACCTCCAATTCCAGGTTATCGGCAATCAAAATGCGGGAACCGGGCTTGGGCGTCTTGCTGGCCCGCACAAAGGCCAGCGCCTCGTTGTTTTCCATTACCCGCTCGACCAGGATTTCCACCTCGCCGCCTGTGGGTTTGCGGCCTAACAAACGCGCCTTGATGACGCGTGTATCGTTGAACACCAGCACATCGCCAGACTCGACCAGGCTGGGCAAGTCGGCAAACTGCCGGTCTGCCAGGGCGTCGCCATGCACATGCAACAAGCGGCTGTCGCCACGGTGGCTGGTTGGATGTTGCGCGATTAAGTCTTCGGGCAAGTGATAATCAAAATCAGAAAGCTGCATGGCGGTCAGGCGTGCGTGGGGTGCAGATACCAAAAAGCATACATTATACGGATGCCCTTGCCGGTCTTGCCGTCCTGGGCGATAATCCGCGCCTCCTCATCTTTAGCCGGGATGGCGGAATCGGTAGACGCAGCGGATTCAAAATCCGCCGCTGGAAACAGTGTGGGGGTTCGAGTCCCCCTCCCGGCACCAGGTGAATCAAGGCTTTCAGCGATTTTTTCCTAACGTTGCATAACGGCATCTAACGCAATTTGTCGGAATCAACTCCGACAAAATTCCGACAAACTCAGACAGCCAGGGCTATGCGGTGCGCATTGTTGTCGGAATGAGGTATTGATGTGTGGCTGGCAGTGGGGTAGGGTTGTCACATGACAACGCCAGCATCCCAACGAACTCGGAGAACTCACCGCTGGTTGACCTGGCTGCTTTCCTGCTCACTGGTTTTGCCGCTGGTGGTTTTTGCTGCGGCGCTTTTCACAAATAATTTTGGAATAGCCATCGCCTCCATGGGTGTGATTGCACTTGTGGCCTGGCTGATCGCCGCGCCAGGCGGGTTTTGAGATGGAAACACGCGTCATCAAAGCGGCGTGTGCTCGCCCAGCGGGCATCCCTGCAGCCCACGCCCTGCCTCATCAACCTCTGGTCAGCCATATCTCGCCGACCAACACCCCCCACCCTCCCCGCGCCACCCGCATCGCCTGATTTCGTGCGGCCATTAGGCCGCGATTAAAGAATTCATGCGGTGCGGGAGCGCACACGCGTTCCCCACCCGGGAGCAAAAAAATGTCACTTCTTTTTGATTCTCTTTTTGAGAAACATGGGCATGCCTAAATTTTGATGAGGCGTCGCTATGACATTTTATGTTGTGTGGATTCAAAATCCGCCGCTGGAAACAGTGTGGGGGTTCGAGTCCCCCTCCCACCTCAAATTACCCTGTTTGTTATCTGCAACAGGTGTCGTAATTTTGCACGTATGTGCCCAAGGGTTTTTCTGGGCGATCGCATATTTAGAATATACTTATGGTGTTACGGCGCACGTAGGCGCCGCTTGGCGGATTTTTTCCCCCGAAATATGCGGGGGATACGTTTTTTTGATACCTGGAACCTTATCCTTTTTTGGAGAACATCATGCAGATCAAGCGAATCAGCTTTGCAATTCTGACGGCTTGTGCCGCCATGCCCCTGATGGCGCAAACCGCCGTGCCCGCCGTGCCGGCTTACCCGGTTGTTCAGCCAGCCCCGGTGCAGGCAGCAGCACCTGCCGACAAGTGGCTGGAGCGTATGGGTGACTTTACCCAGAACGCATCTGCTTTCAAGGATCCTAGAACCTTCAACCAGTGGTTTGGCGCGATGACCGATCCTTCCATGGTGACGTCCGCACTGCCGATGATGATGGAGCCGGGAACCTGGATTCGCACCACTTCCAGCGTAATGCAACCGGCGGCAATCGGTAATTACATGGGTTTCACCGATCCTAACGTTTATGGCCGCTGGATGGGTGCCATGATGGATCCCAATTTCTATATGCAGAACGCCTTTTCGATGGCAGACCCCGGCAAGATGATGCGCTGGATGATGTTGCCGATGGATCCGAAAATGATGCAGGCCGGCATGTCCATGATGAATCCCAACACCTACATGAAGTGGATGATGGCGCCGATGGATCCACGCGTGTGGGGTCTGATGTTTGCACCGATGAATCCCCAGCTGTATGGCAGCATGGCCGGTGCAGTGATCAATCCGCAGAGTATGCCCAGCGCCTGGCAAACTTTCATGAACCCCAAATACCCGGTGGTTAGCCTGAGCCCGGCAGCACCTCTCACTGTGCCGATCAATGTGCTGGATCCCTCCACTTGGGGCAACATGCTGGGCATGTTCGGCGGTTTCTTCCCCGGCTTTCCTGCCATGAGTGGCGCGGCTCAAGCGCCCGCTGCTGCGCCTGTCATGCAGCTCGGCGTGCCGACCAAGCTGAGCCTGGCGGGCGATACGCTGTTCAAAATCGGCAAGTCCGCCATTAACGACCTGACCGACGAAGGCAAGGCCAGACTGGACAAACTTGCAGCTGACATCAAAGCCGCAGGCAAAATCGACACCATCCGTGTAGTGGGTCATGCCGACAAGACCGGCAAGGCTTCTGCCAACATGACGCTGTCGCAGAGGCGCGCTTCTGCAGTGGCCAGCTATCTCAAGGCGCAGGGCGTTACCGCCGGCAAATTCATCACCGCTGGCAAGGGTGACAGCCAGCCCGTGGTGCAGTGCGACGCCAAACTGGCCAAGGCTGATCTGATTGCCTGCAACCAGCCCAACCGCCGCGTGGAAGTGGAAGTGACGGTTGCCAAGTAATTCAGTGTCTGGTTGGCGCTTCTTGCAAGGAAGCGTATAAAACAAAACGCCCCGGTTGGGGCGTTTTGTCATTGTGGGCTCGCATTTTTGCGTGCTGGCTCAGGCCACCTGCATGGGAATGCTGGTTTTTGTCTCGCGGATGCGATTGTCCGCATCCACATAAATCAAATTAGGCGCGTAGCGCGCCAGTTCCAGTTCGTTGTAGCTGGCGTAAGTGGCAATGATGACAATGTCGCCCGGATCGGCCTTGTGCGCGGCTGCGCCGTTGACCGAAATCACGCCTGTTCCGCGCTCGGCGTGAATGGCATAGGTGGTGAAGCGTTCACCATTGCTTACGTTGTAAATCTGGATTTGCTCGTATTCGTGAATGTCGGCGGCATCGAGCAGGTTGGCATCAATCGCGCAGGAACCCTCGTAATGCAGTTCCGAATGGGTGACGTGTGCCCGGTGCAGCTTGGATTTGAGCATCGTGCGTTGCATAACGGTGCCCCTCTGAAATTCTGACAGCCTGGATTATAAGCTATTCAAGCACTTCGATATTGTCGATGAGCCGGGTTTTGCCCAGCCAGGCCGCGCCCAGCACCACAAATTGCGTGTCTACGGCGGCTGGCAGAGACAAATCCGGACGGCGGATGCTGAGGTAATCCACCCGCCAGCCATGTTGCGTCAGATTTTTGTGCGCCTGCGCTTCCAGCGCGGCATAGTCGCGGCGTGGCGCATCCTGGCCGTGGCCGGACATCAGGCCATCGGCCATCACCCGCAGGCAGGCAAACAGGCGCGGCGCTTCGGCGCGTTCGGTATCGGACAAATAGCCGTTGCGCGACGACAGCGCCAGGCCATCTTCGGCGCGAGTGGTTTCTGCGGCCACAATCTCGATTGGCAAATTCATCTGCGTGGCCATGCCGCGGATCAGCGCCAGTTGCTGATAATCCTTTTTGCCAAATACGGCAATGCGCGGCCGCACCAGATTGAACAGCTTCAACACCACCGTCAACATGCCGCGAAAATGGCCGGGGCGGAACTGCCCGCACAGCTCGTTGGCCAGCGGCGGCGGCTCAACAAAATAGCTTTGCGTCTGTGGATACATGTCCGCCACGCCGGGCGCAAATACGGCATCGCAACCCGCCGCTGCCAGCTTTTCGCAATCCGCCTCAAACGTGCGCGGATAACGCTCAAAATCCTCGCCCGTGCCAAATTGCAAGGGGTTGACGAAAATGCTGGCAATCACCGGTAATCCGGTTTCCCGCGCCTGCGTGATTAAGGCAATGTGGCCCGCGTGCAGGTTGCCCATGGTCGGCACAAAAGCGCAGTCGGGGTGCGCGGCTTTCCAGCGAGTAAGTTCAGCGGGCGTGGACAGAATGTGCATGGTGGTCAGATTCAATCGGATTTAATAGGCGCTGTATTGGCCGTCCGCCGTGCGCCGCGCGCTGGATACGGCTTCCAGCGCCGCCAGTACCTGCGACAGCCCGACCTTTATCCCCTTGCCGGAAAAGCGTCGGGTAATCGGTGTGCGCCGTCCGGCCAGTATTTTATGCAGATCGTAGAGGCGGTCGAACTTGTTCATGCGCTGCGCAGGATCAGAGCAGCTTGATCGGTCCCGGATACTGGCTGACCAGTTTATCCACGGTCAGCAAGGTAATGCCTTCAACCGTTGCCTGGGCGACCAACAAACGGTCGAACGGGTCTTTGTGCAACGGCGGCAGGCTTTCGATAAACACCGTGTGCTCGCTGATAATGGGCAATTCCTGGTAGCCATGATCCAGCAGACCGCGACGCAGCAACCGCGCATCCACCTGAAAATCTGCACGACCCAGGCTGCGTTTGATGGCGACCTCCCACAGGCTGGCGGGACTGAACATCAGCATGTTGTCGGGATTCTCCAGCATGGTGCGCCCGAAGGTAGAAATCTGCTCCGGCGCACCCGCTGCCCACAGCAGCAGATGCGTATCCAGTAACAGCTTCATGCGGATTCACTGAAAAGCTGAGTGATTTCCGCGCTGCCCATACGATCGAAGTCTGCGGGGACACTGATTTGCCCTGACATGAAACCCAGTCTGCGTGCTGTGCTGGAAACGGGGGCATCCAGCCGTGTGACTTTCACCAGGGGTTTACCAGCCTTGGCAATTACAAAAGGTTCGCCCTGGACGGCTTGCTCGATCAGGCGCGAAAGCCGGGTTTTGGCTTCGTGAATATTGATGGTATGCATGGCGTGTCCAATTAAACTAAGTCGTGTTAGTTTAGTTTAATTGTGGCGGGTCGTGAAGTGTGACCGTCAATAAAAACCGTGTTCTGCGGCGGGAAACGTGCCGCTTTTTACTGCATGCACATAGGCACTCAATGCCGCCGGGATGCTGCCGGATTCTTGCATGAAATTTTTCGAGAATTTGGGCGGGTTGGGGTACAGCCCCAGCATGTCGTACAGCACCAGCACCTGGCCGTCGCAGTCCGCGCCCGCACCGATGCCGATGGTGGGGATGGCCAGTGCAGCCGTAACTTCACCCGCCAGCGCAGCGGGGATGGCTTCCAGCACCAGCAGTCCGGCACCGGTTTGCTGCATGGCCAGCGCGTCGGCCTTTAATTGTTGCGCGGCAACCGAGTCACGGCCTTGCACCTTGTAACCGCCAAGCTGATTCACCGATTGCGGTAACAGACCCAGATGCGCGCACACCGGGATGCCGCGGCTGGTGAGAAAACGTACCGTGTCGAGCATCACCGCGCCGCCCTCCAGCTTGACCATGTGCGCGCCTGCCGCCATTAGTTTCGCGGCCGAGGCAAACGCCTGCCCGGGACTTTGCTGGTAGGTGGCAAAGGGCAGGTCGGCAACGATGAAAGCACGCTTGACGCCGCGCGCCACGCAGCGCGTGTGATAACTCATTTCCGAAAGCTTCACGGGAAGCGTGGAACGCTGGCCCTGCACCACCATGCCCAGCGAGTCGCCCACCAGAATGACATCTACGCCGGCCTCGTCCATAAGCCGTGCAAAGCTGGCGTCATAACCCGTCAGCACGGCGATTTTTTCGCCGCCAGCTTTCATTTTTTGCAGGGTGGAGAGGGTGACGGGTTTTTGTTCCATCATGCCGCCCTGGAAAAAAACTCGCGCTGCCCGCGCATTTTGCCGATGCGCTCCAGCAGCAATTCAAAATCAGTCATGTTTTTGACGAAGTTGAGATGGTCGCTGTTGACCATCAACACGGGCGCGGTGTTGTAGTGGTGGAAGAATTCGCTGTAGGTGGTGGCCAGACGGTCAAGGTAATCGCCGCTCATGCCTTGTTCGTAGTCGATGCCACGTTGTTTGACGCGCGCTTTCAGTTTGTCGACTGGCGCCTGCAAATAAATCACCAGGTCGGGCGCCGGCGCTTGCAGCGCCAGGTCGTCGAAGACTTTGCGATAGAGGGTGTATTCGTCGTTGTCCAGATTGAGCTTGGCAAACAGGCGGTCTTTATCCAGCAAAAAATCCGAGACGATGCTGTGACGGAACAGGTCGCCCTGCGCAAGCTGGCTGATCTGCTTGGCACGATCGAACAAAAAATGCAGTTGCGTGGCCAGCGCGTAGCGTTTTGGATCTTGGTAAAAACGCGGCAGGAAGGGGTTGTCGCTGGCATTTTCCAGCAACAGATCGGCTTGCAGATGTTCGGCCAGTTTGCGGGTGAGGCTGGTCTTGCCCACGCCGATGGGGCCTTCCACCACAATGTAGCGATACTTGGCGGGCAACATTACGCGACCTTTTTGCCGAGCGCCGCGCCGGCAGGGTGAATGCGCCGCACGGCCTGATTGCCGCACACGGCCAGCATGGCCTCGATGAGGCCGTGGCCGGGAATGTGCAGGCCGGGCGCAATTTCATGCAGCGGCAATAGCACAAAGGCGCGATCCACCATGCGCGGATGAGGCAGGGTCAGGCCGTCTTCGTGAAAATGCGCTTCACCATACAGCAGCAAATCCAGATCCAACGTGCGCGGCGCATTGCGAAAACTGCGGTTGCGGCCATGATGATGTTCGATATCAAACAACGCATTCAATAGCGCGCGCGGTGACAGGCGGGTTTCCAACGCTGCCACGGCGTTGATGAAATCGGGCTGGTTGGCGTAGCCCACGGGCGCCGAAGCATATAGCGAAGACCGCGCCGTGAGGCGGCTTTCAGGCAGCTTGGCCAGTTCGCCCATGGCCTGCTGCACCTGCGCCGACGGATCGTCGAGATTGGCGCCCAGGCCAATGTAGGCGGTGATCATGCTGGCGTGCCCACGCCGGTAGCACTGTTCTCAGCACCGGAACGCGGCTTGCGTTTGCGGCGGCGCTTGGGCTTGGGGTTGCTGTCAGCCACCAACATCCTGGCGCGGGTTTCTTCGTTGGCGTCCTGAAACCCGGTCCACCAATCGGCCAGTTCCTGCGGCACTTCGCCGCTTTCGGCGCGCAATAGCAAAAAGTCGTAACCGGCGCGAAAGCGCGGATGCTCCAGCAGGCGGAAAGGCCGGCTGCCTGCACGTTGCTCAAAGCGCGGTTGCAGCGCCCACACTTCCTTGATCATGCCGTCGTGACGGCGTGGAATGGCGAGCTGTTCGCGCTGCGCTTCCAGCATTTCATCCATTGCGGCAAACAGCGCGGGGATGGTTTTTTCACCGCCTGCAAGCAGCTCTTTCCAGCGCCGTGACACTTGCGGCCACAGCAGGCAGGCAAACAAAAACGCCGGCGAAGTGGATTTGTCCTGGTGGATACGCTGGTCGGTGTTGTGCAAACCCGCTTCGATAAAACGCTTGCCTTGCGGGTCGTCCAGAATCGTGTCCAGCATCGGCAACATGCCGTGATGCAGACCTTCGGCGCGTAGTTGATGCACCGCCCGCAGCGCGTGACCGGACATCAGCAGTTTGACGGCTTCTTCAAAAATCCGCGAGCGCGGAATGTTGGCAAGCAGGGGCGCCAGTTCCGCTACCGGCTTGCGCGTGGCGGGGTCGATGCGGAAATCCAGCTTGGCGGCAAAGCGCGCGGCGCGCAACATGCGTACCGGGTCTTCCCTGTATCTTGTCGCCGGGTCGCCGATCATGCGCAGGGTTTTCTTTTTGCAGTCCGCCACGCCGCCGTGGTAGTCCCAGATTTCCTCGGAAAGCGGGTCGTAATACAGCGCGTTGACGGTAAAGTCGCGGCGCGCGGCGTCTTCCGCCTGGCTTCCGAAAATGTTGTCCTCCAGAATGCGCCCGGTGTCGTCGGTGGGGCGTTCGTCCTCTTCTTCGCCGCTCAAGTTTCCAGCAGCGCGAAAGGTGGTGACTTCAATGGTGTCGCGCCCGCACATCACATGCACGATTTTGAACCGCCGACCAATGATGCGCGAGCGGCGGAACAGCCGCCGCACTTCCTCTGGCGTGGCGTCGGTGGCCACATCGAAATCCTTGGGCTTCTTGTCCAGCAGCAGGTCGCGCACCGCGCCGCCCACCACAAAGGCCTTGAACCCGGAATCTGCCAGCGTCTCGCAGGTTTTGAGCGCGCAAGGGTCGATGGAATCGCGGCGAATATTGTGCGATTTGCGACCCAGAACAACCGGCTGGCCATTGGCTGGCGATTTGCCGGACTTGCCGAAAACCTGCTGGATAAAGCGACGAATCATTGCGGGATGAAAAAAAGCGATGAACGCAGAGACGCAGAGACGCGAAGGGAAGATATCATGGCTGTCACGGGTTTCTCTGCGTTGATGGATTTTGAATTATAACAGCCGTTTTTTAGCCTCTCAGGCTGATGATCGGCCAGTCGTTGAGTTTGGCGTGCGCTTCCAGCGTGTCATCCGGATCAACCGCGACGGGATAGTTGACCCTGGACAGCAAGGGCAGGTCATTCAGCGAGTCGCTGTAAAACCAGCTTTGCGTAATGTCTTCCCACAACAGCTTCTGATCCGCCAGCCACATTTCCAGCCGCGTGATCTTGTGCTCCTTGAAGCAGGGAATGCCCGCGCCGCGCCCGGTGTATTCGCCGCCGATTTCCTCTACCTCGGTGGCAATCAGGTGCTCAATGCCAAACTCGCGCGCAATCGGCGCGGTCACAAAACGGTTGGTGGCCGTGATGATCGCCACCAGATCGGCATCCGCCTTGTGCATCTCCACCAACTGACGCGACTTGGCCGTTATCATCGGCCTGATGCGCGTTTCCATGTATTCGGCGTGCCAGGCGTTGAGCTGCGCGCGCGGGTGACGCGACAGCGGCTTCAACTGAAAATCCAGAAAGGCATGAATGTCCAGCGTGCCTGCCTTGTAATGTTCGTAGAACTCGCGGTTCTTCGCCTCGTGTACTTCACGATCCAGCACGCCCTTGGAAATCAGAAACTGCGCCCACTCAAAATCGGAGTCGCCGGCCAGCAAAGTGTTATCAAGATCAAACAGAACAAGTTTCATGCGTGTAGCAAGGCCTGCGCCCATCGTGCGTAAGAACGTCGATGTTACACAAACGCACCCTACTCAACCAGCACACGCCCTTAACCTTGACTTCCTCCACAAGACCAGGTTTCCGCATGACCGCAGTTAAAATGGCGGCATGATTGCGAATACTGAATTCCCTGTTTTTAACGATGGCTGGCAGACGCTGGGCTGGTTGGGCGTGCTGGTGTTGTGCTGGTTTGGCTGGCGCGCGGGCGCGTTTTCGCGGTTGAAAGACACAGACCGGCTGAATCTTTTCCTGGGTGTGGCGGTTGCGCTGATGGTGATGTGGCAGATTCGCACTGGCGTGCGTCCGGGGCTGTCATTTCATTTGCTGGGCGCCAGTGTGGCGGTGCTGATGTTGGGTTTCTGGCGCGGCTGGTTGGCGGTGAGTCTGGCGGCGGCGGCAACGGCGCTGGCGGGAAAATCCAGCCTGCCTGCGCTGGGGCTGGAAATTATGGTGTTTTGCGCGCTGCCTGCGGCCTTTAGCTGGTTTCTGTACAGGCTGGTGGATCGCAAACTGCCCAATCACTTTTTCATCTACGTGCTGGTGAATGGTTTTTTTGGTGCGGCATTGGCGGTCGCTATGGTGGCGCTAGTTTCCACTTTGGTCATGGCGATGGCGGGCGCCTACAAGTCAGAATACCTGCTGGAACACTACACGCCATATTATTTTCTGTTGTCCTGGTCAGAGGCTTTCACCACCGGCATGACCATCACCCTGCTGGCGGTGTACAAGCCGGAATGGCTGGAAACCTTTGACGACGCGCGTTATATCCGTAACAAGTAAATGGACTACCCGGAAATTGAATACCCCGATCTGCCGGTATCAGGTCGGCGTGATGACATCATCGCTGCGCTCAAGCGCAATCAGGTGTTGATCCTGTGCGGCGAGACCGGTTCGGGCAAAACCACGCAGATTCCCAAGATGTGCCTTGAGGCGGGATTGGGTGAGAAGGGATGGATCGGCTGCACCCAGCCGCGCCGGATTGCCGCGCGTTCGGTGGCGCAGCGCGTGGCCGAGGAGTTGAAAGGCGAGCTTGGCGGACTGGTCGGCTACAAGGTTCGCTTTACCGACAAGGTGCGCCGCGATACGCGCATCAAATTCATGACCGATGGCATTCTGCTGGCCGAAAGCCAGGGCGACGCGATGCTGTCGCAGTATTCCTGCATTGTGGTGGATGAGGCGCACGAACGCTCGCTCAACATCGACTTTTTGCTGGGTTATCTGCGCACGCTGATTGAACTCAGACCCGATATGAAGATTGTCATTACCTCGGCCACCATCGACGCGGAAAAATTCTCCGCGCATTTTGGTGGCGCGCCGGTGATCGAAGTGTCGGGTCGGACCTACCCGGTGGAAATAAGATACAGGCCGGTGGGTGATGACGAGTTGGCTGTTGCACAAACATCCACCCTTACCCCCACCCTCTCCCCTCAAGGGAGAGGGAGCAAAGCAAAAAAGGATGAGCCGGATTTGACCCAGGCGATTCTCGACGCCACTGATGAGTTAAGTCGGGAAGGCTGGGGCGACACACTGATCTTTTTGCCCGGCGAGCGCGAGATTCGCGATGTAGCAGAAGCCTTGCGCAAGCATCATCCGCCGCAGACCGAAGTCCTGCCGCTGTTCGCCCGCCTTTCGGTGGAAGACCAGGACAAGATATTCAAGCCGGGCAATGCGCGGCGAATTGTGCTGTCCACCAACGTGGCGGAAACTTCGCTCACCGTGCCGGGTATCCGCTATGTGATTGATACCGGGCAGGCGCGGGTCAAGCGTTATTCGGCACGCAACAAGGTCGAGCAACTGCTGGTCGAGAAAATTTCCCAGGCCTCGGCCAACCAGCGCGCCGGGCGTTGCGGGCGGGTGATGGACGGTATCTGCATCCGCCTGTATGACGAGGACGATTTCAGCAATCGCCCGCGCTTCACTGATCCGGAGCTGCTGCGCTCTTCGCTTGCAGGCGTGATCCTGCGCATGAAATCGCTTGGCCTGGGTTCGGTGGAAAGTTTTCCCTTCATCGACGCGCCCAACACGCGCTTTATCGCCGATGGCTACAGCCTGCTGCAGGAGCTGAATGCGCTGGACGATCGCAATGAACTGACAGAACTGGGCAAGCGCATTGCCCGCCTGCCGCTGGATCCGCGCATGGCCCGCATGATTCTGGCGGCGGAACGCAGCGGCTGCCTGGCCGAAGTGCTGGTCATCGCCAGCTTCCTCTCGGTGCAGGATCCGCGCGAACGGCCGCAGGAACGCGCGGGTAGCGCGGACGAAAAGCACAAACTGTTCGCTGACGAGCGTTCCGATTTTCTTGGCGTGGTCAAACTGTGGAACTGGTTCGACGAGCAGATCAAACACAAGAAATCCAACCGCCAGATGCGTGAGCATCTGGCCGATCATTTCCTGTCGTCACGCAGAATGCGCGAATGGCGCGACGTGCATGGGCAGCTTGCTTCGCAGTGCGGCGAACTTGGCTTGCGGCTGAATGAAAAACCCGCAGGCTACGACGCGCTGCATCAGGCTTTGCTCACCGGGTTGTTGGGCAATATCGGCTTCCGTTCGGATGATGCCAAAGCCAGTGTCAAGACTGGCGGCAGGCCGGGCGATGGCGCCTATCTTGGCGCGCGCGGCCTGCGCTTCGGGCTGCATCCCGCCTCCGTGCTGGCAAAAAAAGGCGTGAAGTGGGTGGTGGCGGCAGAACTCACCGACACTGGGCGATTGTTGGGACGCATGGCGGCCGAAGTGCGGCCTGAGTGGATCGAGGCGGCGGCGCGCCATGTCATCGAGAGAAGTTACAGCGAGCCGCATTGGGACAGGAAATCCGCGCGCGTAACGGCCTACGAACGCGTGACCCTGTATGGCGTGACGCTGGCTTCGCGGCGGCGCGTACATTACGGCCCGATTGAGCCGGAGTTGTCGCGCGAACTCTTCATTCGCGGCGCGCTGGTGACGGGCGAGTACGACGTGCCGCATGGCTGGCTTAAACACAACCAGGAACTCATCGCGCACATCGAAGAACTCGAACACAAGGCGCGCAAGTCCGGCGTGTGGCTGGACGAAGAGCGCATTTTCGCTTTCTTCGACAAGCGCATTCCACAGGACATGCACAACGGCCCGGCCTTCGAGAAATGGCTGAAGGTCATCAAGACTGATACGCTCAAGCTGAGCCGCGAAGACATCGTTGCCGAAGGACTCGACCTTTCGCAGGGCCTGTACCCGGAAAAACTTGCCATCGACGGCGTGGACTGCGCCATCAAGTATCGCTTTGAGCCGGGCCACCCGCTGGATGGCGCGACGCTGTCGCTGCCTTTGTATCTGCTTAACCGCGTAACCGAGGCGCAACTCGACTGGGCGATTCCCGGCTTGCTGCGCGACCGCGTGAATGCCCTGTTCAAGGCTTTGCCGAAAGACATCCGCAACAGCTTCATTCCACTGGCGCAGACCGTGACGGCTTTTCTTGGCGAGGCGCAGTCCGGCAGTCAAACCCTGGCGCAAACCGTATCTGGCTGGGTGGAAAAGCGTGCCGGCAAGAAGGTGGATGCGCGTGAAGCCGACATGGATACGCATTTGAAACTGAATGTGCGCGTGCTGGATGATGGCGGCCAGGAACTGGCGATGGGGCGCGATCTGGTGGCGCTACGCAAGCAACTGGGCGAAACCGCCAGCCTGGCCTACGGCGGCGCAAGCGAACAAGACAACGAGCACGAGCGCGAAAACATCAAAGCCTGGGATTTTGGCGACTTGCCCCCCAGCGTGAAATTCAGCCGGGGCGGACAAAAATTGACCGGCTATCCCGCGCTGGTCGACATGGGCGACAGCGTGGCGATGAAGCTCATGGATTCCAGCGCACTGGCCGAGGCCGAATCGCGCAAGGGCGTGGTGCGGCTGATGCGCATGGCCTTGTCCGCGCAATTCAAGCAACTCGAAAAAGACCTTGGCAAGCATACCGCGCTGGCGCTGAAGTTCCGCGGGATGTACGTGCCGGATGTGTTCTTTGCCGAGTTGCTCGACACCATTGTCGAGCGCGCTACGCTGGGCGATGATGAACTGCCGCGCACGCAAAACGAGTTCGACAGGCAGAAGGAACGCGCCAAGCCGCGCATTGCAGCAGTCACGCAGGCGCTGCTGAAATCGGTAGAGGAATGCATCGAACTTTATCCGCAGGTTCAGGCAAAACTGGCGCAAAAAGCCTTTCCCCACGCGCAGCGCGACGAACAGGCGCATGTGGCCACGCTAGTGTATGCCGGCTTTATCCGCGCCACGCCGTGGGAACGCTGGCAGCATTTGCCGCGCTATCTGCGTGCCGTGCTCAAGCGCTTCGACAAATTGCCCGCCGCAGGCGAACGCGATCCGCGTTTCATGGCGGTAATCCACGGTATTGAAAAACGCTATCAGGAGCGGCTGGCTAAACACCGCAAGGCTGGAGTGATTGATCCGGCGCTGGCGGAATTTCGCTGGCATATCGAAGAGCTGCGTGTCTCATTATTCGCACAGGAATTGAAAACGCCTTACCCGGTTTCGGCCAAACGGCTGGAAAAATTCTGGGAGGGCGTTCAGCCTTAGGATCATGGAAGAGAAAGCCTTCAACCTGCCCAATGCGATCACCGGCATCCGCCTCATGGGGGTGCCGGCCACGATCTGGTTCATGCTGGAAAACCAGTGGGTGGCGGCAACCTGGGTATTTCTGCTTGCGGCGCTGACTGACGGGGTGGACGGCTTTCTGGCGCGCAGGCTGAACCAATGCACAGCCATCGGCGCCGCGTTGGATACAGTGACGGACAAGGCTCTGGGACTATCGGTGCTGGTAGTGTTGACCAGTTTCGGCCTGGTGCCGGTATGGGTGACGCTGGCGATCGTGATCCGTGATGCGGTGATCGTGATTGGGGCGCTGGCCTATCGTGGCATGGCCGGGCATCTGGAAATCCAGCCGACCTGGCTGGGCAAGACCAATACCTTCGCCAAGTTTGCCATGCTGGCGCTGGTGTTGGGGCACGAGGCGGGCATCGTGCCGGGCGAGGAATGGGTCAGCCCCATGTTCTGGATGGTGTTTGCCACCACGCTGGCTTCGGGGCTGCAATACGTTTGGGTGTGGGGTAACAAGGCGCGGCGGGAATAGACCCGGCTACAGCGCCTGTTTTTGTGAACTGGTCTTGATGTCATACATCGAAGCATCGGCTGCCCGTACCAGCTCGTCCTCGCTGTTACCGTTGTCGGGATAGAGGGCATGACCAACGCTGGCGCTTAATTTGAGTTTCAGTCCATGCAAGTCAATTTCTCCGGACAAGGTGTCTTCAATCTGCCGGACGATAGCAAGGCAATCATGCAGGTCATGCAGCTTGTCCAGCACGATCATGAATTCATCCCCGCCTGACCGAGCCACGGTGTCGGATTCGCGCACGCTTTTGCCCAGGCGTCTGGCCACTTCCATGAGCAGCGCGTCGCCGATATGGTGACCATGGTGGTCATTGACGGACTTGAACCGATCCAGATCGACAAACAGCACCCCAACCTTGTATCTGTAGCGTTTGGCGCGCAACAGCGCCTGTTCCAGTCGATCGTAGAACAGGCGGCGGTTGGCCAGGCCGGTCAGGGGATCGTGCGTGGCCTCGATCTGCAGGGCGGCGCGCGAAGTTTCCAGTTCGCTCACCTGCTGCTGGATGCGGTGGCGGCTGGCAATGATCCTGCTCATGGTGAACCAGCCCAATATAATGCCCAGCAAGGTGGCGGCACTGCCGGAGATCAGCGTGATCAGCAGGCTGTGCTGATAGGCCTTGCGGGTTTCGGTGAGTGCCGCGTTGTTGGCGTTTTGCACGGCATCCCTTAACCCTGCCAGCAGTACATTGAGCTGCTCTCGCATGGGCACTGCCTGCGTGACCAACGATAAGCGGGCTTCATCGAAGCGTTCATACGCGACCAGGTCGATGACCTGGTCCTGGGCGGCTTCGATTTTCCGGATCAGCCCAGTCTGTGCGTCGAAGTTCTTCTGTTCCTCGGGCGTCATGCCGAGGCCGCGCAGTTCGTTGCGTCCGCTGCCAACCAGAAAACCTGCGCGGATGAACTCCATATACAGCTCATCGCGCTTGAATGGATCCGTTTCCAGAACCATGTGCAGCAGGCGATCAGTACGCATGTGTGCGGCAACCTGTGTGCGGGTGATGGTGTCGATTTTGCGGTTATGCAGTTCAACAATCGTATTGATGCGCGACTGTGTTTGGACAACTGATAAACGCTGCTCACGGTCTGTGCTGCAATCAGCACAGTCAGGGTGAAAAAGGCGCCGATGATCAGTTTAAGGGAAACGCGTTTCACGTCGGCAGAGATTCTTTGCGCAGGTATATACGATAACGGCGATTTCCCAAGCAGCCTGAATAGCTTGGTACAAATTTACCGAATGTTCTGTAATAGCCGATCAGTAAATAAATCCGTCCGGAGCGAACAGGAAAGTTATGCGCCTGGCAAGCTGTTGAGAAACGCCACGGGGTCGCGGTGAACCGCGTTGTATGGCAGTTGCATATCGCAAGGCGAGCGACAAAGCAGCCCGGCATTTGATGCCGCCTGGGGTAAAATATGCGCCACGCCCCCGTAGCTCAGTGGATAGAGCATCCCCCTCCTAAGGGGAGGGTCACACGTTCGATTCGTGTCGGGGGCGCCATTTACAGTCCGTTAATCTTTTCCCCGCGTTTCAAGCTGTTTGCGCAATGTTTCCAGATCGCGTCGATACGCCTCGGCATCGCCGTAATCGGTAAACCGGGCATAGTGCGAGTGGGTTTCAAGTAACCGCCGGGCATGGCGTATGGGGCACCAATACTGTTCGGTGCGGGCGATGATTTCCTTGACGTAGGCCGCCAGCCCGTTGCCATACGAGCAATAGGTGCAGTTGAGTTTTTCAATCAGGTTGAGATAGGCCAGATGATGGCGGTCAAAGCTCATGAAGTCACTGCGCTTCACGCGGTCGATGCGGTATAGCGGGAAACACAGGTACTGGTAAAGGCTGACGCTGATATCCAGTATGACCAGCGGCACGATCATGCTGTAGATGATGGGAGCGGAGAGCAAGTGCCGGAAACTGCCCTGGAATACATAGGCGATCAGGCTGGTCTTGAACTGCTTCTGGCGTTGCACAATTTCCTGCGCGAAGCGCACCCGGTGATGCTCAAAACGCATCTGAAATGCTTCACGGCGGCTTTCCAGTTCGCGCTCCAGCTCGGCTTCCAACGCGCGGATGCGTTGCAGGATTTCGTCGATTCTAGGGTTCATGGGTGACTTTCCGGGTTTGCGGCAGGGCAGTGCCAGTATAGACAGGTTGGGCTTGTGTTCGCGCGGCTCGCCCCCATGTGAGTTGGGTCTTATCCTGAGGGACGTCACATGATTCGCACTGTCAGTCAGTTTGTCCAGGCGGTTCCCGTTACCGAAGGTGCGGGCGTTACGGTGTACCGCAGTATCGGCACGCCGTCGTTGAAGAATCTCGATCCCTTCCTGATGCTGGATCATTTCAGCAGCAACGATCCGGATGACTATATTGCCGGGTTTCCGCCGCACCCGCATCGCGGCTTCGTTACCTTTACCTACATGCTGGACGGTCACATGGAGCACCAGGACAGCATGGGCAATCGCGGTGATTTGCGCTCGGGCGGGGCGCAGTGGATGAAAGCCGCCAGTGGCGTGATTCATTCGGAAATGCCAAAGCAGCTTAACGGCTTGATGCGTGGGTTCCAGCTCTGGATCAATCTGCCTGCAGCGGAGAAGATGAGCGATCCGGCATATCAGGAGTTTTCGCCCGAGGCCATCCCACAAGTGCAGGAAACCACGTTCAAGGTACGCGTGCTGGCGGGAGCATATGGCGGTGTGCGCGGCGTGATCAACGATGCGCACACCAATGTGTGCTACCTGGATGTGGCTTTGCAAGCGGGCGCGGTGTTCGGCAACACCCTGCCGGCAAGTCACACTGCCTTTGTTTATGTTTACGATGGCGCATTGAAAGAGTCCCCATTGCACAGCCTGGCCGTGCTGGGCGAGGGCGATGAAATAAGCCTGACAGCCGGGGACGAAGGCGCGCGCTTCATTCTGGTAAGCGGGCAACCGCTAGGCGAGCCCATCGTCCAGCATGGCCCGTTTGTCATGAACACGCGTGCAGAAATTGAACAGGCCGTCCGCGATTACCAGTCCGGCAAGCTGGTGCAAAGAAAGGCTGTGATGACGGGGGGTTAGGCCGCTGACAGGTTGCTGTTTTGCCATTTTTGCAGACTGGCATAATCCCGGATAATGTCGACAAATGCATTCAGGCGTCATCTGCCCCTTCCACCCGTCATGCCGAAAAATAACGCCGCTCCCTATCTCCCCGTGCCAGAGATTCGCGCCGGGCAATCGGTCGAATTGCTCAAGGCGCTGCATATTCTCACGCGTGACGGCAAGCTCAACCAGGACAGCCGCCGCAAGCTCAAGCAGGTTTATCACCTGTACAACTTCATCGAGCCGCTGATGGCGGAAGTGATGTCCGCACAGGGGGAAATGACGCTGGTGGATCATGGCGCGGGCAAGTCTTATCTTGGCTTCATCCTCTACGATCTGTTTCTTAAATCAAAAGAAGCGGGCCGCGTATATGGCATAGAAACACGCCACGAGCTGGTGGAGAAATCGCGCGATCTGGCGGCCTTGCTGGGATTTGAGCGCATGGCGTTTCTCGATCTGACAGTCGAGTCCTCCATGACTGATCCCGCCATCCCCCGCCAGGTTGATATTGTCACGGCCTTGCATGCCTGCAATACCGCTACTGACGATGCCATCAAATTTGCGCTGGCAAAGCACGCCCGGCATATTGTTCTGGTGCCGTGTTGTCAGGCTGAGGTGGCGGCAGTGCTGAAGAAGCACAAGAGCGCGTCTTTTGCCAAAACGCCCTTGTCGGAACTATGGCGTCACCCGGTTCATACCAGGGAGTTCGGCAGCATGATTACCAATGTCTTACGCTGCCTGCTGCTGGAGGCGCACGGCTATCAAGTTACCGTGACCGAGTTGGTGGGGTGGGAGCATTCGATGAAAAATGAACTCATCATCGCCACGCGCAAGGGCTCGCCGCGAGGCAACGCAAAAGCGCGTCTGGAACAGATTCTGGCCGATCTGAACCTGGAAGAGTTGCGTCCGCGCTTTGTCTACTGACCGGGTTAAATGACCTCAACCCGGGTTTGCCAGCTACCCAACAGCTGGCCAAGCCGCACCGGCGCGTCGGCTTGCAGGGTTTTATCCAGCGCGACGGCATCCTTGCCAAACAACAGGATGACGGTGGAGCCCATATTGAAACGTCCCATTTCCTGACCGCGTGCAAGGCTGATCCCGGCATTGCTGTAATCCGTCTGCGCCGCCTTGCGTGAAGCCTCGCCAGCCCACACCGTTTCCATGCTGCCGACAAATAATGCGCCCACCAGAATCACTGCCATCGCGCCATGCGGGGTATCAAAAATGCAAACCAGTCGTTCGTTACGCGCAAACAGGCCGGGCACCTGGCGGGCGGTCGCGCTGTTGACGCTGAACAGCCTGCCGGGCACGTACAGCGTGCGGCGCAGGCGTCCGGCGTACGGCATGTGGATGCGGTGATAATCGCGCGGCGACAGATAAATCGTGGCAAAGCTGCCATCGACGAATTCAGCCGCCAGCTTTTCGTCGCCGCCCAGCAGCGCGTTCAGCGTGTATTCGTGACCCTTGGCCTGAAACAGACGGTTCTGGGTGATGTTTCCCGCCTGACTGACTGCGCCATCTACCGGACATGCCAATTGTTCTGGCGCGCTGACGATGCTGCGTGCATCCGCTTTGAGGGCGCGGGTAAAAAACCGGTTAAAGCTGGGATAAGCGTTGATATTGCTGTCCGCCGCCTCATCCAGGTTGACCCGATAGCGGCGCACAAAAGTGCTGATCATCCAGCGTGTCAGCGGCGCGATTTCCAGCCGGGTAAACTTTTGCATCAGGCGGGACAGCAAATGGTGGGGCAAGGGGTATTGCAGCAGGGCAAACAGGCGTTCGTTCATAACGGTGTGGAGTGGGACGGCGCAATGCCGCGCAAGGCGATCAAAAAATGCAGCGAGAAAATGCGATGTCCGCTACGCTCGCGATTGTACGGGAGTTTTGCTGAGCGTTCAGGGGGATGTGTCGAGCGGTCAGGCTTGCGGGCTGATAGTCTCGCGCGCAAATTTTCCCGGGCATGCGCCGGGGAAAGTTTTCTGCCAATGTTTCGCGGCAGCGAATAAATCAGTGTTTCCCCGGGCGTGCCGGGTGGCGTGACCAATCAGCGGCAACAGAAAAATAAAACCGGTCGGCGCGGCGGATAAACCGGCAAGACCGAACAGCAGGCAATCGTGATCCCGAATGATGGGCGGGAAACGCGCTGTCGGCAAACCCGATAATGCGATAATACGCGGCTTTTTTTTCTGATTGATAGTCGTTGTTGCCCATGTTGCCTTCCATTGAAAATCGCCTTGCTGTTGAGCTGTCGGCCAAACCAGCCCAGATTGCCGCCGCCGTCGCCCTGCTGGATGAGGGTGCCAGCGTGCCTTTCATCGCCCGTTACCGCAAAGAAGCCACCGGTGGGCTGGACGACATCCAGTTGCGTTTGCTGGAAGAGCGCCTGCGTTATCTGCGCGAACTGGAAGAGCGCAGGGCGGCGATTATCCAGTCGATTACCGAGCAGAACAAAATGACCCCGGCACTGTTGCAGGCGATATCGCTTGCGCCTGAAAAAGCCCAGCTCGAAGACCTCTATCTGCCCTACAAACCCAAGCGTAGAACCCGCGCGCAAATCGCGCTGGAAGCAGGGCTTTTGCCGCTGGCCGATGCGTTGCTGGAAAATCCGCAATGTAATCCCGAGGCAGAAGCGGCCAAGTATCTATGCGCCGCCTTTACCACTGAAAATGGCGACAACCCAGGCGTGGCTGATGCCAAGGCGGCGCTGGATGGCGCGCGGCAGATTTTGATGGAGCGTTTTGCCGAAGACGCCGGCTTGCTGCAAGCCCTGCGTGAATACGTGCAGGAACACGGCGTGGTGCAGTCCAAAGTGCGCGAGGGCAAGGAAGCGGCGGCGGAAAAATACGCCGACTATTTTGATTATGCCGAATCGCTCAACAGTATCCCGTCGCACCGTGCGCTGGCGGTGTTTCGCGGTCGGCGTGAAGAAATGCTGGATGTCTGGCTCAGATTGGAAGGCGAAGAAGAGAAGCCCGGCTGGGGCGCGCCGCTAAATGCCTGCGAGCAGCGTATTGCGGCACGCTTTGGCATACAGGATCAACAACGCCCGGCCGATCGCTGGCTGCAAGACAGCGTGCGCTTTGCCTGGCGCGTCAAACTGTTCATGCATCTGGAAACTGAATTGATGGGCGTGCTACGCGCGCAGGCCGAAACCGAGGCCATCAACGTGTTTGCCCGCAATCTGAAAGCCCTGCTGCTGGCGGCGCCCGCCGGCCCACGCGTGACCATGGGGCTGGATCCCGGCATCCGTACTGGAGTAAAAGTAGCGGTGGTGGATGAAACCGGCAAGGTCGTCGATACCGCCACCGTGTATCCGCACCAGCCGCGCAATGATTGGGACGGCACGCTGCACATTCTGGGCAAGCTGGCGGAAAAGCACGGCGTATCGCTTATCGCCATCGGCAATGGCACAGCATCCAGAGAAACCGACAAGCTCGCGCGCGATCTGATCAAACTGCGTCCGCAACTCAAACTCACCAGTATTGTGGTGTCGGAAGCGGGTGCGTCGGTATATTCCGCCTCCGAATTTGCCTCGCAGGAATTGCCCGGGCTGGACGTGTCGCTGCGCGGCGCGGTGTCCATCGCGCGCCGCCTGCAAGACCCGCTGGCCGAATTGGTCAAGATCGACCCCAAATCCATCGGGGTTGGGCAGTACCAGCACGATGTCAGCCAGTTTCAGCTGGCGCGTTCGCTCGATGCCGTGGTGGAAGATTGCGTCAATGCCGTGGGCGTGGATGTCAACACGGCTTCCGCACCGCTGCTGGCGCGGGTCTCGGGTTTGAGCGCCAGCGTGGCGCAGGCCATTGTCAGCCACCGGGATGCACGCGGCAAATTTGTCAGCCGCGCGCAATTGCTGGAGGTGCCGCGCCTGGGCGAAAAAACCTTTGAACAGGCTGCCGGTTTTTTGCGCATCATGGATGGCGACAACCCGCTCGATGCCTCAGCCGTACACCCCGAATCGTATCCTTTGGTGGAGCGTATTCTGGCTGACATCAAACAAAACCTGAAAGCCGTGATTGGCAACGACAGGCTGTTGAAATCGCTTGCGCCGGCAAAATACACCGATGAAAAATTCGGCCTGCCCACCGTCAATGACATTCTCAAGGAACTGGAAAAGCCGGGGCGCGATCCGCGTCCGGAGTTCATCACCGCCAGCTTCAAGGACGGCGTGGAAACCCTGGCCGACCTCAAGCCCGGTATGATGCTGGAAGGCGTGGTGACCAACGTTGCCGCCTTCGGCGCTTTCGTTGATATTGGCGTGCATCAGGATGGTCTGGTACACATTTCCGCGCTGTCCAACAACTTTGTCAAAGACCCGCACACGGTGGTCAAGGCTGGACAGGTGGTGAGAGTCAAAGTACTGGAAGTGGATGCGCAACGCAAGCGCATCGCGCTCAGCATGAGAATGGGCGATGTGCCGGGTGCTTCAGGCAGCAGGCCGCAGGACGATCGCCGCAGTCAGAATCGCCCCGGCGCTGTCAGACAAACCCGTGATAACGCACCCGCTGGCAATGCCATGGCGGCGGCATTTGCCAAACTCAAGGGCTGACGAACGCCTGGCCAAAGACCCTGCGGAGCAAAACATGAGCATACAGCGCGTTGTTGTTCTTGGCGCCAGCCATAAACCCGAACGCTATTCCAACCAGGCGATACGCCTGCTGCGCGACCACGGGCATGAAGTCATTCCTGTGCATCCCAAGTTGCAGCAGGCGGAGGGGATTGCTGTCGTCAGCAGCCTGGACGCCATCAACGGCGCGGTGGATACGCTCACCATGTATATCGGCGCCGAACGCTCTGACCAGATTGCCGATGCCATCCTCGCGCTCAAGCCTGGCCGCGTGATCTTCAATCCGGGGAGTGAAAATCCGGCACTGGAACAGCGTTTGCATGATGCGGGCATTGCGTTTGAATTGGCCTGCACGCTGGTCTTGCTGCGTACCGGGCAGTTTTAGCAGCAGCTCCTTAAGGTAGAATAGGCTCATGAAGATCAACGTGTTATACCTGTTGGGCTTATTGGCACCTGCGCTTGGCATGGCCAAGACGCAGTACCTGAATCCGGATTTTGTGGAGGACACCAAACCCTGGGTGGAAATCGTGTCGCAGTTGCCGCCCTATCCCAAAAACGCGAACCTGATCGAGTTTAATGTGTCGTCGGCGACGGCCAATAAATTCATGATCGATGCGGCGTCACTGTCCGTGGGCGACGATGGCGTGATTCGCTACACGCTGGTGGTGGAAAGTCCGCGTGGCGCGCGCACGGTGAATTTTGAGGGTATGCGTTGCGATCCCGCCGAATACAAGATTTATGGTTTTGGCCAGGCTGACGGAAAGTGGACAGAAAACAAGTACAACGCCTGGAAGCCGTATAAACAGCGTTCGCTTCTGTCTTATCACAAAGCATTGTTCGAGGATCATTTTTGCCCTGACTGGATTCGCATCCGGGATGCGGCCGAGGGGCTTGCCAATCTCAAACGTGGCCGTGCCATCAGCTTTACCCCGCAATGAAGCCGTTTGTTTCCAAACTCGCTGATGCGCAGCGTATCGTGGTCAAGGTTGGCAGCAGCCTGGTGACCAATGAAGGGCGCGGTCTGGATCACGCCGCGTTGGCGCGTTGGGCAGAGCAGATTGCACAGCTGGTGGCATCAGGCAGGCAGGTGGTGCTGGTATCCAGCGGCGCCATTGCCGAGGGGCTGCAACGTCTGGGCTTCCAGTCGCGTCCCAAGGCGCTGAACGAGTTGCAGGCCGCCGCCGCAGTCGGGCAGATGGGGCTGGTGCAGGCATATGAAAGTGTTTTCCGCCAACATGGCTTGCATGCCGCACAAGTCCTTCTGACGCATGAAGATCTGGCTGATCGTACCCGCTATCTCAATGCCCGCTCCACACTGCTGACGCTGCTGGAAATGCGCGTGGTGCCGGTTATCAACGAAAACGATACGGTTTCTACAGACGAAATCAAACTCGGTGACAACGACACATTGGGGGCATTGGTCACCAACCTGATCGAAGCTGATTGTCTGGTGATTTTGACTGACCAGAAAGGCCTGTACACAGCCGATCCGCGCAAACATGCGGATGCCGAGTTTGTGCACGAAGCGCGTGCGGGCGATGTCGAACTCGAACGCATGGCTGGCGGCGCAGGCTCCAGCGTGGGCACAGGCGGCATGTTGACCAAGATTCTGGCGGCCAAGCGCGCGGCGCGCAGCGGCGCACATACCCTGATCGCCTGGGGGCGTGAAGATAATGCGCTATTGCGCATGGCCGCTGGCGAGCACATAGGCACACAGTTGGTGGCAAGCGAAGCCACCCTGGCGGCGCGCAAGCAATGGATGGCCGATCATCTGCAATTGCGTGGCCGTCTGGTGCTGGATGAGGGCGCGGCGCGCGCCTTGGCCGTAGGCGGCAAAAGCCTGCTGCCGGTCGGCGTAAAAGCTGTCGAAGGCGAGTTCGAACGCGGCGAGGTTGTGGCCTGCATGGATGCAGGCGGGCGCGAGATAGCGCGCGGGCTGGTCAACTACAGCGCCGTCGAGGCGCGCCGCATCGCCGGGAAAGCCAGCGCCGAGATTGAAGCCCTGCTGGGCTATGTGGATGAACCGGAACTGATCCACCGCGATAATCTGGTTGCCTTGTAATGCCGGTTACGCTGGATTTCATGCGCCATGGCGAGCCGCTGGGCGGGCGCAAGTATCGCGGCCAGATTGATGACCCCTTGTCGGAAAAAGGCTGGCAGCAAATGCGCGATAGCGTAGGCGAGCATTGCCCGTGGACGCGCATTGTTTCCTCGCCGCTCACCCGCTGTCGCGCCTTTGCCGAAGAACTGGCCTGTCGTCATCAACGCGCATTGAGCTTTGACGCGCGCCTGCAGGAAGTTGGCTTTGGCGTGTGGGAGGGCAAAACCGCCGCGCAACTGAATGCGGACGATCCGCAACAACTGCCGCGCTTCAAGGCCGATCCGCTGAACGCCAGGCCAGCGGGCGCAGAACCGCTGGAAGCGTTTTTCCAGCGCGTGTCAGCGGGCATCGAGACTTTGCTGGAAGCGGGCGGCGATGAACACGTTCTAGTGGTTTGCCATGCCGGGGTGATCCGCATGGCGATGGCGCATGGGCTGAATATTCCGCTGATCAATGCCTATCGAATTGACGTCCCCTCCGCAGGATTGACCCGCTTGCGCTATGAATCGCCCGCACCCTTGCGCGCAACCCTGCATTTTCACGGCTTGCGCAGTTTGCCCGTTTGAGGCGCCCGCTATGCCTGCTTGTCCCACAGGGCGGGTTCCCTGCCTTGATTGAACGTGCGCGCCAGCACAAACAACAGATCGGACAAACGGTTCAAATACTGCAACAGCCGGGGTGAAACAGGCTCGCTGAGGTTGAGGCTGACCAGCCGTCGTTCAGCGCGGCGACAGACGGTTCGGCAGATATGCGCCAATGCCGCCGCACGCGTGCCGCCCGGCAAAACAAATTCTTTCAGCGGCGGCAGTGCGGCGTTGAAATGCGTGATTGCCGAATCCAGCGCGGCGAGTTGATCGGCGGTAATGCCTTCAAATTCGGGCATTGCCAATTCGCCGCCCAGATTAAACAGATGCTGCTGGATTTGCGTCAGCAGCAGCCTTGCATCTTCGGGCAAGGTTTCTGTCAATAACAGGCCAAGCTGGCTGTTGAGTTCATCAACCTCGCCCATGGCCTCAATGCGCGGGTGATCCTTG
The DNA here is from genome assembly GCA_964442685.1 of uncultured Thiobacillus sp. GTDB lineage: Bacteria > Pseudomonadota > Gammaproteobacteria > Burkholderiales > Thiobacillaceae > UBA6918. Next base: position 41,154 of record CAYTZP010000004.1, read on the forward strand.
CTGACGCGCATGTTGTTGGCCAGGCCTGTGCTGCCGTTGTCGCCAGTACGGGTGGTGATTTTGCTGAGTCGGTTTCCCATGGGTGCAAGCAGGTTGTCAGTTGGTGAAAGTGGCAGCGGACGCGCGCCGGATATGGATGACACTTGATATTCAACGAATACAAGCCAGGTAAACGCAAAAAAACCCCATCATGCCGGGGCAGGTTGCCAGCATGTCGGAGCGCGACATGCGCGATGTGTCGGCTTGCTTTGCCAGGTAAAAAGGGCTGAGCCAGAAATATTGACACACGCCCTCAGATCTTGACGGGTTTCCAGGTTCATAAACGGCCATTCACCTGGCCGTTTTTTTGTTGTCCTGCAGCCGGGGCTTTGATTCTGACAGGTGTTTTGCTGGCGGCTGCCATGGCTCTGGGGGCAGTGACCGTCTGGTTGGCTGCGGCAGGTTTGACGGCGGTGAGTGCTGGTGGTGGCGAGACTGGTGATGGGGAAATTGGCGGTGGGGAAATTGGCGGTGGCGCATTCCTGGCGCGGACTTCCATTTCCTGTTCCATGGCCTTGAACTGGGCTTCCAGCATTTCGCGCAAATTGCTGGCAATCATGCTGTTGGAAACAGGCAAGTCCGGCGAGGCTTCGGCACGATAAATGAGCAGGGTGCCTGCGGCATTCGGTGTCAGCGTGGTGGTGCTGTTCATTTGTGTGCCGCTGATGGCCTGGGAACGTATTTTCTGCGGAGGCGTCAGCTCAATTTCACGTTTGGATTCATACGGAAAACTGAGCAGGCCGAAGTTGACCTTGCCTTTTTGTTCTACGACCATGCGTCTGCCGTCGCGTTGCACGATGCGGCTGTTGTTCATATTGGGGACAAACTCGGCCATGCCGTTGAAATCGGTCAGGACTTCCCAGGCCACATGCTGGTTCACGGGTAACTGGTAGCGAATATCCACTATCAGCATATCATTCTGTTCCTGCACACGAATTTCAGGCTCGGGGATGGCGCCGGCGAGAGCGCAGCGTGCCGTCAAACTCACCAGCAGGGCAAGTAACAAGGGGTGTTTGAACCAGGTCATGAGACGATTTTCCTGTCCAGGCAAGCAAAATAAACGGCGGGATCGTATTGCCCGCCATGACGTTGGGATTGCCAGATCATTTCTGCCAGGCAGTCCATAATCTCGTGCTCGGCCTGCATCGTGTCCTGGTGCAGCGCGACGAGCCTGGCATGGCGCTGGCGTATGCCGGGCGGCTGGTCGATGGAAAGCTGCTCGGCAATGGCCATGTGCATGGATAGATGCAGAAAGGGATTGGTTTCGCCAGACTCCGGCATGTAATCCCTGTCCAGATAGCGCTCGGGCTGGTTGAATAGTGCGTGGTATTCCGGGTGTGCCAGCAAGGCATGTAGCGCCAGATTTTCCGCGCCTGCCAATGCGTGCCCGGCGCGGTATTTTGCCCAAGTGTCAAAGAAGAATTTGCGTGCCTGATCGCGGCTGGGACTAAACATTAGTTGAACCTAGAAACCGCAGTTGGACGTACTTGATGGCGTGTTCAGACGGGTGACTGCTGCGAAGCAACGATGCGCAAGGCTCGCGCCTGCAAGGAGGAGCGACAAAAGCAGGCCCCCGGCTGGGCCTGCCAGCGGGTGCGTAGCGAATTCACTCATCGGGTGAATCCAGTCGAAAGCATAAAACTCAAGGTACATGGGCTTCTTCCAGTGGGGCAAGCGGTCAACTGCGGTTTCTAGGTTTATGCTTTCTGCTTGTATTCACACAAATCAACAATCGCGCACTCGCCGCATTTGGGTTTGCGTGCCACGCAAGTATAGCGTCCCAGCAGGATCAGCCAGTGATGCGCATGTTGCATGAATTCCGCCGGTACGAATTTGAGCAGTTTCTTTTCGACTTCCAGCGGCGTTTTACCAGGTGCCAGCCCTGTTCGATTCGAGACCCGGAAAATATGCGTATCCACCGCCATGGTAGGCTGCCCGAAGGCGACATTGAGCACGACATTGGCGGTTTTGCGTCCCACCCCCGGCAGCTTTTCCAGCGCCTCGCGCGTGTCAGGTATCTGGCTGTGATGCTGGTCGATGAGTATTTTGCAGGTCTGAATGATGTGTTTCGCCTTGCTTTGGTACAAACCGATGGTCTTGATGAATTGCTTGAGACCTTCTTCACCCAGGGCGTAGATGGACTCTGGAGAATTGGCTACGGGAAAGAGTTTGCGCGTGGCGAGATTTACGCCTTTATCGGTAGCCTGCGCAGACAGCGTCACCGCCACCAGTAGTTCAAACGGGCTGGCGTATTCCAGCTCGGTTTTGGGGTGCGGGTCAATGGTCTGAAGACGCCGGAAGATTTCTGCGCGCTTAGATTGATTCATTTATTAAACCCATTGAACGCAGAGACGCAGAGAAAGTCCATGAAAATTATTGCGAGTTTTGCTCAGAAAATTTCTGTAGTCGCCCGTGATGGCCAATAAAAATTCGTTTTGGGGTACTCCGCGTCTCCGCGTCTCTGCGTTCCATAGTCTTTACTGCTCAGGTTTTTTCAACTGACGATGCAGTTCCAGTCTGGCTTTCTGGCGTTGCGTTTTGAGGCTGGGCGCGTGCGAGCCGGCCTTGCGCTGTTTGACCAGCACCACTAGCGGGTTGCGTGGTTTGCGGGCGGCTTTGAAGCGCAGTTTCATGCTGTAGGGGTCTCGCTTGCGAAGGCGGCGGCGGTTTTTGTGCGTGCCAGATTGCGAGTCTGGTTACGCGTATTCAGCCAGTTGAACCCGGCGATCAGCAGCCCCAGACCGATGAACGCACCGGGTGGCAGAATGGCGAGTAAAAAGCCTTTGTAGTCAGGCACGACGGTAATGACCCAGTCTTTTGCCCAGGCGCCCAGCGCCAGATCAAGCCCGGCAAACAATGTGCCCTGACCGATGATTTCGCGGATTGCGCCCAGAATCACCAGTACCAGCGTTAGACCCAGCCCCATCAGGGCGCCATCCAGCGCGCCGTGCAGGGGGTGGTTTTTGGAGGCAAAGGCGTCAGCGCGCGCCAATACGATGCAGTTGGTGGTGATGAGCGGAATGAAAATACCCAGTACCAGATACAAAGGATGGGCAAAGGCATTGAAGGCGAGGTCGATGATGGTGACCAGTGCGGCGATGATGAGGATGAAAACCGGGATGCGGATTTCGTGCGGCACGACATTGCGCACACCCGATACGGCCAGGCTTGATGCGGCCATCACGAAAATGGTTGCCAGCCCCAATGACAGGGCGTTCACCACATTGTTGCTGATGGCCAGCAGCGGGCACAGCCCCAGCAGCTGAACCACGCCGGGGTTCTGTTTCCAGAGTCCGTTGTGGGTGAGTGTGGCAAGTTCCTGTCGGCTGATCATGTGGCTGGGTTCCCTGTCGTACGCAGCAGTTGTGCGCGGTGCAACTGATAATAGCGAAGCGCATTGCGCACAGCCTTGACGATGGCGCGCGGGGTGATGGTTGCGCCCGCCCGCGCGTCAAATTGGCCGCCATCTTTCTTAACCTTCCAGATGGCCTGGTTCGATTCAGTCAATTGCCTGCCGTCAAACTGGAGTACCCAAGGGCTTTTCGGGAGCTCGATGTAGTCGCCAAGACCTGGGGTTTCCTTGTGCCGGGTGACGCGTACGCCGGTTACCACGCCGTCTGCACTGATCCCGACCAGTAACGCAATATCACCACTGTAGCCTTCCTGCGCGATGACTTCCAGCACAACGCCTACGGGCTGCTGGTTGTGCAGTGCCAGCCACATGTTCGAGGGCGCGCGCGCGCCCAGCAGGTCGTGGGGCGGCAGGCGGCGCTGGCTGGACAGCAGGTTGTTGTTGTACAAATGGCGCGGCAATACCTGATTCAGCAGCGCCAGTTTTTCAGCTTGTTCGCTGCGTTCGATAACGGGTCGGGTTTGTTTGTGCGTGTAGGCCATCATGGCCGTGCCGGTCAAGGCAAAGACAAACAGGATGAGGCTGGTGCGCAGGACGTTGCGGGCAATCGGCGTCATTTTCGTCTGGCCTCGCCAAATACCCGGGGTTGCGTGCGGGCATCAATCAGCGGCGCGCAAATGTTCATCAGCAGGATGGAAAACGCCACGCCATCGGGGTAGCCGCCAAACGCGCGGATAATGACGGTGAGAAAGCCAGCACCCAGACCAAAAATAATCCGGCCTTTGGCGGTGGTGCAGCCGGACACCGGATCGGTGGCAATGAAAAACGCGGCCAGCATGGTGCTGGGCATGGCCAGATGGAACCACGGCGCGGCATAACGGCCTGTGTCGGCCCAGTGCATGAATCCGGCTGTAAGCCATATGCCGACAAGGAAGGCCACCGGTATCTGCCACGGGATGATGCGCAACGCCCACAATACCAGGCCGCCGATGAGGTAGGCGGCGGCCACCCATTCGCCGCCGATGCCGCCGATCTGGCCAAAAATGCCGCTGGCGGCGTGAATTTCATCCAGCGTGTGTTGCTGTAACAAACCGGTGCGCACGCTATCCAGCGGCGTGGCCATAGTCACAGCATCCAGGCCGGGGGTGCCGATGATGATGGCAAGGCTTTCGCCCAGACCGGGCGCATGGCTGGTCAAAGCCAGTGGTGCAGACCACTGCGTCATTTGCGCCGGGAAGGAAATGATCAGTACGGCAAACCCGACCATGGCCGGGTTGAAGATGTTTTGCCCCAGTCCGCCATATAGATGCTTGGCGACGCCGATGGCAAACAGCACGCCGACCAGCGTCAGCCACCAGGGCGCCAGAGGCGGCAATGACAGCGCCAGCAGCCAGGCGGTGACTACGGCACTGCCATCCAGCAGGTTAGGCTTGATCGGGTAGCGGCGCAATTTCAGTGCAATGGCTTCCATGCCCAGCGCCAGCACAGTCACCCAGAGCAGATTGATGAGAATGCCCCAGCCAAATTGCCAGGCATAGGTCAAAACGCCGGGCAGCAAACAGGCCAGCACCAGCAGCATGACACGCGTCACGCTGTTGCCGGATTTCAGAACGTGGGCGGAGGCGGTCATTGTCTGGCTAGCCTTGTAATGCTTTCATCCTGATCGGATAAATGTTTATTGCTCATGCCCGCTCCTCGGGTTCCAGCGGCTGCTTGGCGATGGCCTGGATCTTGGCGCGGCGAGCTTCGATCTCGGCAATTTCCGCCTGCTGTTCCGGCGTGAGGTTGTCGGTGTTCTTTGGCGTCGCGCTTTCGGCTGCGGCCTTTTTGGCTTGTGAACGCGCCAAAGCCTCGGCGATGAGTTTCTTTTTGGCGTCCTGTTCGTCGGTGTTCAGGACGGCGGCTTCGGCTTTTTTAGTGCTGGCTTTGGCGGCCAGGCGCTCGGCTTTTTCCTTTTTCTCGCGCTCATGCCGGAACAGGCGGAATTCGTGGCGCTCGCGGGCAATGTCCGCAGCTTTCTTTTCTTTTTCGTGCGCCCAGATTTCGCTTTTGGCAAAGCGATAGTAGTCCACCAGCGGGATATGGCTGGGGCATACATAACTGCAACAGCCGCATTCGATGCAGTCAAACAGGTGGTATTCCTGTGCCTTGCCGAAGTTCTTGGCGCGGGCAAACCAGTACAGCGCCTGCGGTTGCAGGATGGCAGGGCAAACATCCACGCATTGGGTGCAGCGTATGCACGGCATCTCGCGCGGCTTGGGCGGAAACAGTTCCGCAGATTTTACCAGCACACAGTTGCTGGCCTTGACTATGGGCACATCGGCTGAAACATCAAAACCCATCATCGGCCCGCCCATGATGACGCCCGTGGTGTGCTCGCGTTCGCCAGCACGGGTGACAAGTTCACGCATGGGCGTGCCGATTAGCACTTCGTAATTTTGCGGGCGCAGCACATGGCCGGTGACAGTGACGATGCGCGAAATCAGCGGCTCGCCGTGCAAAATGGCGCGCGCCAGCGCATAGGCTGTGCCTATGTTGAACACTTGCACGCCAATGTCGGTGGTCAGTTTTCCAGATGGTGTATCCAGTCCGGTGAGGGTTTTGACGATTTGTTTGCCGCCGCCGCCGGGATAACGTGTGGGCATGGCGACAATTTCCGCAGCAATGTCCAGTTCTGTTGCCGCCGCCTGCATGGCGGCGATGGCTTCGGGTTTGTTGTCTTCGATCCCTGCAATCAGGGTTTGTGCCCCAAGCAGGGTTTGCATGATTTGCGCGCCGCGCAGTATGTCGGCGGCGCGTTCGCGCATCAATGCGTCATCGCAAGTGATCCACGGCTCGCACTCGCCGCCATTCAGAATCAGCGTGTGAATTGCGCCGTTGCTGGCGGCGCCCAGTTTGATGGCGCTGGGAAACACCGCGCCACCCAGTCCGGCCAGCCCGAGGTCGCGCACATGGCCGCGCAAGGCGGCAGGATCCATATTTTGCCAATCCAGCGGGGTGCGCGTTGTCCACTCATCCTTGCCGTCGGTTGCGATGGTGATGCAGATATCCGTCAGTCCGGATGGATGCGGCACGCTGGCCGGGCCGATGGCTGTGACTATGCCAGATGAGGAGGCGTGAATGGCGGTGGATACATAGCCATCGGCCTCAGCAATGAGCTGGCCTTTCAATACCCGCTCACCCGTTTTGACCACCGGTTTGGCGGGCTGCCCAAGATGCTGGCGCATGGGGATGACCAGGGTGCGCGGAATAAAAGCCGCGTGAATCGGCCGGGTCGTGGAGAGGGTTTTGTGTTCCTGCGGATGCACCCCGCCAGGGAAATTGAATAGCGGACGCAAGATCAGGCCGCCTGATTGAGTTGAAACACGGGGTACTTCCACTTCCAGCGGCTCAGGTCTTCGTCTGGCGCGATCATGGCAATGCAGTCCACCGGACAGGGCGGCAGACATAACTCGCAGCCCGTGCATTCCTGCGCGATGATGGTGTGCATCTGTTTGGCCGCGCCGGAAATCGCATCTACCGGGCAAGCCTGAATGCACAAGGTGCAGCCGATGCAAGTGTTCTCATCAATGAAAGCCACCGACTTGGGCTTGGGTTCGGCATCCAGCGGTTTGATTTCGACGCCCAGCAGTTCGGCCAGTTTCTTGACACCTTCTTCGCCGCCGGGCGGGCATTTGTTGATATCGGCGTCGCCCTTGGCAATGGCGGTGGCGTAGGGTTTGCAACCCGGATAGCCGCATTGGCCGCACTGGGTTTGCGGCAGTACGGCGTCGATTTTTTCTACCAGCGGGTCGCCTTCAACTTTATAACGCAGCGCGGCAAAGCCCAGCACTGCGCCCACCGCAACGGCGATACCGACCATGACCAGAATTGCAGACAGCATCAGATTTTTACCAGCCCGGAAAAACCCATGAATGCCAGCGACATCAGCCCGGCAGTAATCATGGCAATGCTGGTGCCCTGAAACACCTTGGGAACATCAGCCGCCTCCATGCGTTCACGGATGCCGGCAAACAGCACCAGCACCAGGGTGAAGCCGATCGCGCCGCCAGCGCCAAAAATCAGCGACTCAAAAAAATTGTGCTGCGCCTGGGCATTCAATAGCGGAATGCCCAGCACCGCGCAATTGGTGGTGATGAGCGGCAGGTAAATGCCCAGCACCTGATACAACACCGGGCTGGTTTTGTGGATGAACATTTCGGTGAACTGCACAATGCCGGCAATGACCACGATGAAGGACAGCGTGCGCAGGTAAAACAGCTCACTGCCCAGCAGATATTCGTTGATGAGATACGACGTGCCGGATGCCAGGGTCAGCACGAAGGTGGTGGCCAGTCCCATCGAAATCGAGGTTTCCAGTTTCTTGGACACGCCCATGAACGGGCACAGGCCAAGAATCTTGGACATGACAATGTTGTTGACCAGCACCGTGCCGATGAGGAGAAGAATGTAGTGTTCCAAAGCCTGGACTGCAATGTGTAGAACCTGAATTATCCGGCCTGACGCTGTTGGACACAACCCGGCGCAGGGTTGCTCAGGGTATCAATTGAGCTGTTGCAATATCTTCCGCCAGACCCGGATAAACAATGTCGCCATGATGGATTTGCAAGCCTCTGGCGAGGTGCGCGTTTTGCTTGAGGGCATCGAGTTTGTGCTTGGCCAGCGCCAGCACAAACGGCAGGGTGGCATGGGCGAGCGAGAGCGTGGCGGTGCGCGCGACTGCGCCGGGCATGTTGGCCACGCAGTAATGCACGATCTGCTCTTCTGTGTAAAACGCTGCGCTGTGGGTGGTGGGGCGGGAAGTTTCGGCAATGCCGCCCTGGTCAATTGCAACATCCACCAGCACCGCGCCAGGGCGCATGGTGCGCAACTGCTGGCGGGTGATGAGGATGGGGGCGCGCCGCCCGGCTACCATGGCCGCACCGATTACCACGTCAGCCGCGCTCAGGCTGTGCGCCAATTCATCCGGATCGGAAAATGCAGTTTCGATGCGGCTGCCGAACAGTGCTTCGGCATGGCGCAGTTTTTCAACCTTGCGATCCAGTAGCCGGACGTGCGCGCCCAGGCCGATGGCGACGCGTGCTGCGTTCAAACCGACCGTGCCGCCGCCGATGATGAGCACCCGAGCGGGTGGCACGCCGGGCACGCCAGTGATCAATGTGCCATTGCCGCCGTTGGCTTTCATCAATCCCAGCGCGCCCATTTGCGGCGCCAGGCGCCCGGCAATTTCGGACATGGGCGCTAGCAGGGGGAATCCGCCCTCGTCGTCGGTGACAGTTTCAAAACCGATGGCGCTGACATTTTTGGCTATCAATGCATTGGCCAGAGCGGGCGCGGCAGCAAGATGCAGATAGCAGAACAGGATTTGTCCGGGCTTTAACAGCGCGGTTTCGGCAGGCTGGGGCTCCTTGACCTTGACGACCAAATCTGCCGCATAAATTTCCGTGGCTGTGCGGGTCAGGTTTGCACCCGCTGTCTGGTAGTCTGCATTGCTGAAACCCACCGCCGCGCCAGCATCAGATTCAATCAATACGCCGTGGCCTGCCTGCACCAAGGCACGAACACCAGCGGGCGTTGCAGCCACGCGGTATTCGTGATTCTTGATTTCTTTGGGAATGCCGATCAGCATGGTCGCTCCTTTTTTCACTCGTCCATGCTGTTTTATAGACAGCGAAGGTCAGGCTTGCGTTTTGTCGCGCTCGATGAGTGCGTAGGCGCCGTGGTTGTGGATGCATGAGGAGTATGCGTGTGGAGCGTTGCCCGAGGGACCCCGTAGGGGATCGGGCAGCGTAACAGGCAATACTTCGAGCCGGTTTTAGTTTGCAGTCTTGTCGCGCTCGATGAGTGCGTAGGCGCTGTGGTTGTGGATGGACTCGAAGTTCTCTGCTTCGACGATGTACGCATCAATCAGCGGTTCGGCATTCATGGCGGCGGCGACGTCGCGCACGATGTCTTCGACAAATTTGGGGTTGTCGTAGGCGCGTTCGGTGACGTATTTCTCGTCCGGGCGCTTTAGCAGGCCAAACAGTTCGCACGAGGCTTGTTGTTCGATTTTGCGAACCAGGTCTTCAATCCACAAAAAGCCGTTGGTGCGTGCGGTGACGGTGACATGCGAACGCTGGTTGTGCGCGCCGTAGTCAGAGATTTTCTTTGAGCACGGGCACAGGCTGGTCACGGGCACGATAACCTTGGTGGTGTGCTTGTACACGCCCTTGTCGATTTCGCCGGTGAGGGTGACTTCGTAATCCATCAGGCTTTGCACGCCGGAAATCGGCGCGGCCTTGTTGATGAAGTAGGGAAAGGTCATTTCGATGTGGCCGGACTCGGCCTCCAGACGCTCCACCATCTGCCGCAGCATGGCTTCAAAATTCTCCACCGAGATTTCGCGCTCGCGGGTGTTGAGAATCTCGATGAAGCGCGACATATGCGTGCCCTTGAAGTGCTGGGGCAGATACACATACATGTTGAAATTGGCAATGGTGTGCTGCACGCCCTCGGCCTTGTCAGCGACCTTGACCGGGTGGCGGATGGATTTGATGCCGACCTTGTCGATGGCGATCTGGCGGGTGTCGGCGGAGCTTTGTACGTCCGGCATGCAGACGGCGTCGGTGCAATCGTTCATGGTGCTTCCTTGGTGCGAGGCGGTTTGCCCTGCCTGAAGTGAGTTTAGACTGAGTATAAACTGTCCGAATAGTTGAGTAAACTACTCGGATAATTTTCTTTGCACGTCTGCCACCAAACTGGCGGCATCCAGCCCGCTTTCAACCCTTTGTCTTTCCTGGGTATTGTGTTCCAGGAACCGGTCGGGCAGACCGCAATGCACGATTTTGTGCTGAAGGTTCAAACGCGCCAGGCATTCGGATACCGCAGCACCTGCGCCGCCCATGATGGCGTTTTCTTCCACTGTGACGAGCAGCTCATGGCTGGCGGCCAGTTCGGCTAGCAGAGCCTCATCCAGCGGCTTGACCCAGCGCATGTCCGCGACCGTGGCGTTTAAGGTTTCGGCGGCTTTCAGGCATTCAGACAGAATGGTGCCAAAGGCCAGAAAGGCCACGCGCTGGCCTTGCCGGCGGATGCAGCCCTTGCCGACGGGCAGGCTGTCCAGACCGGGTTCAATCGTTGCGCCAGGGCCGGTGCCACGCGGGTAGCGCACGGCAGCCGAGCCGGGATGGCGGAACGCGGTAGTCAGCAGCCTGCGGCATTCGTTTTCGTCGGAGGGCGTGGCAATCAGCAAATTGGGCACGCAGCGCAAAAAGCTCAAATCAAAACTGCCGGCGTGGGTGGCGCCATCTGCGCCCACAGGGCCGGCGCGGTCGATGGCCAAAGTGACATCCAGGTTTTGCAGGGCGATGTCGTGGATGAGCTGGTCGTAGGCGCGCTGCAAAAAAGTGGAATAAATCGCCACCACGGGTTTTTCGCCTTCGCAGGCCAGGCCGGCGGCAAAGGTCAGCGCGTGCTGCTCGGCAATGCCGACATCGAAATAACGCTCGGGGAACATCTGCGAAAAGCGCACCAGTCCGGAACCTTCGCGCATGGCCGGGGTAATGCCGACCAGTTTGGGTTCGCTGGCGGCCATGTCACACAGCCAGTCGCCAAATATCTGGGTGTAGCCGGGTTTGGCCGCTGGTTTTTCGATGATTCCGGCTGCCGGGTCGAATTGGGTGACGCCGTGATACAGGCAGGGATTGGTTTCCGCCGGTTCGTAGCCTTTGCCTTTTTTGGTGACGATGTGCAGGAACTGCGGCCCATCCAGCTTGCGGATATTTTTCAGCGTGTCGATCAGAATATCCAGATCGTGGCCGTCGATGGGGCCGATGTAGTTGAAACCGAATTCCTCAAACAGCGTGCCGGGCGTGACCATGCCCTTCATGTGCTCTTCGGCACGCTTGGCCAGCTGGCGAATGGGCGGCATTTTCGACAGCACCACATCGCCGGCTTTCTTGGCCTTGGCGTAAAACTGACCGGACATGAGCCTGGCCAGATAATTGTTGAGCGCGCCCACTGGCGGCGAGATCGACATGTCGTTGTCGTTGAGGATGACCAGAAGAGGCAGCTCGGTTGCGCCGGCGTTGTTCAGCGCCTCGAATGCCATGCCTGCGGTCATCGCGCCGTCGCCGATCACGGCAATCGCACGCTGGCTGGAACCGCTTTGTTTGAATGCCTCGGCCATGCCCTGTGCGGCAGAAATGGAGGTGCTGGAATGCCCGGTGCCAAAGGCGTCGTAGGGGCTTTCTTCGCGGTGCGGAAAACCGGCAATGCCGCCGCCCTGGCGCAGGGTTTTCATGGCCGCGCGGCGACCGGTCAGAATTTTGTGCGGGTAGGTTTGATGGCCGACATCCCACACAATGCGATCGTCGGGCGTGTCGAACACGTAATGCAGCGCGATGGTGAGTTCGACCGCGCCCAGGTTGGAGGCCAGATGGCCGCCGGTTTCTGCCACCGAATGCAGAATGAAGGCACGCAATTCGTCGGCCAATTGCTTGAGCTGTTTGGTGTCCAGCGGCTTGAGGTCGGACGGAGATTGGATGGTGTCGAGCAGGTTCAAGAAGATCTCTATTCAGTAATTGCGTTTGACGATGTAATCCGCCAGTTGCCGCAGGCGCTCGGCCTCGCTGCCAAAGCAGGACAAACTCTGTTGCGCGTCCTGGCGCAGCGTTTCCGCCAGGTCTTTGGCTTGTTGCAGTCCCAACAGGCTGACGTAGGTCGGCTTGTTGTTGTCGGCATCCTTGCCTGCGGTCTTGCCCAGCGTGGCGGTGGTGGCTTCGGTGTCAAGGATGTCGTCGACTACCTGGAAGGCCAGACCGACGCATTTTGCATAGTGATCCAGCCGTTGGTGCGCCGCATCTTCCATTGGCCTGCCACACAGCGCGCCGAGGTTGACCGATGCCCGGATCAGCGCGCCTGTTTTGAGGATGTGCATGAACTCCAGCTCGGGTAGCGTGAGCGGCTTGCCCACGCTTTCCAGATCAATCGCCTGGCCGCCCGCCATGCCCAGCGAGCCGCTGGCTCGTGCGAGCGTGTGCAACATGCGTAGCTGATTGGCAGGCGTGTCCGACAGCGGCCGGGCGGCGAGAATATCGAAAGCCAGACTTTGCAGCGCATCGCCGGTCAACAAGGCTGTGGCTTCGTCAAATTCCACATGCACGGTGGGCTTGCCGCGCCGCAGCACGTCGTTGTCCATGGCCGGCATATCGTCATGCACCAGCGAGTAGGCGTGAATGCACTCGACGGCGGCGGCCGCGCGTTCCACCTGCGCCGGATCGGCGTGGGTCAGTTCACCTGCGGCAAATGCCAGTAGCGGGCGCACGCGCTTGCCGCCACCCAGCACGGCATAGCGCATGGCGTCATGCAGGCGTTGCGGGGCGTGCTTGGCCGCAGGCAACAGTGCTGACAGCACGGCTTCCATGCGCGCCTGATGCTCGCTGATCCAGGCGGAAAAATCAGTCATCATTGTTCAAAAAGGGTTTCAATACGCCGTTTTCCAGCACCTGAACCTGCTGTTCGGCCTTGCTGATGGCTTCGCGGCAGAAATTCAATAATTCAGCGCCACGCCCATAGGCGGTCAGTGAATCCTCCAACCCCAGCTTGCCGGTCTCCATCTGGGCAACGATTTTTTCCAGTTCCGCCAGCGCAGATTCAAAATCCTTTGGTGTGGATGATTTAGCCATGTTGTAAGACGTTAAGCTTAAACGCGTTACTTTAACCTAGAAACCGCAGTTGACCGCTCTTCACCGTCTCGAATCCTGCATGGATACTGAGTTTCCTGTCTTCGATCACGGTCACCTGTTGGGTGAGTGCGCTACGCACCCGATTGCACGGTTTTCTGACCGTCTGGCAAGGCGCGATGAGGTGCATGGCCGCTCCCTGCAACGAAGAGCAACGCAGTCCAGGCGGCCAGAAAACCGCACACTCGAATGCGTCCAACTGCGGTTTCCAGGTTTAACAAAAGCCCATGCCCGCGTCTTGCCAAAGCCGAGCTTGCCGGGACATGACTGACGCTTGAAAATGCGGCGTGCTTTTCGGCGTGCGAGAGAAAAAGTCTTTGCCTTCAAGGTGTAAGCGTGATATTGTGGCCGTGGTTTCCGCAATTTGCGGAGATGGGAACCTCCGGTTCATTGGGCGGGTAAACTCGCCGGGTGTCGGGGGTTTTTGTTTTCTATGCCGTATGCAAACTCGGTACTGGACCAGGGTGGGTAGGGATGAGCAATCTCGCTGATTCTGTTTCGGCGCTGTCTAAAACAACGCCTCAACTGCCGGTGTCGTGGTATTTCGACCCGGAAATTCACAATCTCGAAAAAAAACTGCTGTTCGATAACGGCCCGGCTTATATCGGCCATATGCTGATGACGCCAGAGCGTGGCGATTACCATGCGCTGGAACGCTTTGATGGCGCCAAAGTGCTGGTCAACAACAGCAATGGCGTTGAGATGCTGTCCAATGTCTGCCGCCATCGTCAGGCCATCATGCTGGACGGGCGCGGCAAATTGCCGTCGGACAATATCGTTTGTCCGATTCATCGCTGGACTTACGATGCCAGCGGGCAACTGCTGGGCGCGCCGCATTTTCCCGGTAATCCCTGCATGAACCTTTCCCGGGCGCTGTTGCAGAACTGGAACGGCTTGCTGTTTAGCGGGCAGCGTGATGTGCGCGCCGATCTGGCGGAAGTAGGGGTGGCGGCCGAGCTGGATTTTTCCGGTTACAAACTGGATCGGGTGCAGGTCGATCATGCTCCGTATAACTGGAAGACGTTTATCGAGGTCTATCTGGAGGACTACCACGTCGAGCCGTTCCATCCGGGGCTGGGTAATTTCGTGACTTGCGATGATCTTTCCTGGGAATACGGCGAGTGGTATTCGGTACAGACCGTGGGGGTGGCCAGCGGCTTTGGCAAGCGCTTTGGCTCGGACGCCTACCGCAAGTGGCAGGAACAGGTACTGCATTACCGCAATGGCGAGAAGCCGCGCCACGGCGCGATCTGGCTGACGTATTACCCCAATGTGATGGTGGAGTGGTACCCGCATGTGCTGGTGGTGTCCAGCGTATGGCCGACCGGCATCGAATCCATGATGAATGTGGTCGAGTTTTATTATCCGGAAGACATCGTGCTGTTCGAGCGTGAGTTCGTCGAAGCCGAACAGGCGGCCTACATGGAAACCGCCGTGGAAGATCACGAAATTGCCCAGCGCATGCACGACGGGCGGCGCGCCTTGCACAAACAGGGCATCAGCGAGGCAGGCCCGTATCAGTCGCCGATGGAGGACGGACTGGTGCATTTCCATGAATTCATGCGTAAACAGATTGAGCCGCATCTGAAAACAATTTAAACGCGGAGACGCAGAGAATCCGGTAAAGCATTTTGCAGGAAGCTCAAGGAAGGGCGGTGGGGGGAAACCTGATCTTGCCCCTCTTTATTTCTCTTATCCCTGTCAAAAATGATTTTGTTTTTCTCCGCGTCTTTGCGTCTGTGCATTCCATTCTTTCTCCCATAAATGAAATCCTCCTGGATGCTGGTGGCCAGTTTTCTCTTTGCGCTGATGGGCGCGCTGGTGAAATGCGCTGCCGAGCGTTTTAGCGCGCCGGAGCTGGTGTTCTATCGTTCCCTGTTCGGATTGGTGTCGATTTATGTGGTGATTGTCCTGACAACGCGGCAATGGTGGGCGCCCTTGGTCACAAGCCACGCCGCCAGTCACGTCAAACGCGGCCTGTCGGGCTTTGCGGCGCTGGTGATGTTCTTTCATGCCATCGCCCATTTGCCCTTGCCCACGGCAATTACGCTCAACTACACCTCGCCGCTGTTTCTGGCGGTGCTGACAAGCTGGTGGCTTGGTGAGCGCAGCGGCAAGGGTCTGCATGTCGCCCTGTTGCTGGGGTTTGGCGGAGTGATGCTGCTATTGCGGCCGGGCTGGCAGGGCTATTGGTTGGATGGCTTGATAGGCCTGGCTTCGGGCGCATTGGCCGGAGTGGCCTATCTCAATGTGCGCACGCTGGGGCAGCAGGGCGAACCGGCGTGGCGGATCGTGTTTTATTTTGCACTGCTGTCCACCCTGGGCGGCGCGGTATGGATGGGGTTTGCCGGGTTTACCATGCCGCGCATGGCGGATTGGCCCTTGTTGCTGGCAATGGGCGCAACCGCCACGCTAGCGCAGCTGGCCATGACCCGGGCTTATCGCCTGGGCAACACCTTGACCGTGGGGGCATTGGCGTATTCGACAGTGGGATTTTCTGCATTTTATGGCGTGCTGTGGTTTGGCGACGACTTGCCGCTGGAGGCCTGGCTGGGCATGGCACTCATTGTGCTGGCAGGCATACTCAGTGTTTGGTGCAATCGACGTGTATCCGCGCCCGAATAAGGTTATATTTCCAGCAGGCGCACTTACCGGAGAACCCCCATGATAGCCATCAACGTCAAGGACAATGTCATCAGTATGTCAGTACTGGGACATTTTACCGTCGAGGATTACAAAGAGTTTGAGGAAGCGGTGGTCTATGGCATCAAGTTTCAGGGCGTGGTCAATCTGCTGATTGACCTGCGCGACATGCTTTCCTTCAGCGTGGATGTGGCTTGGGAAGAGATCAGGTTCTCGCGTGAACATGCCAACGATTTTGACCGCGTGGCCGTGCTCACCAGCAATGAATGGGTGGCCTGGAGCGCATGGCTCAATCGTCTGTTTGTGAATGCGGATATCCGCCTGTTTGACGAACTGGAAAATGCAGAAAACTGGGTCAGGGAAACCGCCAGCGTAGCGGCTGGATGAGCAGACGGTTTTTGCATGAATAGGTGTTTTTTTTTAGCGGCGCTGCTTGCGGTCAACCAAGCTTGCGCGGCGGAGGCTTGGCGCCCGGTATTTGAAGACGAACGCTTCGCCGTGTTTGTTGATGTGGCCAGTTTTGCCCGCCAGGGATCAAACGTGCGCTTCCGCGAGCGCGAGCTCATGCGTGTTGCATACATGGATGCGGGGTCTTTGCGCAAGATTGTCGAAGTGCAATATCGCAGGCAGGCCAACTGCGCGAGTCGCCGGCTGGCGGTGCTTTCACGCGCATTTTTTTCGCAAAACAGCGCCCTGGTAGGTTACGAGGCGATACGGCCGGAACAGGCGATCTGGCTTGAACCTGTCACGCAGCGCGATGCCGCAGTGCTGCTCACGGTGTGCGGGCAGGTCTGAAAACATTCCTGTCGAGGTAAACCTCAAGTTGATTGTTTTCACTCCAGCCGGGGATGCCCTGAATCGGCAAGGGCGGCAGCGCTGGCGCTTCGTCGCTGGACAGGGCGCTTGCCGCCAGACTGTCCAGTGCGTAGGGCGCGCGCTGCGGCGTGTGCAACAACATGCACTTTGCCGTCATGCCGGAAAACGGGCGCAGGCATTTTTCCAGCAGGCCGTGGCCGATGACGATGAATAGCATGTGCTGCTCGACGGCGTTACGCGCTTGCCAGAATAATTCAGACCAGAGTTTGCCACTCAACATCTCCAGCAAGTCTTGCCGACCGGAGGCTACCAGCGCGCCGCTCTCGTCCAGCAGTGTCAGGCGGTCGCGGGCTTTGCCGCGTTGCTTGCGTTCGCTGCCGGATTGTTTGATCAATTCGCAATGCCGCCAGTTGATGGCGGATTTCAGCTGCGGGAAACGCAGCCACACCAAAGCGTTCAGATAGTCATGCAGGTTGTCCTCGCGGGTCGGCACAACGCCGGTTGCCGCGATGTGCTCCTCATATTCATGCGCGGTGGCGGGCTTGGCCTGTGCAGAAAAGCGCAGGGGCTTGCCGTTGTGAGCATGGTAAATATCCAGCTGTGCCGATATGTCGTTCAGGCGTTGCGGATGACATCCGCCAGCACTCAGACGGATAAGCTCATGGTATGGGATAAAAGCGGGATGAGAAAACGTCTTCAACTGTTTGCCTGTGCCAGCCTGGCGCGATATTGCCTGGTCAGTGCATGATCCGAACCCAGATGTTCGAATAGCGCAAGCAGCGCCTGGCGCGGTAGACCGTTGTTGTAGTCGGGATGTTGCGCGTTCAGCTCAAGCAGCTTGTCCAGTGCGCCTGCCAGGTCGTCATCAGCCAGCTTGCGGGCGGCTTGTTGAAACAATTCGGCGGCCTCAGTTGCCGGGGTGTCGCATGTTTCCGGATCGGCGTTCATGGCGGTCAGTGCCAGCGCAAAATGCGCATGCAAATGCGCGAGTTCCGTGTTGCTACGCAGGCTTTGCGGCAGGCTTTCCAGCAGGCGCAGGGCTTGTTCGTGTTCGCCGTTTGCCCATAACAGCTTGGCCAGATCACGCGGAATGGCCGGATTGTCAGGCTCGGCGACTGCCGCTGCGGCCAGCAGGCGGCGCGACTCTTCAAATTGTCCGGACTGGCCGGAAACCAGCCCTTGCGCATAGAGGTTGACGCTGTCCTTGACAATGAAGCGGGTGAGGTGATCGCGGAAACTTTGCTCGGATTCGGCGCCATGCACGGTATGCACCACTTGACCATGACGGAAGAATTTGACCGTGGGCACGCTGTTTACGCCGAAGTCGCGCGCGATGCGGCCGAGTTCATCGGTATTCAGCATTACCAGCAGGAATTTCCCGCCATATTCGCTTGCCAGCCTGACCAGACGCGGCATCAAAATCATGCAGGGCCCCGCCTTGGGCGTCCAGAAGTGCACCAGCACCAGCCCGCGTTGAGAGTTTTCCAGCACCAGACGCGAGAAGTTTTCTGCGCTTGCGTCAAACACAAATCGGGACAGCGCCATTAGTGAATATCCTTGCGCGCCTTGCCACGCGCTGTCTTGCCGGGGTTTCCCAGTATGTCCCTGAAAGCATTGGTGGCTTCGATCAGCGCAGCGGCGATCCCCGGCTCAAATGCCGAGTGCCCCGCATCCGGCACGATTTCATAAAACGCCTCTGGCCAGGCGCGCGCCAGTTCGTCAGCAGTCACGATAGGACATACCCCGTCGTAACGTCCCTGCACAATCACACAAGGCAGGTGGCGGATGGTGTGCAGATTGTCCAGCAGACTGTTTTCGGGCAGGAAAATATCATGCATGAAGTAATGCGCCTCGATGCGCGCCAGCGACAGCGCCACCGCATCCGATGCAAAATTGGCAATGAGTTTTTCGCTGGGTAACAGGGTGGAGCAGGCGGCCTCGTAATGCGCCCAGGCGCGTGCGGCGGGCAGGTGAATTTCGGGGTCGGCATGGGTCAGGCGAGCGTGATAGGCGGTGAGCAGGTCATGGCGTTCGGCCTCAGGAATATGCTCGGCAAACGCCCGCCAGGCTTCCGGAAAAATTGCGCGCAGGCCATACAGAAACCAGTCGATTTCACTTTTGCGGCAGAGAAAAATACCGCGCAGCACAAACCCCAGGCAGGCTTGCGGGTGTGCTTCGCCGTAGGCCAGCGCCAGGGTCGATCCCCATGAGCCACCAAAGATCAACCATTGTTCGATGCCCAAATGCTGGCGCAGCAGTTCAATATCGGCAATCAGATGCGGGGTGGTGTTGTTTTCCAGACTGGCGTAAGGCGTGGATTTGCCCGCACCACGCTGGTCAAACAGGATGATGCGGTAATACGCGGGGTCAAAAAAGCACCGCTGCATGGCTGAGGTTCCCGAGCCGGGGCCGCCATGCAGGAATAACACGGGCACGCCGTGCGGGTTGCCGCTTTCTTCCCAATAAAGGCAGTGCGGCGTGCCGGTTGGCAATAATCCTTGCCGATGCGGCGCGATGTCTGGGTATAGTCCTGGCACTGGGTAAATTGTAGAAGACGCGAAAGTCGGCATTATCGCGTAAATCCTGCGGCTCGATCGCGCCGCCGATTTGCGCAACAACACTTGTAAGGTTAGACAGCATCAGTAGTAAACTGCGACTCAGACATAACGATATGCGTAATCCGGGAGGAATATGAGCGTTCATACGCTGGAAGATGCCGAGGTGAACCTGTTGCGCAGGGAGATAGAACTGCTGATGGGCGAACGGCAAAAACTGCTGCAAGTAGTGGGTGCGGCGGCGGTGCTGGTGGCCAATCTGGATAGCGACACCCTGCCGGACGACGAGGACACCATTGATGCCGCAGAAATGCTGGCAGAACAGCTCAACAGCCTGCAAGAAGAAACCCTGAAAGATGCGCTGGAGTCGGTGCGCGCTGAATTAGACCATCGTCCCGAGAACTGATGACGACATCCTGACACAGGTGCCATCCCGATGCCTCCATTGAAGAATTCGGTGTTGATCGTTCTGGCGACGGCGCTGGGGTATTATCTGGCGGGGCAGTTGGGTTTGCTCATCGGCACTTATGTCGGAGTAGTTTCGGTGCTGTGGCCTGCTGCCGGGGTCGCGGCCGCTGCGGCCATCCGCTTTGGCAAGCCGGGCGTCATTGGCGTGTTTTTTGGTGCGCTGGCCGTCAACTACCAGCTGGTTGGCTGGATGCCGTTGTTATCCATTGCAGCCGGTTCAACACTTGGCGCCTGGCTGGTCTATCAACTCTCGCCAAAATACCAGAGCAGCGAAGTTCTTTTTGGCAACATTGCCCATGTAAGCAAATTCCTTTTGCTGGCGGTTCCGCTATCGGCGGCGGTGTCAGCCGGATTTGGTGTAACGGGTTTGCGCTATCTCGGCAATATGCCGGATGGGCAGTTCTGGATGGCGCTCTGGGCATGGTGGTCGGGCGATGTTTCTGGTGCCGTGGTGCTGGCGCCGGCGCTGCTGACGGCCAACCGGCTGGGCTGGCGGCTGGAGCGCAGAGTCTTCAGGCTGGAGTGGGTTCCAGTCGTGCTGGCAGTGCTGTTGATGACCTGGTTGCTGTTCATGTACCAGGAACAGTACGGTGATCTTGGCAGGTTTCTGCTGTTTCCGTTGGTGTTGTGGATCGCGCTGCGCTTTACAGCCGGGGCGGTAGCCACCGTGGTGCTGTTTGCCGCCATCGCCCGCATTGCCAGCGATGCAATGCTGATCGGGTCGATCGGACAGCTGCCCATGTTTGACGTGCTGTCACTCCAGATTACTTTGATCAGTGCGGCGATCGGCGGTTTGCTGGTGGTGGCGGCCCTGTCAGAACGCCGCGAATCCGAGCAGCGTCTGGACAAATTGGCCAACCACGACCCGCTGACCGGACTGGCCAACCGCTCGTTTTTCCAGCTGTATCTGGAGCAATCCATTGCCATGTGTCAGCGCAATGGCGGACAAGTGTCGCTGCTTTTTATTGACCTGGATCGCTTCAAAAACATCAACGACTCGCGCGGGCACGAGGTGGGAGACGAGGTGTTGCGGATTGTGGCCGGTCGCTTGAGCGATGCCTTGCGCAGCGATGATTTTGTCGCACGCCTGGGCGGGGATGAGTTTGCCGTGGTAATGAGCCACCCCAGAACGCAGCGGGCGGCGCGCCGGGTTGCGTTAAAGCTGATTGAGTCGCTATCCGCGCCGTTCGAAATTGACGGCATTCGCTATTCCATTTCCGCCAGTATCGGCATCAGCGTTTGTCCGGACGATGGTACCGATGCCAACACCCTGTTGCGTCAGGCTGATCTGGCCATGTATCAGGCCAAGCAACATCGGCGCGGGTTTGAGTATTTCAGCGACGACATGAATGCCCAGGCGCACGAGCAGCTGCAAATCGAGAACGGCTTGCGCCAGGCCATCCGGAACGAAGATTTTGCCTTGCTTTACCAACCCAAAGTAGATTTGCGCACCGGCAAGGTCTGTGGCATGGAAGCCTTGATCCGTTGGTTTGGCGAAGGCGGAAAAGGCATTGTCAGCCCGGATAAATTCATCCCGGTTGCCGAGGAAACCGGCCTCATCGTGCCGATTGGTCATTGGGTGGTGAAAACAGCCTGCAAGCACTGGGTGGAGTGGAACGCTGCCGGGCTGAATCCGCCTGCGGTATCGGTAAATCTGTCGCCGCGCCAGTTTTCGCACGGCGGTTTGGCGCAGGATATTCTTGGCGTGGTTAAGGATACCGGCATGAGTCCGGAATTTCTCGGGCTGGAAATCACCGAAAGCACAGCGATGGAAAATCCGGTCGTGACCTTGCAGGTGCTGGCCGAGATGGGCGGCAGCGGCATTGAAATGATGATCGATGATTTTGGCACCGGGCATTCCAACCTGCGGCAGCTCAAGCGCCTGCCGATCAGCGTGCTGAAAATCGACAAAAGTTTCGTGCAGGATATCCTGACCGACAAGGAAGACGCTGAAATCACCCTGGCCATTATCCGCCTGGCGCATTCGCTGGGCTTGCGCGTGGTGGCAGAAGGCGTGGAAACCCCCGAAGTTGCCAGCTACCTCAAGACATGCAAGTGTGACGAAATTCAGGGTTATCTGGTTGGCAAGCCCATGCCGCCAGAGGCAATCAAGGAACTGTTTGGCAAAACCTATGCGTTCTGATGGCGGGATTTCCGCTTGTCCAGGGCGTGATTGCTTCAGCGAGATTGCCCCAGCGCGATTATTTCAGCGTTTCCCGCTCCATCAACAGGTAGGTGTTGTAAGCATTGGGGCGGTTGGCCTGTTCAAATGCAGGCATGTTGCGGTAACGAGACCAATCGGTGCGGTTGTAAGCCTCTTCGAAAGGTATCAGTTCGTTGACCGCCTTGCCCATCTCGTGGCGCACAAAATTGAGATAGTCGCGGGTCAGGGTCAAGTCTTTCAGCGGGGTGGTGCTGGCGGCGCCGTGACCGGGAACCAGTACGCGCGGTTTCAGCGCAATCAATTTATCGAGTGAGTTTAACCAGGCCCGGGTGTCCGCTTCGCCGACAAAAGGCACGCGCCCCTTGAACACCAGATCACCCGCGAACAGGACGCGATCCTGTTTCACCAGTAGAGCCAGGTCTTCGTCGCTGTGTGCCGGGCCGACATGACGGATATTGAAATGCACGCCGCCCAGGGTAAAGTCGGTGTCACCCTCAAGAAACTTGTCGGCCTCGGTCAGGCGGGTGTTTTTATTCACCCAGGGGAACAACACCTCGCTGCGTTGTGCAAAACGCAGGGCGGCGTTTTCGGTGCGGGTCTGCCCTTCGGCATTGCGATGCGCCCAGATTTCCGCCCCCTGCGCCTTGAATACTTGGGCGCCATAGTAGTGGTCGGCATGGTAGTGGCTGATGATGACAATCTTGACGGGTTGCCGGGTCACTTTGCGGATCAGCGCCAGCATGTTTTCCGCCAGTGCCGGGGTGCCCAGGGTGTCAAACACCACCACCCCGGCGCGGGTGACGACAAAGCCTGCATTCGACATGAAACCCTGGTTTTCCCTTGATGCGGCGCCAGACAAACCTTGAATGTAATAACTGTGCGTGCCGATGCGTTGGGCTTTCATTGGCACCGACACAGCCGGTTCGGCGGCATGGACAAGGGTAAATGCAAGCAACAGCCCGATCAGGTTTAGCAAGCGCAACATGCTTGTCTCCGCAATAAGGACACGATTGTGCTCATTATAGGCAGAGCGCTACAGCATGGCCAGCCTATGCTATCTTCGCTGAAACATTGATGGAGATGCGCCTTGTTGCAGGATTTTTTCAAAACCCAGTGGAAGCCTTTTCTGCTGGCATTTGTATTGCCGATTGTGGGGGTGTACTGGTGGTGGGGCGGGTTTAATTCAGCCAGTATCAGCGAGGGCGAATCCGGCCCGCATGTTTTCGCTTATCTGGTTCATCAGGGGGATCTGGGCAAGCTGCCCAAAACCCAGGGCAAAGTCTTTGCCCTGTTGAAACAAGCCGGGATAGAGCCGGGCGACACCATGACCTTGCTGCAAACCGATCCGCGCAAGACGCTCACGCCCGAGCAGCGCGCCTTGACCGGCTACCGCGTGGCGCAAGATGCGAAATTGCCTGAAGGGTTGCATCTGGAAACCGTTCCGCGCAGAAAAGTGCTGGCCGCGCGCGTGCGCGCCGGAGCCATGCTGGCGCCGAGCAAGGCCTACCAGGCATTGCACGATCATCTGCAAACCCAAGGCCGCGAACTAACCATGCCTGCACTGGAGATATATCGCCCATCCGGCAAGCCTTCCAGCGTCGGCGAGCTGGTGGTGGAGGTGGCCGTCGAATGAGTTTTTTCAGCCTGCTGACAGCGTTTGCGCTCGAACACTGGAGACCGCGCCGATCCCCGTTTTCGTTCTATCAGACGTTTGCCAGGCTGGTTGTTTTTTTGCGCGAGAAACTGGATGGCGGCGAGCCGTCGCACGGTTTTCTGGCTTGGTGTTGCGCCGTGCTGGTGCCGGTTTTGCTGGCGGCGTGGATTGCGCACTGGCTTGCCCAGCTATGGACGCCGCTGGCCTGGGCTTGGTCGGTCGGGGTGCTTTACGCGACGGCCGGGTTCAAGTATTACGCCTTGAAGGCGGAAGAAATCGCGCTTTTGCTGCGCGCCGGAGAAGTTCAGGCGGCGCAAGCCAAACTGGCCGACTGGCGCGGCTTGCAGGCCGACGATGCACACACAACGCCGCAGGTGCAGACGATTGCCGGGCAAACCATTGCGCGATTGTTCGGGCACAGTCTGCGCCAGACCTTTGGCGTGCTGTGCTGGTTTGTGCTGCTGGGACCGGCGGGCGCTGTGCTGTACCGGTTGTCGTCCGTGCTGACGCGACGCCTGGGCGATGCCAGCGAAGGTTTTCACAAATGGCCTGATTTGCTGTTTCATCTGTTGAACTGGCTGCCGGCCAGGCTGACAGCCATGACTTACGCCGTGGCAGGCAATTTTGAAGATGCCATGTATGGCTGGCGCACGCGGTCAACACTGTGGCCGGATGCTGAAGAGGGCGTGGTTGTGTCTGCCGGTGCTGGCGCCATGGGGGTCAGACTCGATCAGGAGCAAACCGGAATTGGTTCGGGCGAGCCGCCGGACGCTGAGCAGATCGACAGCGCGGTCAGCATGATCTGGCGCGGTCTGATGGTGTGGGTCGTGGCGGGACTGTTGCTGACGGTAACAGGCTGGGTCAATGCTTAACGCGATTTGGGTCGGGTTTTTTCTTTCTGCGTTTGTAATCGCGTTATTCCAGTTTGTGGTGGCAGGCGACAGCGGAATCTTTGCCGCCTTGATGAAAGCAGTATTCGACAGCAGCAAAACCGCGTTTGAAATTGCGCTCGGCCTGACCGGCGTGATGGCCTTGTGGCTGGGGGTGATGAAAGTGGGCGAGCGTGCCGGTTTTCTGGCATTGCTGACAAAGCTGCTGGCGCCGCTGTTTGTGCGACTGTTTCCCGATGTGCCGCGCAACCACCCCGCGCTGGGCGCAATTACCATGAATATGGCGGCAAACGTCATGGGGCTGGACAATGCCGCAACGCCTTTGGGCATCAAGGCCATGAAAGAGCTGCAAACGCTAAACCCGTCCAAAGACACGGCGAGCGACGCGCAGATATTGTTTCTGGTGATCAATACAGCCTCGGTTACATTGCTGCCGGTAACGATTTTTACCTACCGCGCGCAAATGGGGGCGGCTGATCCGACCGATGTGTTTATCCCGCTGTTGATCACAACCTACTGCGGTACTCTGATCGGGCTGCTGACCACGGCATTTTTCCAGCGCATCCGTCTGTTTGATCCGATTACTTTGCTGTATTTTGGCGGCATGACCGCTGCCGTGGCCGGGCTGGCCGTGTATTTTCACAGCTTGCCGGCCGAGGCCATGCAGCAGCAGTCGTCCTTGCTGTCCAATTTCATCCTGTTCTCGGTGGTAGTGGTGTTCCTTGGCGGCGCCCTGATCCGGAAAGTGAATGCCTACGAGGCGTTTATCGAAGGCGCGAAAGAAGGCTTTCAAACCGCAGTGACCATCATCCCCTACCTGGTTGCCATGCTGGTTGGCATCGCCGTGTTTCGCGCCAGCGGCGGGCTGGAATTGCTCACAGACGGAATGCGCTGGCTGGCGCTGCAAATGGGCTGGGACACGCGTTTTGTCGACGGCCTGCCAACGGCATTGATGAAACCGCTATCCGGCAGCGGCGCGCGCGCCATGATGATCGACACCATGCAGACGCATGGCGCGGATTCTTTTGCCGGGCGGCTGGCTTCGATTATCCAGGGCAGTACCGAGACGACTTTTTATGTGTTGGCGGTGTATTTTGGCGCGGTGGGCATACAGCGTATCCGCCATGCGGTTGCTTGCGGCCTCATCGCCGATTTGGGCGGGTTTGTCGCCGCCATCGGCGTGGCTTATCTGTTTTTTGCCTGATAGAAAAGGCGCTTATTTAAGCCGGGTTTTACAATTCTTTTCAGTTGCTTGCCTTGTTTGGTACAAACGCCTGTTGCCGCCAAGAGCAAATGCAAAAACAATCATGGCCATGCAAAAACAATTCATACAAATTCCGGTTACGGAGAAAAGCCAACAGATGAGAATCGCCTTTTTGGAGGACGACGCCGGTTTTGCGCCGTCGGTCGTGGCCTGGTTAAAAGAAGCCGGGCATGAAGTGGAGTGGTTCAGATCAGGGCGCGAGTGCTTGCGCGCCATGGCGGAGACACGTTTTGATCTTTGCATGTTTGACTGGATGGTGCCGGATATGTCCGGGCCGGAAGTCATGGCCAACCTCAAGCTCAAAGGCATCATGCCGCCGGTGATTTTTCTCACCGCGCGCGATGCCGAAGAAGATGTGGTGGCGATCATGCAGGCAGGGGCGGATGATTATGTGATCAAACCGCCTTCCAAGGCGGTGCTGATTGCGCGCTTGCATGCCGTTGCACGCCGCTGTGCGGCCAAAATCCGCCCCGAGCCAGTGCAGGACTTCGGCTCGATTCTGGTGGATTTTGGCGCGCGCCGTTTTATCGTCGAAGAAGCCCCGGTGAAACTGACCGAGAAGGAAACCGAACTGGCACTCTACCTGTTCAGCCGCATCGGCCAGTTGCTGCCGCGCGGTCATCTGATTCAGGTTGTGTGGGGTTCCAGTCCCGATATAGATACCCGCACGGTCGATGTGCATATCAGCCACCTGCGCGCCAAGTTAAGCCTGCTGCCCGAGAAAGGCTGGCGCTTGACTTCGGTCTATCGGCAGGGCTACCGTCTGGAGCGAATGGAGGATGCGGTCGTATGAACAACACGCTGACAACGCTGGGCTTGCTGCTGCCCGGACTGATCATGCCTGGACTGGCGCTGGCTGTGCAGGCGGGAGTGCCGGATTGGCAGTACAAGATCAGGCCGGGCGATACCCTGGGCAGCGTTGCAGCGCGTTACATGATTAGCGCCTCGGACTGGCAGAAGTTGCAGAAACACAACAATATTGCCGATCCGCGCCGTTTGCAGCCCAGCGGCAAATTGCGTATTCCATACAACTGGCTGCGCCAGCAACCTGCGTCGGCAGACGTGGTGTCTGTATCCGGCCAGGCAGAAGTGTTGGCGCCAGGGCAGCCAGGCCGTTTGCTGGCAAAAGGCGAGCAGCTCAAGGTGGGGAGCGAAATTCGCACTGCGTCAAACAGCTCTGCTGCATTGGTGTTTGCCGATGGTTCGCGCGTGGTGGTGCAGCCCGATAGCGTGCTGAAACTGGATACCGTGAGTGTTTATGCCAACGGCGCCATGGTTGATACGCGGGTGCGGCTGAACCGAGGACAAACCGAAGTGTTTGCAAATCCGCTCAAGCGCACCGGCAACCGGCTTGAAGTCATCACGCCATCGGCCATTGCGGCGGTGCGCGGCACTGTGTTCCGGGTGGGCGCGGATGCGTCCGGCATCATGCGTGAAGAAACCCTGGAAGGCCGGGTAAGCGTTGTTGCGGCAGCCGCTGAAGTGGCGGTTGATCGTGCCATGGGCACCCTGGCCGAACAGGGCAAACCCCCGATCGCCCCGGTTGCACTGCCGGCCGCGCCTGCGCTGGGGTATTTGCCAGTGCGTTTTGAGCGTTATCCGCTGGACTTTGCGGTGCCGCAGCAAGCAGGGGTGCAGGGCTGGTTTGGACAGATTGCACCTGATGCAAAATTTGAAACCATTGTTGCGCAGGCTGATACGCGTCTGACGAGCGGCAGGTTGCGCTTTGCCGATCTGCCGGACGGGCGCTATGTCCTGCGTATGCGCGGCGTGGACGACAAAGGCTTGCAGGGACTGGATAGCCAGCACGCCTTCGAAGTGGATGCCCACCCCTTGCCGCCTGCGGTCGATACTTTCGAACTCATCAAGGAAGTTTTCACCCGTCATGCCAGGCCGCGTCTGAATTGGCGCGCTGCTGCCGAGGCGGAAAAATACCGGGTGCAGGTTTCGGCTGATCGCGCGTTCAGCAAAGACGTGAGCGAGCAGGTGGTGACTTCGACCTGGCTGGATATCGACCCTGCCCAGCATCGCGGCGAGCGTTATTGGCGTGTGGCCAGTATTGCCGGCAGTGGCGAGCAGGGGCCGTATTCCCTGACGCGCCATTTTGAATACCGCTTGACGCCGCCGGCGCCGCCTGTGCAAACCAGCAAAATCGAGCTGGATGACAAGGAGCTTCGCATCGCCCTGCCCGCCTTGCAAGGTGGCGGACAGTATCTGGTGACCTTTGCCAAAGGCAAGACTTTCGAGGAAGTTTTATGGCAAGGCAGGCTGGAAGGCGCGTTGTTCAAAACCGCCAAACCCGCGCCGGGCAGCTATTATTTTGCCGCGCAGATTGTTGATCAGGATGGCTCGGTCGGCGAGATGGCGCTGTTTCCGGTTGAAATCGCTAAATAAGCCCAACACGAAAAACATTCCGGTCAGTGAAAGGTTTTTTTAACGAACGCTGGATAACGGCGCTCATTCTGGCTACGGTGGCCTTGTCGGCGTCGCTCTCAGGCGCGCTTACGCGCTTTGACAATCTGCTTTACGACATCGGTCAGCGTGCAGTCAGCAAGGCAGCACCGGACGATGTCGTTATCGTTGCCATAGATCAGGAAAGCCTCTCGCAGTTGGGGCGCTGGCCCTGGTCACGGCGCATTCACGCCGCCCTGGTCGATCGTCTTCACGCTGAAGGCGCGCGCGTTATCGCGCTGGATATCCTGTTTGCCGAACCGGACGCCTCGGATCAGATTGGCGATCAGGAGCTTGCGCAGGCGATTGCCAGGGCAGGCAACGTCGTGTTGCCGGTGGTGATCGAGCAGGGGCGTCTGCAAGGCGAGCTTGTCGAAGCTGGCGCATTGCCGTTGCTGGCCGAATCTGCTGCGGCGACTGGCCGGGTTCACGTTGAAATTGAGGATGATGGCATTGCGCGAGGTTTTTACCTGCGCGAGGGCTTGGGCGATGCTTACTGGCCGCATTTCACAGAGGCTATCTACGGGCTGGCGGCGCAAAAACCGGTGGTGCTGGGTAATGCCGCCGCGCGCGCAGGCTCCCATTACAAATTGATACGGGAGGGCTACCAGCGCATTCCATTCATTGGCGGTGCCGGGCATTTTCTCACCCTGTCGTATACGCAGGTATTGACCGGCAATTATCCCGCCGGGATGCTCAAGGACAAGATTGTGCTGGTCGGGGCGACTGCTGTCGGATTGGGCGACCGCCTGCCGACGCCAGTTTCAGGACTGGCTGAAGGGATGCCCGGGGTGGAGGTACATGCCAATATTTTTGAGGCTTTTCGGCAGCAAACCCTGATTGGCAGTCTGCCGGCCTGGATGGCGATGACGCTGACCCTGATACTGAGCCTGGCGACGGTTCCCGTATTGTCCAACCTCAATCCGCGTGCCGGCTTGTTTGCCAGCGTGCTGCTGTTTCTGGCGGTGGCAGCACTGGCCATAACTTTGCCGCATCTGACGAGCTACTGGTTTCCGCCGTCTGGCGCGCTGCTGGCGATTCTGATCGCCTACCCGGTGTGGAGCTGGCGCAGACTGGAGGCCGCCAGCCGCTATATCGACAGGGAACTGGACAGCCTCAAGCAGGACATGAAATGGTCTGTGGTTGGCGGTGTTGCGGCCGAGACTGAAGCCAGCGGCGCAGACGATGTATTCGAATCGCGTATTGCCGATATTCAGAGCGCTTCCAGCCAGCTCAGACGTTTGCGCAAGCTGGTTGATCAGGTGCTGGAGGGGATGCCGCACGGCGTAGTGGCGCTGGACAAGAATGGCCGGATTCGGCTGATGAATCAA
Organism: uncultured Thiobacillus sp.; assembly: GCA_964442685.1. Taxonomy (GTDB): domain Bacteria; phylum Pseudomonadota; class Gammaproteobacteria; order Burkholderiales; family Thiobacillaceae; genus UBA6918. The sequence continues at coordinate 70,506 of CAYTZP010000004.1, forward strand.
CGTGCAAGCAAATGGATGCAACTTGAGCCGGATACCCCGCCGACCGCAAGCTCGGGTTTGCTGGCAGTGGAAAAGCAGCGTGAAATCAGGAGTGTGGAAGGACTGCCGCTGATGATGGATCAAACAGATGTGGTGTCGGCAGAAGACAGCGAATCCGGTATCAGCAAGGTCATCAACCTGATGGATATCAGCGAAGTCAAACGGCTGGAGGCGGAAAAGCGCGAGACCCTGGCGTTCTTGTCGCACGACCTGCGTGCGCCGCTGTCCCTGGCCATGGATATGGCAAGCCAGGGTAATTTGAGTCCGGCTGAATTGACCAACCTGCGGCATCAAGTGATGCGGGCATATGGCATGGCGGAAGAATTCCTGTCGGTCGCACGCGCTGAAACCGCAGATGAATCCGCATTTGCGGAGCTGGACATTGCCGGGCTGTCGCATCAGGCGGCAGATGCAGTGTATGACCTGGCGCGCGCCAAGAAAGTGAATCTGACTAGACGGATTAGCGAGTACCCGGTGTGGATCAGGGGCGAGTTTGGTTTGTTGGAGCGCATGGCCGTCAACCTGATTCAGAATGCAATCAAATATGCGCCGGAGGGCGGGCTGGTGAGTGTGGAGCTGTCCGTGAACGCATCCGGCAAGGCGATGTTCTGCGTGCAGGACAACGGCCCGGGTATTGCGGCGGAAGATCTGCCCAGGCTGTTCAGGCGATTTTCGCGGATAGAGGGCGAGGATCAGTCCAAGACCAAGGGGGCGGGGCTGGGGCTTTATTTCGTGCGCATTGTCGCGGAGAAACATGGTGGCGAGGTCAGCGCCGAATCCCCGCCGGGGCAGGGCGCGCGTTTTTGTGTTTCGCTACCGACGCTGGACTGATGTGTCGGTTTTCAACGATCTACATCACCGTGCCCCGCGCCAGGTCCTGGCAGGCGGAGTAATGTCTAATATTGCAAACAATTAACCTGGACACTGAAAATAATGAAAATAGCCTTGCTTGAAGATGAAGACGCCCAGGCCGAGCGCCTGCTGGCTTGCCTGGAAGGCACGATGCATACCTGCAAACGCTTTGCCAGCGGGCACGCTTTCATCAAGGGGGTCAGTGATGAGCCGTTTGATTTGTACGTGCTGGACTGGGTGCTGCCCGACATTACCGGGGAAGACGTGCTGCTGTGGTTGCGTAACCAGTTTGGCACGAGTCGCCCGGTGCTGTTCCTGACCTCCATGTCCAGCCAGGATCATATCGTCCGGGCGCTGGAACAGGGGGCGGACGATTATCTGGTCAAACCCGCCCAAAAGCCGGAATTTCTCGCCCGCTTAAAAGCGCTTGAGCGGCGTTTCCAGGCACAGAAAATCGAAGAGCCTACCGACTATGGGCGTTTTTCGCTCAACGTGCAGGGGCGCGCCGCCTTGCTGGATGGCGCAGACGCGAAAATGACCGAGCGCGAATTTGATGTGGCGCTGTATCTGGTCAAACATCAGGGGGAACTGGTGTCTCGCGCCAATCTGCTGGCAGCGGTGTGGGGCACAAACCCGGATATCAACACGCGCACGGTGGATACCCATGTGAGCCGGGTACGGGTCAAGTTGGGGCTATATCCGGAAAACGGCTGGCGTCTAAGCTCGATTTACGGGCACGGCTATCGTCTGGAACGCCTGGCTGAAAATGCCTAAATTGAGGGCTGGTTGGCGGGAGAGCACCCCCACCTGGGGCTGTTCAGGGTGAAGTCCACAAACTCCATGAGCGGCAGCGGCGGACTGATCCAGTAACCCTGGGCTTGCTGGCAGCCCAGCTTGATCAGGTCGCCAAACTCGGAGGCGGATTCAATGCCTTCGGCCATGATGTTGATTTTCATGTTGTGCGCCAGTTTGATGCTGGCCTCGACCACAGCGGCGCTTTTGCTGGATTGGGCAATGCGGCGCACCATGCCCTGATCGAGCTTGACGCAGGTAAAGGGCAATTTGCTCAACAGATCGAGTGAAGAATACCCGGTACCAAAATCATCCATGGAAATGCCGATGCCATGACTGGCCAGCAGGCCGAGTTTTTCCGCCAGTTCGTCGATGTCCCGCGCGCTGGCGGTTTCGGTCAGCTCAATCCCGAGTTGGCCGGGTTTGATTTGCCGGTCTGCCAGGGCATCCAGAATCAGATTGGTCAGTTTGTCCGAGGCAAAGTCCAGCGGCGAGGCGTTAAAGGTGATCTGAAGGCCGGGACGGTATTTTTCGATCACGGCAATGTCATCCAGCAGACGCGGAAACATGCCGGTGACGATATCGGTAATCAGACTGCTTTGCTCGGCAATGGGGATGAATTCTGCCGGTGCTACCTGGCCGCCATCCGGCTGCCGCCAGCGGATCAGCGCCTCGGCGCCGGAGACGCAAACATTGATGAAATTGACTTTGGGCTGATAAAAATATTCCAGCTCCCCGGCGCACAGGGCTTGTCGTATGGTGGATTCGTCTATTGCGCCTGGCTTTGGGGGGGAGGGGGTCATGCAGCCTGATGGGTTATGGATATGCTCCTGGAATTATACGGGTCAATTGCGCCACGGATCATGTTCAGATGCTTGTTCAGGCAATCGTCGAATTCGGAACGGCGGATCGGCATGGGCAGGTAGGTGTCGCTTTTGGCCAGCGCAGCCAGCATACGACGGTAAATCGAAGCCTGGCGGTCAAGCATGATGACCGGGGCGTTGGCGTGCAACTTGTCGGCCTTGATGCTTTTGCAAAGCTGGATACCGTCTTGATCGGCAAATTCGGTGTCGAGGAAAATCAGATCGTAGAACGATGCGGACAGTTTGCGGGAAACCTCGTCAGCAGTTTCGGCAAACTCCACGCTAACCCAATAGGGCTTGAGGCTGATCGCGACCTGGCGACGGATTTTGCCGCTGCGGTTGGCAACCAGCACGCGCACGCCGGGGGCTTTGGCGTGTTGGCTTGCGCCGGACAGGGCGTTGACACTCATCTGGCTGGATGGGTAGATGTCGTGAATTTCGATTTCTTCGGTCATGGCTTCATCCTTTGGCTTAATTTGCAGCTTGTTCAGCGTGGATAGCAGGCGCGCCGGAATCACTGGCCGACGCAGCACGGGGTAGTGCTCAATCGTGATTTCGTGGGTACTCAAGAACAGGCTGGGTAGAGGCTGCTGGCTGTTGGCGCTGCGCCAGGCGTTTAGCGAAACCTCGTCATCCGCGTTGACCAGGCAAATATCTGCTTGTTCATGTGCCTTGTCGCACAGCGCGTAAGCGCGCGTCCGTTCGGACAGGCTGGAAAGCTCTGACAAACTTCTCAGCACGCGTAACTCGGCTGCGTTCAGGCCGATTGGCAGGATGTGAAATAAACGATTGCTGGTCATGATGCGTGTCCTCGTGTCCGGTTTTGCCGCAGGTTTTGTTGTCTGTCTGAAACATGATTGCCTGCTGATATGTGTTCAGATTACACAGGTTTTCTGCGAAATTTCGTCCTGTGACAATGTTTGACAATCGCCACACTTGGACACACTTTTGGCCTGCTCTGGAACAACATTTCAACGATAAAAAAGACAGCCGTATCAACGCGGCTGCCTTGTTGTGTATCGGTTTGCGAGGGGAAGCGAGGTGTGGCTGTGCCCTGTGGTGAAATATCCAGGTTAACTTAGCGCCTTCATGTCGCTCAGACGTTTGCGGATTTTTTCGCTCAACTTTGCAAGCTCGCCTTCCAGCAGTGCATGGGCTTCGCTGGTGTTGCCTGCCTGCTGCATGGTGACGATGTTTGAAGCGGTGTAATGAAACATTTTGTGGGTTGCCTTGAGGTCGGCAAAAGTAACGTATTTACCCAAATATTTCTCGCCGTCACGATAAATCCACTTGCCGAGATCGCATTGGTCATCGCAGCAGATGATCTCGGGGCGAAACTGCTCGGTTGATGTGCCGGAAATGCAGGCTTTCAGACGCATCTTCCAGTTTTCGTGCGCGGCAATGGCGACGTCAATATCCAGCGAGCGCGATGCAGTGGTCAAGGCGTCGTGCGCCGAATGTTCTTCGTCACGCGACAGATTGCTGTTTGACGATTTGAAAAAATCAAAAAAATCCCGTTCTGCTCTCCGGCTTAACATGTAGCGAAATCCAGCGCCGACAACAGGCGGGATGGAATGGGCGGGCGGCTTACGACATTGGCTTGTGCTGCCTGACCGTCTTTGCTCAGGAACAGGGTAGGTTTTTCGTCGCGATCCAGACGAGCTTGCCAGGCGTCAAGCGATAGCGGACAGTCGCCGTTGACGATGAAAATGTCGGAATCAAGTCCGCTGGCCTCCAGCTTGTAACGACGATGGCGCAGTGCCGACAGGCTGGAGACGTGACAGATGCTTTTCAGCATGCGCATTTCATTCTGGCTCAGGCCAATAGGATGAATGTTCAAAGATTTTCCGTTAGTCATGTTTTCTCCGCTTCGATGTTGTGGTTAATTTGTGCGCCGGTTATATCTGTTGCCCGCAACGTGAATAACTACAGCCAGAATCTGATGCGAAGAATACAGATGGGCGCGGGTTTTTTTCGCCGCTCGACACTATTTGACAATCTGCCGATCAATCTGGGATTCCCCAGCGTGCCATGCGTTTGGTATGCCGCCCATCGGTTCCTTAGCGTGACCCTGTCCCCCTCTCCCGCTTGCGGGGGAGGGCGGGGTGGGGGAACGGACACGGCGCACAGGGGTTTCATAAGGGGCGGGGCGGCATTCGCCATGTCCGTTAGGTCGTTATAATCGGGGAACCAACTTGGCGCTTGGACGGGCGTGGCAGAGAGGACTGTGAGCGGATGGCTGTGATGAGTTTCTGGAGCGGAACTGGGTCGAATGCCGGGTGGCGCCGCTACTGGCATTGGGGCTTGTTGCCCGTTGTCATTGTGATTGCAGGCTTGGGCGTGTGGCGCTGGATGCATGACGCCGACTATCGTGTGTTGTTTTCCGGATTGGCGGACAAGGAGGGCGGCCAGGTTGTGGCCGTGCTTGAGCAGCTGGATATTCCCTACCGGCTGAATAGCGCAGACGGCGCAATCGAGGTGCCGGAAAACCATCTGCATCTGGCCAGATATCGTCTGGCCATCGCCGGTGTGCCCAAAGCGCAGGGCGCAGATGAGGCGCAATCTGCCATGCGTCTCGGCTTGTCTTCATTCCAGGAGCAACTGGCGAGACAGCGCACGCTGGAAGCCGAGTTGGCGCAGTCGCTTGCGCTGCTGGAGGGCGTGGCGGCGGCGCGGGTACACCTGGCGCTGCCAAAACAAAGCGCCTTTCTGCGTGAGGCAGTGTCGCCCGCCGCCTCGGTGATGCTGACCTTGGCGGATGGGACGGTGCTGCCCGCCGCGCAACTGGAAGCGGTGCGTCTGATGGTGGCGGGCAGTGTGCCTGGCTTGCAGGCAGCGCAAGTCAGTGTGATGGATCGGCGCGGTGTGCTGTTGGCAGGAGCCGTGGCGGCAGAAGCCGCGCAGGTTTTGCCGCCGGTACCAACTACGCAACCACAAACATCACAACCGAAAACATCGCAAACCCGGCCTTTATCCAGCCAGATTCCGCAAACTGCAACGCTTCCATCCACGCCCGCGCAGGGCGATTTGACAC
>CAYTZP010000005.1:0-63379 GCA_964442685.1 uncultured Thiobacillus sp.
CATCCAGAATGAGAACGGGAGGGTCTTTCAAGAGGGCACGCGCCAGCGCCAAACGCTGTTGTTGCCCGCCGGATAGGCGGATGCCGCGATCGCCGATCACGGTGTCATAGCCTTGCGGCAGGCTCAGGATGAAGTCGTGCGCTCTTGCCGCGCGCGCGGCGGTTTCGATTTCCGGCTGGCTGGCGTTTTCGCGGGCATAGGCAATGTTGTCGCGCACAGTGCCGTTGAACAGCAACACATGCTGTGGCACCACGCCAATGTGGCGACGCAGGCAGGGCAGGTCAATTTCCCTGATATCGATTCCATCCAGCAGGATTTGCCCGCTGCCCGGTTCATACAGGCGCATCAGCAAGTGCCCCAGCGTGCTTTTACCGGCACCGTTGCGGCCGGTCAGTGCAACCGTCTCGCCCGCGCGGATGTGCAGGTTGACGTCCTCCAGCACCGCCGCGCGCCCGGGGTAGGCAAAGCACACTTGCCTGAATTCGATTTCGCCGCGCACACTGGTCAATTCGTGGCCTGCGCGCGAGAACGGCTCGGGCGCTTCACCCAGCACCAATATCAGCCGTTGCAACGCACCGCGCGCCGCCTGGGTTTGGCCATAGACATCAGATAGCGCGCTGACCGGGCGCGTCAGCAGGGTGGCGTACAAGAGGAAAGTCACCAACTGCCCCGGCGCGATGCTGCCAAGATTCAGGCGTTCGCCTGCCAGCCACAACACCAGCACAATGCCGACAGCAGCCAGAAACTGGATGCCCGGCCCAAGCGCGGCATAAATGCGCAATTGCTTGTCGTTGAGACTGACCAGTTCACCCACTTGCTGATTGAAACGCGCAGATTCGAGCGGCTCGCGGTTAAAGGTTTTGATGGCCGGCAACATGCCAAGGTTTTCTTCGGCGGTGCCGATCATCTGTGCATAGGCTTGCTGAAACTGGCTGGACAGCGGGCGCAGCCGGCGGCCAATGACTTTGAGAATCAGGTAAAACAGCGGCACCAGCATGGCCGCTGCCAGACTCAGCCAGGGGTCGATGGCAAACATGAAGATCAGCGCACCCGCCACGGTAATAATCAACGGCACCACACTCAGCAAGGTGCCGGTGATAAACCCGCTGAGCTCATCCACGTCGTGCGTCAGCACGGCCAGGGTCTCACCCTGCTTGCGCTGGTGATGGAACCCAATGGGCAAGGCCTGGAGATGGTCGTAAACCCGAACACGCAAATCGGCCAGGATGCGCGCCGCGCTGCGGCCAAGAATCAGGTTGTTGGCTGCTTTCAGACCTGCCTGCGCGCCGAGCAAGACCAGGAGTGACAGAAGGATAGTGCCAGTGGCCGCCTGATTGAGAAAACCCTCTGCCAGCCGTCCGCCCAGCCAGGGCACGGCCAGCGCCATGGCGCTTTCCACAACCATGATTGCCATACTGACGGCAAGCGTGCGACGGTAAGGGACTGCGTAGCCAAGCAGCGTCGTGAATTTCATGTTGTCCGAACCGCAAGCCGTCGTATCTTTTTCGATATCCCGCCGGTGGCGCGCTTGAAATAAAGCCACGGCAACCAGCCGCCTTGCGGGTACTTGCTACGCATGTACTCGGGCGCTGGGAACAGGGTTTGCGCGACGAAGCGCAACTTACGCACGCCCCCTTCTATTGCCAGAAAATCCATCCAGTTTTGCTGCAAGGCGCTGGCATTGCAGTAAATCGAAATTTTCCCTTTGCCTGCTTGCACAAGTGTATCCAGCACGTCGTTCGGAATAGCGGTGTGAAACCTTGAGTTGGCGCTTTCAAACCCATCCAGGCACACCCCGCCCAAGCCCTTTTCAACTGCCATTTTGACAAACTCATCCCATTGCAATGGCGTAAACGCAGTTGCCAGCAGATGGATGTCATACAACCAGATCAGACGGTCACCACCATAATGCGCGACGCCATTAGCGTAATAGGGGTTGTGCACATGGGTCGCGCGGTGCATACAGGCTATGAGCAAACCATGCACCAGACCTGCCCCCCCCGCATGTCTGCCGAGTTCGGGGATATTCCGGGACTGACCCAGTAATTCCTCATGTGAGAACAGGCGCGACAAAATCTCGGAATTGTTGATGCGCCAATGCACATCAAGCACATGCGCCCCGCTGACAGGATCATGGTGTGTAAAACTGGCTTCATACGAGATACTCTCGCCTGTGACCCCGGTTTCACGTTCATAACCAAGCGTGCCCAGCGCATTGGCAAGTGCCGCCAGAGAGCCTGCGGGAATGATCAAATCAGTATCGCCACGACTGCGCAGAGCAGGTTCTGGATAGAGACTGTAGGCCAAGGCCGTGCCTTTAAAAAGCACCGGCTGAATTCCCTCTGCCCCCAGGGCGTCTAGCGAACGGATTAGCAAATCCCTGTGCCGCAGTTCCCACATGGCATGAGCGAGCGCATGTTCCCGCAACACATCGAAAATCCCTTGCGGCCAATTCCTGGCCACGACGCGTCCTGAACTGATAAGGTAATGCAGCAGCGGCAGAACGCCATGATAGCTACCGCGCTCGATCACCGCGTTGAGGTAGGCGTCATCCCCATCACACGGCCATTCCTGTTGTTCACCACGCAATGCTGCGCTGAGTAATTCGTCAGGATCGCGCATCAAGCTTAATCGCGCTGGTACACATCTTCCAGTCGCACGATGTCATCCTCGCCAAGATAACTGCCTGACTGGACTTCGATGATGTGCAGCGGCTCGGTCGTTTCGTTGGCCAGGCGATGGACAGTCCCGGCGGGGATGTAAGTGGACTGGTTTTCCGTGAGTGTCAGCACGTCATCGCCGTGGGTGACGGTGGCGGTGCCGTTGACCACGACCCAGTGTTCACTGCGGTGGGCATGTTTTTGCAGCGAGATTTTTGCGCCGGGTTTCAACATGATTCTCTTGACCTGGAAGCGCGCGCCCTGATCGCGCTGTTCGTACCAGCCCCATGGGCGATAGACGCGGGTATGGCTGACATGTTCGCCACGCGCGCTTTGCTTGAGACGATCGACGATTTTCTTGACCTCTTGCGCCCGGCTCTTGGGGGCAACCATGACCGCGTCGGTGGTTTCGACGATAACCAGGTCTTCCACGCCAATTGCCGCCACCATGCGGCTTTCCGCACGCACGTAGGAGTTGCTGACCTGTTCCAGCAGCACGTCGCCGCGCACGCTGTTGCCTTGCGCATCCCGCACCGTGGCGGTCTGCCACAGGGACGACCAGGAGCCGACATCATTCCAGCCGATGTCAACCGGCACCACCACGGCAGCGGCGGTTTTTTCCATCACCGCATAGTCGATGGATTCGGACGGACAGGCCTTGAATGATTCGCCATCCAGGCGGCAGAAATCCAGATCGCTGCTGCGCTGCTGCCATGCGTCGCTTGCCGCCTTCAAAATGTCCGGGCGAAACTTTTCCAACTCTTCCAGGTAACGTGCGGCCTTGAACACGAACATGCCGCTGTTCCAGAAATACTCGCCGCTATCCAGATAAACTTGCGCGGTCGCCGCGTCGGGTTTTTCCACAAATGCCGCCACGCGATGCACGCTGTTCTGGCCCGCTAGCGCCTCGCCACGGCGAATATAGCCATAGCCGGTTTCCGGCGCGTCGGGCTGAATGCCGAACGTGGCGAGAAACCCGACCTGCGCCGCTTGCACCGCACGGGCAATGGCGGCATGAAATGCAGGCACATCAGCGATCAGATGGTCGGCCGGTAGCACCAGCATGATGGCCTCGCGGTCGTGCTCCACCAGCGCCAGCGCAGCCACGGCCACGGCTGGCGCGGTGTTGCGGCCTGCGGGCTCCAGCATCAGGGCCGGATGTTCGATCCCAATTTCCTGCAACTGCTCGGCTACCAGGAAGCGGTGGTCATGCCCGCACACCACCATGGGGGTATCAGACAGTGCGGGCAAGCCATGCAGACGCAACAGGGTTTCTTGCAGCATGGAATGCTCTGACACCAGCGGCAACAGTTGCTTGGGCAGCGCCGCGCGTGACAGCGGCCACAGACGCGTGCCGGAGCCACCAGAAAGAATCACGGCATGGATCATAATTTTTCGCGCAGGGTTTCAGCCAGATTCAGTGCCTGGTCAAGGCTTTCATCCAGCACGTTGAAATGCCCCATCTTGCGTCCGGGCCGGGCGCTTTGCTTGCCGTACAAGTGCAGCTTGACGTTGGCGTGCGACAACAGCAGCTCCCAGTGCGGCCCCCCGTTCTGCCAGCGGTCGCCCAGGATATTGACCATGACCACCGGCGACAGCAAGCGCGTGTCGCCCAGCGGCAGCCCACACAGCGCACGCACCTGTTGCTCAAACTGGTCGGTGACGCAGGCATCCAGCGTGTAGTGGCCGGAGTTGTGCGGGCGCGGAGCGATTTCATTCACCAGCAGCTGGCCGCCGGAGACGAAAAACTCCACCGCCATGACGCCAACATAATTCAGCCCCGCTGCAATCTGCATCGCCATCTCGCGCGCCTGTTGTGCAAGATTTTCCGGCACGCGCGCAGGCACAATCGAAATGTCGAGAACACCGTTGTCGTGGCGGTTTTCACCCACCGGCCAGGCTCGGCATTCACCCGAATCAGTACGCGCCAGCACTACGGAAATTTCGCCCTCCAGATTGACAAAGCCTTCCAGCACGCAGGGCACACTGCCGGTTTCGGCAAAGGCAGCGCGCAGTTCGGAAATTGAACCGACGCGAAACTGCCCCTTGCCGTCATAGCCAAATCGACTGACTTTGAGGATGGCGGGCAAGCCGGTTTTTTCTGCCGCAAGCTCCAGCTCATCGGCCTGCCCAACTAGTGCAAATGGCGCGGTGGCAAAGCCGTTGTCGCGCAGCCAGGATTTTTCGCGGCTGCGATCCTGCACGATGGCAACCGCTTCAGCCACGGGCGCAACCCGGGTGTAGCGCGCCAGTTCGTTGAGGCTTGCGGCAGGGATATTTTCAAATTCGGTGGTGATGGCAGCACAGGCTTCGGCCATTTTTCTCAATGCGCCGTGGTCGCTATAGTCGGCCTGCACATGCACATCGGCCAGTTGTCCAGCCGGGCTTGCCGGATCAGGATCCAGCACCATGACTTGATAACCCATGGTGCGCGCGGCAATGGTAAACATGCGCCCAAGCTGGCCGCCGCCCAGCATACCCAATGTGACGCCAGGCAACAGGGGTAATTCAGTCGGCATCCGGCAACCTCATGGCCAGCACGGCTTCAATCTGGTGTGCGCGGAAATCATGCAGTTTTTGCGCAACCGCGCTGTCCTCGCGCGCAATCATGGCCACTGCAAACAGGGCAGCGTTGGCTGCGCCCGCTTCGCCAATGGCAAAAGTGGCAACAGGAATACCCTTGGGCATTTGCACGATGGAATATAGCGAATCCTGCCCCTTGAGATATTTGGACGGAACCGGCACACCCAGCACCGGGACAATGGTTTTGGAAGCCAGCATACCCGGCAAATGCGCCGCGCCGCCCGCCCCGGCGATAATGGCTTTCAAGCCGCGCGACTCGGCGCTGGCGGCATATTCATACAGCAAATCCGGCGTGCGGTGCGCCGACACCACACGCGCTTCATATGCGATACCAAAGGCTTTCAGTTGGGCAACGGCGTGCTGCATGACCTCCCAGTCGCTGGAAGAACCCATGACTACGCCAACCAAGGCTTGTGACATAACTTGGGCTTGTGACATAACAGTATCCTGCAAGCTTGGGAAATGGCGTATTCTACCCAATGACATCATTCGTGACGCAGGATATGCAGCTGACCGACAACGAAATCCGTGAACTCAAGGCACGCATCGCGGCGCTGGAAATCGAGCACCGCGATCTGGATGCCGCGATTTCGCATCTGGCCGAAACCGGCTTTGCGGATCAGCTCATGTTGCTGCGTCTGAAAAAACGCAAATTGTCCGTTAAAGATGAAATGACCCGGCTTGGTATCTTGCTGGTGCCGGACATTCCCGCATAAACCGCTCCGAGGATCCATCCATGCCGCTCAACGCGCTCAGGAAGACCAACCAGAAAATTTTGCACTTGCTGGAACATCTGGGACTGGGCATTATCGCCATCGCCACGGTGATAGCCGCCGTCGGCGAAATCAGGGTCATGTTCAATGCCGGCGTGGTGACGCTGGCCGATCTGCTGCTGATGTTTCTGTATCTGGAAGTGCTGGCCATGGTGACGATCTATTACGAGCAGGGCAAGCTGCCCATCCGCTTCCCCATCTACATCGGCATCATCGCGCTGGCGCGTTATCTGGTGCTGGAAATGAAAAACATCAGCGATCTGCGCGTGTTGGTGATTGCGGGCGCCATCCTCATCCTTGCCTTTGCCGTGTACGTCATCCGTTATGGCCACGTCAAATTTCCTTACGGCAACGACCGCGCCAATGAATAGCACCGGTTAGCCGCCCTCATTAAACACTCTGCCAGGCGTGCACTTGCTGACGTAAAATCCGCTTGTTGCTTTCTCAGATTGCCTGCCTTGTCACCTGCTCCACTTTCCCCCGCCACAGCCCGGCCCGCTTCTGCACCTGGCAAACTCGCCCTCACGCAATTTCAGGAGGCAGCCAGTCTGCTGGTCGAGGTGCTGAAATTTAGCGCGCCTGCCGACGCCCAGCTATCGGCCTATTTCCGCCACAACCCCAAACTCGGCGGCCAGGATCGCGCCCGCATTGCCGATAGCGTATACGGTGTCTTGCGTCATTTGATGGCGCTGCGCTGGCTGCTGCCGGATGCCACCCCACGCCAGTTGCTGGCGCTGTGGCTGATGCGTTTTCAGGGCATGAACCAGCGCGATCTGGAACCGCTCATCAAAGACAAGGATCGCGCCGCCTTGCAGGAGGCACGCGGCAAGAAGCTCGACGAAGCACCGCTCGCCGTCAAAGCAGAATTACCCGACTGGATAATGGCGCAGCTGCGCAGCACCCTGGACGAAGCCGCGATACTGGCGCTGGGACGCAGCCTGCAAGCCACTGCGCCGCTGGATTTGCGCGTGAATATTCTGAAAGACAGCCGTGAAGCCGTGCTGGATTTGCTACACAAGCAGGAACTCGCCGCCGACCCCACACCCCATTCGCCGTGGGGTATTCGCCTGACCGCGCCGCAGGATTTGTCACGGCATGTACTGTTCAAGAAAGGCGTGATCGAAGTTCAGGATGAAGGCAGCCAGTTGCTGGCGCTGCTGGTCGGCGCACGGCGCGGAGAAATGGTGGCCGATCTGTGCGCAGGCGCCGGAGGTAAAACCCTGGCGCTGGGCGCGGCGATGGCGTCTTCGGGGCGGCTGTACGCATTTGACATTAGCGAAAAGCGCCTGGCCAAATTATCCCCAAGGCTCAAAAAATCCGGGCTGTCCAATGTCACCGCCCAGCTCATCAACAGTGAAAACGACACCCGCATCAAACGCCTGGCGGGCAAGCTTGATCGGGTGTTGATCGACGCCCCATGCTCCGGCCTGGGCACCTTGCGCCGCAACCCCGACCTGAAGTTTCGCCAAACACCGGCAACCCTGGCCTCGCTTACGCAAACCCAGGCCAGCCTGATCCGCGCCGGCGCAAAAATGCTCAAGCCCGGCGGACGGCTGGTATACGCCACATGCAGCCTGCTGGATGCGGAGAATCAGGTCATTGTTGCGAACTTTCTGGCCGAACATCCAGAGTTCAGGTTGCTGCCCGCTCGCGATATTCTGGCAAGCCAGCGCATTCCGCTCGATACCGGCGAGTACCTGAGCCTGAGCCCGGGCACGCATGGCACGGACGGGTTTTTTGCCGCCGTACTGGAAAAAACGCAGAATTGATTTCATGAGCACGCCTTCCGCAAATTTCGACAATCTGCTACTGGCTCTGCTTTCGCGCAGCCATATGGCCGAACTGATCACCCAGCTTGGGGTTCTGGCGGTGGCCGCAGGCGCTGGCTGGCTGCTGGTGCGCGCCTTGCGTCCACGCGTCACGCAGCTGGAAGGGGTCTGGGCAGCGGGCGCAGGCGGTTTGCAAAAAATCGGCTTGCCGCTGGGAGTTGTGTTTTTTGTGTGGCTATTCCGGGAATTGCTGCGTCTGTGGCAGGACGAGCTGCATTTGCTCAATCTGGCGGTTCCGCTGCTATCTGCCCTGGTGATCGTGCGTCTAGTGGTTCATGTGCTGCGCTATGCCATCAAGTCTGGTGACAAACTCAAATCCTGGGAGCGCGGCATCGCCTGGATCGTCTGGGGCGGGATGGCGCTGCACATCACTGGCGCGCTACCGCGCGTGCGCGCGGCGCTGGATGCAGTGGCCTTTGAATCCGGCAGCCATCGCTTTTCCCTGCTGCTGTTACTGGAGGCTTCCACCGTCATCGTACTGGCGGTGATCGGCGCCTTGTGGCTGGCGCAGGTTTTGGAGTCTCGCCTCATGCGTATGCCCGGCATGGATTTAAGCCTGCGCATGGCGCTATCCAAGGCCGCCAAAACTTTTCTGCTGATTCTGGCGGTACTGGTTGCGCTGCCCGCCGTCGGCATCGACTTGACGGTGTTGTCGGTATTTGGCGGCGCGCTGGGCGTGGGGCTGGGCTTTGGCCTGCAAAAGGTGGCCAGCAATTATGTGTCCGGTATCATCATCCTGCTGGATCGTTCCATCCGCATCAACGACATGGTCACGGTGGACAAAAGATACGGTCAAGTGGTGCAAATGAATACGCGCTACACCTTGTTGAGGTCGCAAGACGGCACCGAAGCCGTCATTCCCAACGAAATGCTGATTACCCAGACCGTGGTCAACCATTCCCTGTCCAAGCCCGACGTGCGCATCGAGCTGCCCATTCAGGTGGCGTATTCAACCGATCTGGAAATGGCGCGGGACTTGATGACCCAGGTTGCCAAAGCGCATCCGCGCGTCATTGCCAGCGGCAATGAGGAACCCAAGGTGTTTCTCAGCGAGTTTGCCGACAACGGCATCCTGCTTAACCTGGCCATCTGGATCAAGGATGCGGAAGACGGGCAATTGAGTCTGCGCTCAGACCTCAACTGGGGGATATGGCGCGCATTCCGCGACCACGCCATCGAAATCCCCTATCCGCAGCGCGTGGTGCATCTGGTCGCGCCCGCCGCAAATGCCGTCCCTCCTGCTGCACCTTGAAAACGCACATCGCAGCACCATATCCGGCCAATCACGTCCCTTTCAGGATGAACACAAATGCTTGATCTCCTTGCCCTGCTAAGCGCATCGCCGCTATGGAATCTCGATTGGTGGCAATACGCGCTGATCGTGCTGGCGCTGACCCATGTCACCATCGCCGCTGTGACAATTTTTCTGCACCGTCATCAGGCGCATCGCGCGCTGGATCTGCATCCCGCAGTCAGCCATTTTTTCCGGCTCTGGCTATGGCTCACCACCGGCATGGTGACTCGCGCCTGGGCGGCCATCCACCGCAAGCACCACGCCAAATGCGAAACGGCGGACGACCCGCACAGCCCGCAGGTCATGGGGCTGAAAAAAGTGCTCTGGCAAGGTGCGGAACTCTACCGCGCTGAGGCGAAAAACGCCGAAACCCTGAACAAATACGGCCATGGCACGCCGGATGACTGGATCGAACGCCACCTTTACACGCCGCACTCGGCCAAGGGCATCGTACTCATGCTGCTGATCAATCTTGCACTGTTCGGACCAATTGGTCTGACTATCTGGGCGGTGCAAATGATCTGGATTCCTTTCTTTGCCGCCGGCATCATCAACGGCGTTGGCCACTACTGGGGCTACCGCAACTTTGCTTGCGAGGACGCCTCCACCAACATTTCGCCGTGGGGCATCCTGATCGGCGGCGAAGAGCTGCACAACAATCACCATGCCTATGGCACCAGCGCCAAATTATCGAACAAGTGGTACGAATTCGACATCGGCTGGATGTATATCCGCATTCTTGAAATCTTGCGGTTAGCCAAGGTTCACCGCATCGCGCCCGTGGTGAAATGGCAGACCGCCAGGCCACTGGTTGATCTGGATGTTTTGCAGGCCGTGATTACGCACCGTTATGACGTCATGACCCGTTACGCCAGACTGATGAATGCGCAGATCAAGGATCACCTGCCGCACGGCATGAACGCCAGCAAGCTGCGTGAATCGCTGCACCTTGAGCCAGCGGCGCTCAGGCAGGAAGACAAGGCCGAGATGGACAAAACGCTGGCAAAGCACGACAAGCTTGCCAAGCTGTACCAGATGCGTCAGGAGCTGACCGAAATCTGGAGCCGCTCCACACTATCCAAGGAACAGCTGGTCAACAAATTGCAGGACTGGTGTCATCAGGCCGAAGCCAGCGGCATCGAGGCGCTGCGCGAGTTCTCTTTCAAACTGAAAAGTTACGCCTGACCCGGACGATTACCAAACAATTGAACTGGCAACAAAAAACCCGCCAATGGCGGGTTTTTTCAGGAAATTGAAGCCTACAGACTTACTTCAGTTTGGTTTCCTTGTACATCACATGCTTGCGAGCCTTGGGATCAAACTTCATGATCTCCATCTTGCCAGGCATGGTCTTCTTGTTTTTGGTGGTGGTGTAGAAGTGGCCGGTGCCCTCAGTGGACTCCAGCTTGATCTTGTCGCGTCCGCCTTTTGCCATGATCTACCCCTTAAATCTTTTCGCCGGCAGCGCGCAGGTCGGCCAGAACGGCATCAATGCCCTTCTTGTCGATGGTGCGCAGTGCGGCATTGGTGAGACGCAGGGTGACAAAGCGATTTTCGCTCTCTACCCACAGGCGGCGGTTCTGCAGATTGGGCAGAAAACGACGCTTGGTTTTGTTGTTTGCGTGGGAAACATTGTTCCCCGACATGGGCTTCTTGCCCGTTACCTGACATACGCGAGCCATGATGCGCTCCAAGTTGGAATTCGGAAAGGCGCGAATTATGCCATGAAACTCACAGAACACGCAAACCCGACTTCGCCCCCTCACAACATACCCATCTCGGCAAAGGATATTCCCGCCGATCCGGCGACAATGAAATGATCCAGCACCCGCACATCCACCAGCGCCAGCGCCTGTTTCAGGGTCTGGGTCAGCAGGCGGTCGGCCTGACTGGGTTCGGCCACCCCCGAAGGATGATTGTGCGCCAGGATCAGGCTGGCGGCGTTGACTTCGAGCGCACGCTTGAGCACCACGCGCGGATACACGCTGGTCTGATTCAGCGTGCCGCGAAACAGCATCTCGGCCTGAATGACACGGTTTTGCGCATCGACAAACACCACCCAGAATTCCTCATGCGGCTTGTCTTTCAACAGCAGGCTCAGATAGTTGCGCACCGCCGCTGGCGAATTCAGCACGTCGCCCTGCTGCATATCTTCTTTCAAGACACGCCGCGCCATTTCCATCACGGCCTTGAGTTGGGCGTACTTGGCAGACCCCAGCCCGGGCGCCGCGCAAATCGACTCAATGTCCGCCATACACAGGCGGGACAAGCCGCCAAACCGGTCCAGCAGTTCACGCGCCAGATCCACCGCGCTTTTGCCTGTCACGCCCGTGCGCAAAAAAATCGCCAGCAGTTCGGCGTCCGTCAGCGCGGCCTCGCCACGTTCCAGCAGTTTTTCACGCGGTCGCTCGTCCGCCGGCCAATCACGTATGCTCATCGCCTCCCCCCAAGCCCCGGCGTACGTACCCTGTGCGCCCACGCTGGCTGTTAGAATGGTTTTGTTTTTGACGACTCCGCAGTCCGTATTGTGACTTTGCAAGCCAAAAAAATCATCCTCGGCATTACCGGCGGCGTGGCAGCCTACAAGGCGGCGGAACTCGCGCGCCTGTGGGTCAAGGCAGGCTACACGGTGCAAACAGTCATGACCGAAGCCGCTACACGCTTTATCGGCACGGCCACCTTGCAAGCGCTGACAGGTCGGCAGGTACTCACTGATTTATGGGGCGCGGATGGCGGCGGCATGGATCATATCCACGCCAGCCGTGATGCCGATTTAATCGTAGTCGCCCCCGCCAGCGCAAACTTCATGTCCCGGCTGGCACAGGGGCGTGCCGATGATTTGCTTGCCACCCTGTGTCTTGCGCGCGCCTGTCCGCTGATGCTGGCGCCTGCCATGAACAGAGAGATGTGGAGCAACCCCGCCACACAGGCAAACGTTGAAAAATTGCGCGCCGATAGCGTGCACTTTGTCGGTCCAGAATCCGGCGAACAGGCCTGCGGTGAAACCGGCCTTGGCCGCATGAGCGAACCACAGGTCATTTTTGACACGGTTGAGCGTTTTTTCGGGCCCAAGCCTCTGGACGGGAAAACCGTGCTGCTAACAGCGGGTCCAACGTTTGAACCCATCGACCCGGTGCGGGGCATCACCAACCTCAGTTCTGGCAAGATGGGCTACGCCCTGGCCATCGCCGCCCGCGAAGCGGGCACGCATGTCATTCTGGTTTCAGGCCCCACCTGTCTCAGCACGCCCCCGGGTGTTACGCGTGTGGACGTAAATACTGCGCAGGAGATGCTGGATGCCGTCATGCGTCGCGTGAACGAAGCCGATATTTTCATTTCCGTCGCTGCCGTTGCAGACTACCGCGTGGCGCAGACCAGCCCACAAAAGATCAAGAAAAGCGAGCAGTCACTGACGCTGGAACTCACTCCCAATCAGGACATACTCGCCAGCGTGGCGGCACTGCCGGATGCGCCATTTTGCGTGGGCTTTGCCGCCGAGACCGATAATTTGCTGGAGTTTGCCGAAGCCAAGCGCCAGAAAAAACGCCTGCCCATGCTGGTGGCCAATCTTGCGCAGGACGCCCTGGGCGCGGATGCCACCGAACTGGTAATCCTGGATAACCAGGGCCACCACCCCCTGCCGCGCGCACAAAAAATTGAACAGGCGCGGCACATCATTCAACACCTGAGCCAACTATTGCCATGAAACTTGAAGTCAAAATCCTCAACGAAAAAATCCGCAGCCAGCTGCCGCACTACGCCACCCCCGGCTCCGCAGGTCTCGACCTGCGCGCCTGTCTGGATACCGCCATCACGGTCAATCCGGGAGAAACCCACCTCATTCCCACCGGCATGGCCATCCATCTGGGCGATGCGGGCTACGCCGCATTGATCCTGCCGCGCTCAGGGCTGGGCCACAAGCATGGCATCGTGCTGGGCAACCTGGTCGGCCTGATTGATTCCGACTACCAGGGCGAACTGATGGTTTCGTGCTGGAATCGCGGCCAAACCCCGTTCAAGCTGGAGCCGATGGAGCGCCTGGCGCAACTCGTCGTGGTGCCTGTCATTCAGGTCGAGATGGAAGTGGTGGACAACTTCGAACAAAGCCACCGTGGCGAAGGCGGATTTGGCAGCACCGGGAAGAAGTGAGTCAGCGCGGGCGGTAGCGCCAGCCTGCCCAAACCAGCAAGACCAAAACCAGCCCTACCACAGGCCAGTTGCCCCATCGGACGTAAGGCGTTACACCGGCGAACCCCTGCGCCTGCCCGCGTAAAATGCCACGGGTGAATTCTGGCAGACTGGCTAGCACATGGCCTTTCTCGTCAATGATGGCGGTAACGCCGGTATTGGTGGCGCGCAGCATGTAGCGACCGGTTTCCAGCGCGCGCATTTGCGACATTTGCGCGTGTTGCCAGCTTGCAAAAGATTCGCCAAACCAGGCCAGGTTGCTGACATTCACCAATAGCGTGGCCTGCGGCAGGGCGCGAATAATTTCTTCGCCAAACACGTCTTCGTAGCAGATGTTGACCGCGACGCTCTGCCCGGCCAGGTTGAGCGGAGCCTGGTATTTTTGTCCGCGCGCGAAGTCGGACAGGGGAATGTGCAGCACCTCGACAATCCAGCCAAAGCCGGGCGGCACAAACTCGCCAAACACGACCAGATGCTGCTTGTGGTAGAACTGCGTGGGCGAGGCGCCGAGGCTGGCCACGCTGTTGTAGTAATCGCCATCAATATCGCCCGTGGGCACGCCAAACAATATGTCCGCCCCCCTGTCTCGCGCGTAGGTCTGCAAGGCATTGCGGTAGTTGACTGGCAGATCGTCGTAAAACCTGGGGAATGCGGTTTCTGGCAGCACAACAAGCTGCGCGGCGGCTTGCCTATCCCCTTGCCCATCCCCTTGCCTATCCATGGCTTCGACGATCTGGTCGGCATAGGCCAGCAGGGTTTGCGCAGCCTTCTCCGGCCGCCATTTCATTTCCTGTGGCACATTGCCCTGCAGCAGGGCAACAGGCAGCGGCGCACCAACAGGCTGCGTCCAGTCGATTTTTTTCAGTGCCTCGCCCGCGCCCAACAGGCCGGTCAACAAGGCAAACGGCGCAAGCCATTTTCCTGGCAGCCAGATGTCACGCAGCAGCCACACCAGCGCGCCAGCGCAGACTGCCGTCAGCCAGGAAAGGCCGTACACGCCCAATATGGGCGCATAGCCCGCCAGCGGCGCATCCGGCACTTGCGCATAACCCGCCGCAAGCCAGGGGAAGCCAGTCAGGATCCAGCCCCGCACCCACTCGATCAACGTCCATGCGGCGGGAAAAACCAGCAGCCAGCGCAGGGGGGCAGTTTGTGTCAGTTTCACTGTCAGCCAGGTTGCCAGCGCCGGAAACAGCGCCAAGAACCCGCAGAACAGCAGCGTCGCCAGTGCGCCCAGCCAAGTCGGCATACCGCCATACACGGTCAGGCTTACATAAACCCAGCTCACTCCGGCGCCAAACATGCCCAGGCCAAACCACCAGCCCAGGGTAAATCCCCGTCGCGGTGTTTTGCCATGCAGCAACGCGAGCAGCCCCGCCAGCGACAGGGGCATCAGCCAGTGCCAGCCCACCGGCGCAAAGGCCAGTACGGAGATGCCGCCCAACAAGAGGGCGATCAGGATATGAAACTTATTTGACCAGTTCACGCGCCTGCAAGTCAGCATGATAGCTGCTGCGCACCATGGGGCCGCAGGCCGCCTGCTTGAAGCCCATTTCCATTGCTGCCTGTTCAAACGCCGCAAACTGCTCCGGCGTGACATAGCGCAGCAAGGGCAAATGCGCCTGCGAAGGTTGCAGATACTGGCCGATGGTCAGCATATCGACGTCATGCGCGCGCAGGTCGCGCATGACCTCAAGAATCTCGTCGTCCGTTTCGCCCAGCCCCACCATCAGCCCCGATTTGGTTGGAATGTTTGGGTGGCGCAGCTTGAAATCCTTGAGCAGTTTCAACGAATGCGCATAATCCGCGCCCGGGCGCGCGGCTTTATATAAACGCGGCACGGTTTCCAGATTATGGTTCATCACGTCCGGCGGCGCTTTTCCCAGCTCATCCAGTGCCGCTTCCAGCCGCCCACGAAAATCCGGGGTGAGAATTTCGATTCTCGTTGCAGGGGAAATTGCCCGCGTGGCCTGGATGCAATCGGCAAAGTGCGCCGCACCGCCATCACGCAAATCGTCGCGATCCACGCTGGTAATTACCACGTATTTCAACTTCATGGCGGCGATGGTTTCGGCCAGATGCCGGGGTTCATCCATATCAGGCGCTAGCGGCTTGCCGTGCCCCACATCGCAAAACGGGCAGCGGCGCGTGCACAGGTCGCCCAGAATCATGAAGGTGGCCGTACCGTGCGCGAAACATTCGCCCAGATTGGGGCAAGACGCTTCCTCGCACACGGTATGCAGTTTCTGCTCGCGCAGAATTGCCTTCAGTTCCAGCACCTCGGGACTGTTGGGCGACTTGGCGCGTATCCAGCCCGGCATTTTCAGCCGGGGTTGCGGAACAACCTTGATGGGGATGCGCGAAGTTTTGGCTTCGCCCTTGTGCAGTTTTACGTCGGCCACAAAAACATCCAGTTGAATAATCAGGCGCTTATTTTACCGCCTAGTCCACTTTGTCCGGGATGTTCTATACAGAAGTGACCAATGCCGAGGAGGAGGATCATGGAAAAGTCGATTGCAGATTTTGTCGTGCACATACACGAAGAACTCTCCCCCACCGAACAATGCGCCCTGGAAGATTTTGTACGCGATCAACCATGCGTCGTGGGCGCGGGGATTTCTGCCCACCACCCGCATTTGATGACGATTGCCTACGATTCGGATTGCGGTTCCGCGCACGGCATTCTGGCGCATGTGCGCGAACGCGTCACCCGCGCCGAGATGCTGGGTTTGTGACGAGCCGCACACGCGCGGTCAACTGGCGATGCGATCGGCCAGCAGCCGCGCGAGTTGTTCACCCAATTCGGACGGCGTGGCGGCAATCCCGAGGTTGCGCGTCTGCGTGACGGCCATGCCTGCATAACCGCAAGGATTGATCAGTCCGTAAGGGCTCAAATCCATGTCCACATTCAACGCCAGCCCGTGATAACTGCGACCCTGCTTGATGCGCAGTCCCAGCGCGGCGATTTTTGCCCCGCCCACGTACACGCCGGGCGCTCCCGGCAGGCGTTCGGCACTCACGCCGGATTGCGCCAGCAGATCAATCACCGCCTGTTCCATACGCACAACCAGTTCTTTCACGCCATAGCCCCGGCGCTTCAAATCCACCAGCACATAGATCACCACCTGCCCCGGCCCGTGGTAGGTAATCTGTCCGCCGCGGTCGATGGGAATGAGCGGAATGTCTGTAGTGCGCAATAAGTGCTCGGGTTTGCCGGCCTGACCCAGGGTAAACACGGGCGGGTGCTCCAGCACCCAGAGTTCGTCCGGCGTGGCGTCGTCGCGCGTCGCCGTGAACGCCTGCATGGCCCGCAAGGTGGGGGTGTATTCAACCCGCCCCAGGTATTTGGTTTCGATTGCCACTACAGAACGATTTTGACGTAGGGATGCGAGGATAAATCCCGGTACAGATTATCCAGCTGCTCGCGCGAAGTCGCGCGCACGGTGCAGGTCACGGCCAGATAATTGCCCTTGCCGGAGGCGCGCACGGACACGCCGCTTTGGTCAAATGCCGGATCGTGCACCCGCACCACCGCTACCATGGCCTGCGCAAAATCATCGCGCGCCGCGCCCATGATCTTGATGGGAAAGTCGCAGGGATATTCGATCAGGGATTCTTCTTGCTGCATTGCTTGCACCAACTCGAAATACTCAAACTTCCAGATTTTTCAAACCGCTCGCATCCAGCACGGTAATCTTGCGACCGCTGACTTCGATCAGCCCGGCCTCGGCCAACACATGCAGCACCCGCGAAAAAGTTTCTGGCGTCAGGTTTAATTGTGAAGCCAGCGTGTGCTTGGCGGTTGGCAGTTCAACATCATACCTTTGCCCGCTCTGCTGAGGGGCGTAGTGCAGCAACATACAGGCCACGCGCTGCGCGCTGGAGCGCATGGAACAGGCCTCAAGATTACTCACCAATTCATGCAGCCGGACACTGATTCCGGCCAGCATTTTACGGGCAAATCCGCAGTCTTTCTCCAGCAGATTACTGATTGCCTGCTCCGGAATCGCCAGCAAACTGCTTTCTGCAATCGCTTGGGCAAAAACCGGATAAGGCCGCTGCAGAAACATCAAAGCATCGCCAAAGGTTTCACCCGGCTTGATGACTTCCAGCACGCGCTCTGAACCCAGCTCGGAAGGAAACGCCAGATTGACGCGTCCTTCCAGCAGCACAAAAAAACCATGCGGCATATCGCCCTTCTGAAACAGGATTTCGCCCTTGCCCAGATGCAGCTCGCGCACCCGGCACGCCGCCCATGGCAAAAGAACCGCCCGCGCCCAAGACCGCGCCAGGCATGGACACGCTCAACAGCGGGATTGATTACTGACGGCCATGTCGAATCCGCATCCTACACCCTCGTCTGCATCCCGCCCGCTGCGGCTGTACACTCCGCCCTCCAGTTTGGCCGGAAAACTGCGGGACTGGCGCTATCTGATCCTGCGCAGGCTGAGCCAGTTTTCCATCCTTGCGCTGTTTTTTGGCACCGCTCGATACGGCTGGGAAGCGGCGGGACAGCCCGTACTATCGGGCAATCTGTCGGCCTCCGAACTGCTCGGCCTCATCCCGATGGCCGACCCCTTCGCTGTGCTGCAACAACTGCTAACGCGCCACCTGCTGCAAACCGAAGTGCTGATCGGCGCTGGCATCGTGCTGGGCGTGTATTTGTTGATCGGCGGGCGCACATTTTGCGCATGGGTTTGCCCGGTGAATCCGATTACCGACTTTGCCGGCTGGCTGCGCAACAAATTGCCGATGCCGGACATGTTCTGGATTCCGCGCCAGTTGCGTTACTGGGTGCTGGCGCTGGCGCTGATTCTCTCTGCCATCACCGGCGTTGCCGCGTTCGAGTGGGTCAGCCCCATTTCCATGCTGCACCGTGAGCTGATTTACGGCGCGGGGCTGGGGCTGACTGCCATCATCGGCATTTTCCTGTTTGACCTGCTGGTGGAAAAACACGGCTGGTGCGGCCATCTGTGCCCGCTCGGTGCGTTCTAAGCGCTGCTCGGCAAGTTCGCCCTGCTGCGCGTGCGCTTCGACGACGCCAGCTGCACCCGTTGCGGCGAATGCGTGCGCGTCTGCCCAGAGCCGAAAGTACTCGATTTCAAACTGACCGCCGCAAACGGCATGGTGAAATCGGGCGTGTGCAGCAATTGTGCGCGCTGCATTCCAATCTGCCCGGAGGCTAGCCTGCGTTTCGATTTCAAACCCATGATCCGGCGACACAACCTCAATCAACAGGCAAGGAGAACCACATGAAAACCCGCAACCTCATTCTGCTCGGATTTGCCGGACTGCTCGCTGCAGGCCACGCCATCTCCCAGTCCGCCGCCCCGCTGGCGGATAATGAAATGGGCCTCTCGCGCACCAGCGTATTTGACGACCCCAGCCCCGCCGTTTTCAACTATCCGAAAAACGATCCCTCATCCTCGGTATTGCTCCCGCGCGCATACAGCGGCGCGCCTTCACAAATACCGCACAGGGTCGAGCAATTTCTGCCCATCAGGGAAAACAAGAATATGTGCCTCAGCTGCCATGACAAGCCGGGCATGATGGGCAAAAAGATCAAGGGCATTGCCACCCCCATGCCAGAATCGCATTACAACAGGGTGGACAACAGCTGGCAGCGCTCCAACGCCCGCTTCAACTGCACGCAATGCCACGCGCCGCAGGCCGAGGTCGGCGATCTGGTAGGCAATACTTTCAAGCCTGAGTAAGCGTGCGCTTGTAATCCTGATACAGCGCGATGATGCGCCTGTAGTTAAGGCCGGGACGGCCATTCCCCACCGGAATGCCGTCCAGTTGCACAATGGCCTGCACCTCGCGCCCGGATGATGTGAGCCAGAGTTCGTCGGCGGCGCGCACTTCAGCTTCGGCAATATCGCGTACTTCAAATGGCATTTTGCTGGCCGCCGCCAACTCCAGCACCAGGTCATAGGTAATGCCGGGCAGCACGCGATGATCCTTGATGGGCGCAAGGATCACGCCGTCTTTCACCACAAAAATATTCGAGGCCGCGCCCTCGGTAAGCACCCCGTCCCGAAACAGCACGCACTCCACGCAGCCCGCCTCAAGCGCCTGTTGTTTGGCCAGCACATTGGGCAGCAGGTTGAGGGTTTTCAGATCGCAGCGTCCCCAGCGGATGTCCGTTGCCGATACCGCGCAAATGCCATTTTGCATCTGCGCCGGATCGGGTGGGTTGGCGGGATTGCTCAACACCAGCACCGTGGGCGGAGTGTTCTTCGGAAACGCGTGATCGCGCGGTGCGGCGCCACGCGTAACCTGCACGTACACGGTCTGGTCATTGCCCGGTTGCAACGCGATGATGCGCGCAATCACCGCGCGCCATTCCTTGTCCTTGAGCGGATTGGGTAGACGAATGCCATCCAGACTGTATTGCAAACGGCGCAGATGTTCATCCAGTCGAAAAGGCTTGCGCGCATAAACCGGAATCAGTTCATACACGCCATCACCCAGCATGAAACCGCGATCCAGCACGGAGACCCGCGCCTGTTCAAGCGCAAGAAATTCCCCGTTGAGATATGCGATCTGCCCGCTCATTTCAACATCAGACGCAAGCCATCCCAGAAACGCCCAAACCAGCCTGCCACGCCCACGCCCTCCAGCGCCACCAGCGGGTAATCGCCCACCACCTTGCCGTCCAGTGTCATGCGCAGCGTAGCGACGACCTGGCCTTTCCTGATCGGCGCAACATAGGGCTGACGCGAGATCACCTGCGCCCGCACTCGCGACGCTGACCCTTTGCTGAAGGTGAGCGAAAAATCATTCAGAAAACCCACGGGCAGCTCACTGGCGCTGCCCTTGTAAACCGGAAACTTTGCAACCGCCCTGGCAGCCGGGTAATAGCGCACGGACTCGGTTTCGATAAACCCGTAATTCAGCCATTGCTGCGCATACATGGCGCGCGCCTCCTCTGAATCCGCGCCCATGATGGTGGAAACCAGACGCCGCCCATTGCGCTCCGAACTGGCGATCAAGCAGTACCCTGCCGCCGATGTATAGCCGGTTTTAACCCCATCCACCATGGGGTCGCGCCATAGCAAGCGATTGCGGTTCTGCTGTTCCAGACCATTAAAAGTGAAACTGCGCCGGGCGAAATAACGCTTGTAATATTCCTTGTGTGTATGCATCAGCGCCACTGCCAGCCGGGTCATGTCGGCTGCCGTGCTGTAGTGCTGCGGATGCGACAGACCGGTCGCATTGTTGAAAAGGGTGGCAGACAAACCAAGTTTTTGCGCCTGCGTGTTCATTTTTTTGACAAAGCCCGCTTCACTGCCGCCCAGACGTTCTGCCAGCGTGATCGTCGCATCGTTGGCCGACTGGATAATCAGCGCCGACAGCAAATCATCCACAGTAATTTTCTGCCCGGGCTTGGCAAACATGCGCGAGCCAATGGCCGCTGCCGCTGTCGGCGTCACTTCCAGTTTGTCATCCAGTTTCAGATCACCTTGTTTCAGCGCATCAAACACCAGATACGCCGTCATCAGTTTGGTCAGCGAGGCGGGTTCCAGCCGGCGGTCTGCATTCTGCATTGCCAGCACCTGACCGCTGGACATATCCAGCAACACGGCGGCACTGGCCTTGACCTGCGGCGGTGGCGGCGGCAGCCCCGGCTCGGCATAAGCACTGCCGCATAACGCGACACCCAACAAAAAACAATGGATTTTCTTCATGATGATTTCGCAAAGCACAAAGCGCGCTGCAAACATCCAGCAGACGCGGTTATTGATCCGAAACGAGTGGACTTGAAAAGCAGATGCATAACCCGCTATCGAATTGCCACGAAAGCCGCACCACGTTTCGGAGCAATAACAATCAAACCTCGGCGCTTATTGAGGGGAAATTCAAGTTCATTCATTTCCCCTCAATAATAACGGGTTTTGATGGCCTCAATACCAAGCGTGGCACGGGTACGGTCTGCCCAGTTGCCAGCTTCCAGCTCATTCTGGAACGGCCCCAGGCTGACCCGATGCAAGGTTCCAACCAGCATGACTCGCGAGAGTTCGGGCGCAATGCCAAGATTGAGCCGCGCGCGTTGCAGTAATCGCTCGGCGTTCTCGAGATGCCCAAACGCACCCACTTGCACGTAATGTCCGCCATTTTCAGCGCCAGCAGGTGACGGCGGCGCCGCAGCCACTACGGATGTCGGCTTTTCAGGGTCAATGCTTTCCACCCGCACGCGCTTGCTGCCCTTGCCCAGCATCCCGAGCTTGTATGCCGCCGTGTATGAAAGGTCGATCACGCGGTTGGCGTGAAAGGGGCCGCGGTCGTTGATGCGCACCACCACAGATTTGCCGCTGTCCAGCGCCGTCACCCGCGCATAACTCGGGATGGGCAACGTGGGGTGCGCTGCGGTCATGGCATACATGTCGTAAATCTCGCCGGAGGCGGTAGGCTTGCCATGAAAACGCCGCCCATACCAGGAGGCCATGCCTTCTTGTGCATATGTTCCCAGTGTTGCAATAGGCACAAAACGCATCCCCAAAGCCTCGTAGGGGCGCAAGTTGGCGGCTCTGAACGGCTCGGCGCGCGGCACCGCATCGGGAATGGCGTGCATGTTCGCCGGCGGGTTGTCGCCCGGACCGTCATCCAGATAATAGCCGCCTGCCCGCACAGTCGCCGGGGCTGTTGCCGCTGCGGGTGTTGTCGCAGCAGAGGTTTGTGCGGGCTGTTTGGCCGGCGAGATAGAAGAACAGCCCGCCACTGCGCCAGTGCCGATCAACAATAAAACAATGCGTATCATGATTTGAGTATCTGTCTGTGTGTGGCCATGCTCATCAACATGCCAAAACCGATCATCAAGGTCACCATGGCAGTGCCGCCATAACTCATCAGCGGCAAGGGCACGCCTACCACCGGAAGTATGCCTGACACCATGCCCATGTTAACGAACACATAGGTGAAGAAATTAAGACTGATGGTGGCCGCCATCAAGCGCGCAAAAGTGCTCGGTGCGTGCTCGGCAATTTTGAGTCCACGCGCAACGATGGCGAGATATAGCACGACCAGCAGCAACACGCCCAACAGGCCAAACTCCTCGCTGTACACGGCAAAAATGAAGTCGGTAGTGCGCTCGGGGATGAAATCGAGCTGGTTTTGCGTGCCCTGCAGCCAGCCCTTGCCAAAAAAACCGCCCGAGCCAATGGCAATGGTCGATTGAATGATATGGTAGCCATCGCCAAGCGGGTCTTTGGTCGGATCAAGCAGGGTCATGACACGGGTTTTCTGGTAATCGTGCAGCACAAAATTCCACGCCAGCGGCAAGGACAGCACGCCAGCAGTCCCTAGTCCGGCAATCACTTTCCACGACAGTCCGGCAAAAAACAGCACATAAAAACCGGAAGCCCCGATCAGCAGCGCGGTGCCCAGATCGGGCTGTTTCAGAATCAGCAAAAAAGGCAGTGCAATCAACCCGCCCGCCAGCAGAAAATCACGCGCACGCAAGATACCTTCGCGCTGTTGAAAATACCAGGCCAGCATCAGCGGCAGGGCGATCTTCATCAGCTCGGAAGGCTGGATGGCGGTCACGCCCAGCGGCAGCCAGCGGCGAGAGCCATTGCGGATTTCGCCGAACAGCGCCACCGCGACCAGCAACACCAGCGCCAGCACATAAAGCGGCGGCCCCAGCTTGGCCAGGAGATGCGGCGGCACGCTGGCAACCAGCAGCAACACCGTTACCCCGATCAGGATATTGGTCAGATGGCCGCTCATGCGTGCCGCACTCTCACCCGAGGCGCTAAACACCGTGGCCATGCTGAAAAGCAGCAGCACGATCAGCAAAGCTGCAAGCCAGCCATCGACATGACGAACCAGCCCGCCAAAGAAACCTTTAATCGCCTGCGGGTTCATGCGGCTCCTGCGGCAAAGACAAGCTGGTGGGGGTTTTCTTCAGCAAGTGATAATCAAACACGATACGCGCAATCGGCGCGGCTACCGAACCGCCCGTTCCGCTATTTTCCACCATCACCGCAATGGCGATGGTGGGCGCTTCAGCCGGGGCAAAGGCAACAAACAGGGCATGGTCACGATGGCGTTCGGCTAAGCGGCTTTCGTCATATTTTTGCCCCTGCTTGATAGCCACCACCTGTGCTGTGCCGGTTTTTCCGGCGATGGTATAGGGTGTCCCGGCGCCCGCCGCCACAGCGGTTCCGCCAGGCTTGAGCACATCAACCATGGCGGCGTGAATCAGCTCCAGGTTGCTGGGCGTGATGGCGAATTTGTGCATCACTTTTGGCGCCAAAGTACGTTCCTTGCGATCTTTGCTGCTGCGGATGGCCTTAACCAGTTGCGGCTGATAGAAAGTGCCGCCATTGGCCAGCATGGCGGTGGCTGCCGCAAGCTGCATGGGGGTGGTGAGGTGATAACCCTGACCGATCCCGGCAATCACTGTCTCGCCCGGATACCAGGGTTTTTTGAAGCGTTTCTGTTTCCAGGCTTTGGATGGCAGCAAACCGGACGACTCGCCCTTGATGTCGATACCGGTTTTTTTGCCCAGGCCGAACTTTTCCAGAAAATCGTGCATTCGCTCGACCCCCATATCCACGGCCAGCTTGTAATAATAAATATCGCACGACTGAACAACGGATTTGTGCATATCCACCACACCGTGACCCTCTCTCTTCCAGTCGCGATATTGATGACTACTGCCCGGCAAGGTAAAAACCCCGGGGTCAACAAAGCTGTCTTCCGGGCGGCGCAATCCCAGTTCAAGCGCGGCCAGCGCCAGAAAAGGCTTGATCGTGGAACCGGGCGGATAAATGCCGCGCAAGGGTCGGTTGACCATGGGTTTATCGAGCGAATCGTTGAGTTCTTTCCAGGTTTCCGAATCAATGCCATCCACGAACAGGTTGGGGTTGAAGCCCGGTTTGCTGACCATGGCCAGCACAGCGCCATTTCTCGGATCCAGAGCCACCAGACCGCCGCGTAACTGACCAAAGGCATGTTCGGCAATACTTTGCAGCTCAACATCCAGATTCAGGATCAAGTCGTTGCCGGGAATTTGCGGAGTGCGCGACAGTACCCGCACCGCACGCCCGTCGGCGTCGGTTTCCAAATTGTCAAAGCCGGTTTTCCCGTGCAGTTCATCTTCGTAAAACTGTTCCAGCCCGACTTTTCCGATATGCGTACTGCCTTTGTAGTTTGCGATTTTGCCTTGCTCGCGCAGGCGCATCAGGTCAGCGTCGTTGATGCGTCCGATATAACCGACAACATGTGACAGGCTTTCTCCTGCCGGGTAGTTGCGGAACAACCTGGACTTGACCTCGGTGCCGGGCAAGCGGTATTGGTTGGCCGCCAGTATGGCCACCTCCTCGTCGGTGAGCTTGCTTTTGAGCGGCACGGTTTCAAACTCGTGCGATTCCGCCAGCAGGCGTTTGAACTGCCGCAAATTCTTCGGTGTCAACTCGATCAAGGCGCCGATCTGTTTGATCAGGGCATCCAGATCACCCGCCCTGGAAACCGTGATTTCAAGCGTATAAGCCGAGAAGTTATCGGCCAGCACACGTCCATTGCGGTCGTAGATGACGCCACGATAGGGTGCCGTCGGCACCAGAGTAATCCGGTTGCTTTCAGCCAGTGTCAGATAATGCTCGTGCTTGACCACTTGCAGATAAACCAGGCGCGCGGCCAGAATCGCTGCCAGCACCAGCACAAAAGCCGCGCCAACCTTGAGCCGCGCAATGTAGCGCGCCAACTCCAGATACAGGTTTTTCAGTTCGGACATGCCCTGCATGGATACTCAATGCACACCCGGTCTGGCGGCAGGCATTTTTCCGACGGCGGCAACCGCCCACCACAACAATGTGGCCAACATCACCGACACGAAAACCCAGCCGTCCTGCGGGCTGCGACCAGACAGCCAACCCGCCGAAAGCGCCACCACTTCAACCAGCAACAGCAACGGCAGCATCTGCAAGGCCTGATGCGGCAGCGTA
Organism: uncultured Thiobacillus sp.; assembly: GCA_964442685.1. GTDB lineage: Bacteria > Pseudomonadota > Gammaproteobacteria > Burkholderiales > Thiobacillaceae > UBA6918. The sequence goes on from CAYTZP010000005.1 coordinate 25,279, forward strand.
AACATCAGCAAACGCCGCGAAAAGAATTGCACCAGAAACACGCCCACGCAGTAGGCCAGCGCGTGTTGTCCCAGCACCGCGCCATCCTGCACGTCGCTCAACAGCCCCAACACAAAGGCCGCGCTCAAACCGATATTCTGTGGCCGTCGCTGCGCCCAGAACAACAGCATTACCAGCACGAAGTCCGGCCTCAGCAACAGCCCCCAGCCCTGCCAGGGTAATTGTTTCAACACCAGGGCGATTGCCAGCGTCAGCAGGATCATGCGCCCGTATTGGCGCGTTTCATGTGCGGGAGAATTGCCATAACCACTCATTGCGCAGCCCCCTCGGTCTGTTTCAGCACCATCAGCACGCGGCTTTTCTCCACACCGGCCACCGGCAGACACTGCACGATCACATAAGGTTTGTCGGCGGGTCGCACCACCTTGTGCACACGGGCAACTGCCAGTCCGGCAGGGTAGATGCGGTCGATGCCCGAAGTCACCAGTCTGTCGCCGGGCTGAATATCAGTATGCGTCGGCAGGTAACGCACTTCCATGATGTACGCGCCGCCGTAAACCAGTACGCGCTGGCCGGTGCGTTCGATTTGTGCAGGAACCGCGAGGTTGCGATCCGTAATCAGGGTCACTTCACTACTGACAGGGGATACCCGCATAACCTGCCCAACCAGCCCCACCCCGTCCACTACTGGCATTCCCGGGGCAACCCCTGCATTGCTGCCGCGATCCAGCACGACCCGCCGCGAGAAAGGATCGCGCGGAGTATTGAGGATTTCTGCCGGAATGAATTGTTGCAGCGGATTCTGGCGCAAGCCCAGTTGACGCCTGAGTTCGTCATTTTCTCTCAACAGCGCCTGCACACTGGAAAGCTGGGCGCCGTTATGTGCCTGCGCGCTGCGCAACGCGGCGTTCTCTCGCTGCAAATCGCGATGCTGTGCCAGAAACCCGGAAATCTCTGCGCCCAGTTCAAACGGGGCACGCGCAGCCACCTGGATGGGGTAGAACAAGGTATTTACGCCCGCGCGCATCCAGTCCAGCGTGTTGAAACGCGCGTCCAGCACAATCAATACGATTGATAGCACAGACCAGACCATCAGCATGACGGTTTGCCCCGGACGCCGGACAAACATGGGCTGACCGGGCGCAGGCACTCAGCGAACTCCCCGATTTGTGCGAGCTGGCTCGGCCGTGGTCACTCGTGCGTAAACACGGTAACGTGTTTCTCAAATTCTTCCAGCGCGCGCCCAGAGCCGCGCACCACGCAGGTCAGCGGATCTTCGGCCACAATCACTGGCAGGCCGGTTTCTTCCATCAGCAAACGATCCAGGTCACGCAGCAGCGCGCCGCCGCCGGTCAACACCATGCCCTTTTCGGCAATATCCGCACCCAACTCAGGCGGGGTTTGCTCCAGCGCCGATTTGACGGCGGAAACAATCTGGTTAAGCGGGTCAGTGAGTGCTTCGAGGATTTCGTTGCTGGACACCGTAAAACTGCGCGGAATACCTTCGGCCAGGCTGCGACCCTTGACTTCCATCTCGCGCACTTCGGCGCCCGGAAAGGCCGAGCCCATCTGCTTCTTGATTGATTCTGCCGTGGCTTCGCCGATCAACATGCCGTAGTTGCGGCGGATATAGTTGATGATGGCTTCGTCGAACTTGTCGCCGCCAACCCGCACGGAGTTGGCATAAACAATGCCGCCGAGCGAAATCACCCCCACTTCGGTGGTGCCGCCGCCTATATCCACCACCATGGAGCCAGTCGCTTCTGCCACCGGCAGCCCCGCGCCAATCGCTGCGGCCATCGGTTCCTCGATCAGGAACACCTGGCGCGCCCCTGCACCCAGGGCAGATTCACGGATCGCGCGACGTTCAACCTGGGTGGAGCCGAAAGGCACACAGATGATGATGCGCGGGCTGGGTTGCAGCAACTTGGAGTCGTGCACCTTTTTGATGAAATACTTGAGCATCTGCTCGGTGACGGTGAAATCGGCGATCACGCCGTCTTTCATGGGGCGGATGGCATTCATGCTGCCCGGGGTGCGCCCCAGCATCTGCTTGGCTTCAAGGCCAATGGCCTGGATGGTTTTTTTGCCGCCGGCATTGGGGTCGGTACGGATGGCCACAACGGAAGGTTCATCCAGCACAATGCCCTTGCCGCGCACAAAAATCAGGGTGTTGGCCGTGCCAAGGTCGATGGCCAGGTCGGTGGAAAAATACTGGGTTAAAAAACCGAACATGTCTGTCTCTCAGCGTCCCTCAAAGGACGCAAGGGGTTGGGGGAATTTAGTCGGCTATAATAGCGCATCCCGTTGTTATTTAGATACATTGCGCCATGCCGCTTTCCCAGCAAGACATTCTGCACATTGCCCGTTTGGCTCGCCTGCGCATCAACGAAGCCGAGGCAGAAGCCGCGCGCGGCCAGCTCAACAATATTTTCGGCCTTATCGAACAGATGCAGGCCGTCGATACCACCGGGGTCGAACCCATGTCCCATGCGCTGGATGTGGTGCAGCGCCTGCGCGAAGATCGGGTGTCTGAAGCCGATCAGCGCGACAAGTTCCAGAAAATTGCGCCCGCCGTCGAAAACGGCCTGTATCTCGTCCCCAAAGTCATCGAGTAAACCGGGTATTCCAGCCCGTGCCACGTCCAGACCCATTGCAATGATCGACGCATCCCTGAAACAGCTCGCTGCCGCACTGGCGGCCAGACAAATTTCCAGCGTGGAGTTATCCACGCTGTTCCTTGACCGCATCGACGCACATAACCCACGCCTGAATGCCTTTATTACCGTCAACCGCGAGCTGACGCTGGCCGAAGCCGCGCAGGCTGATGCGCGCATCGCTGCCGGCGAGACCTCGCCATTGCTGGGCGTTCCCATCGCGCAAAAGGATATTTTCTGTGCCGACGGCTGGCGCACCACCTGCGCCTCGAAAATGCTGGCCAATTTCACCGCGCCTTACGACGCCACCGTGATTGCCAAATTCAAACAGGCGGGCGCGGTCAATCTGGGCAAGACCAACATGGACGAGTTCGCCATGGGCTCATCCAATGAAACCAGCTTTTTTGGCGCGGTGAAAAACCCCTGGGATGACAACGCCGTGCCCGGCGGCTCGTCCGGCGGGTCAGCCGCAGCCGTTGCCGCGCGTCTCGCGCCCGCCGCCACCGGCACCGATACTGGCGGCTCCATCCGCCAGCCTGCTGCGCTGTGTGGCATTTCCGGCCTCAAACCCACTTATGGCGTGTGCTCGCGCTACGGCATGATCGCCTTTGCCTCGTCGCTGGACCAGGCCGGCCCGATGGCGCCATCGGCAGAAGACTGCGCCCTGCTGATGAACACGATGGCCGGTTTCGACGAACGCGACTCCACCAGTCTGGAACGCGAAACGGAAGATTACACCCGCGATCTGGGCAAGCCGCTGGCCGGTTTGAAGATCGGCCTGCCGAAGGAATTTTTTGCCGAGGGACTGTCCGCCGAAGTTGCGCAAAAAATCGACGAAGCCATTGCCGAATACAAGAAACTCGGCGCGACAACGGTCGAAGTTTCCCTGCCCAACATGGGGCTGTCGGTGCCGGTGTACTACGTTCTCGCACCGGCTGAAGCCTCGTCGAATCTTTCGCGCTTTGACGGCGTGCGCTACGGCCACCGTACCGCCGAATACCGCGACCTGCTCGATATGTACGAAAAAACCCGCGCCGAAGGATTCGGCCCTGAGGTCAAACGCCGCATCATGATCGGCGCGTATGTTTTGTCTCACGGCTATTACGACGCCTATTACCTGCAAGCCCAGCGCATCCGCCGACTCATTGCAGCGGATTTTGCCGCCGCCTTCAAACAATGCGATGTGATTCTCGGCCCGACCGCGCCCACGCCCGCCTTCAACTTTGGCGAAAAGGCCGCCGACCCGGTGGCCATGTACCTGTCCGACATTTACACCATTGCCGTCAACCTCGCCGGGTTGCCGGGCATGTCCATCCCCTGCGGCTTTGCGTCCAATGGCCGCCCGATTGGTTTGCAACTCATCGGCGATTTGTTCTCCGAAGCAAAATTGCTGAATGTCGCACACCAGTACCAGTTGCAAACGGATTGGCATCAGCGTCGCCCATCGGGTCTATGAAAAACGAATTAAGCGCAGAGGCACAAAGGATTTACTGTGGGTTTTCTCCGTGCCTCTGTGTCTATGTGGTGAAAGGTTTGTAATAAATGAAATGGGAAGTCGTCATCGGGCTGGAGGTGCATACCCAGCTCACCACACAATCTAAAATCTTTTCCGGCAGCAGCACGGCGTTTGGCGCTGCGCCCAACACCCAGGCCAGCGCGGTGGACATCGCTTTGCCGGGCGTATTGCCGGTACTGAACAAGGGCGCGGTCGAGCGCGGCATCCAGTTTGGTCTGGCCATCGGCGCCACCATCAACCGCGTCAACGTGTTCGACCGCAAGAATTATTTTTACCCCGACCTGCCCAAGGGCTATCAGATCAGCCAGCTGGCCAAACCCATCGTCGAATTCGGTGCGCTCAAGATCAACGTGGACGGCGAAGAGAAAACCGTCCGCATCACCCGCGCGCATATGGAAGAGGACGCGGGCAAGTCGCTGCATGAAGACTTCCACGGCATGAGCGGCATTGACCTCAACCGCGCCGGTACACCATTGCTTGAAATCGTGTCCGAGCCCGACATGCGCTCAAGTGCCGAGGCCGTGGCCTACGCCAAGGCTTTATATAACCTCGTCACCTGGATCGGCATTTGCGACGGCAACATGCAGGAAGGCTCGTTTCGCGTGGATGCCAACGTCTCGGTGCGTCCGTTTGGGCAGACTGAATTCGGCACCCGCCGCGAGATCAAGAACCTCAACTCCTTCCGCTTTTTGCAGCAGGCCATCGACTATGAAGTGCGCTGGCAGATCGAAACCATCGAAGACGGCGGACGCGTGGTGCAGGCCACCGTGCTGTTTGACCCCGATACGGGCGAGACCCGCATGATGCGCAGCAAGGAAGACGCGCACGATTACCGCTACTTCCCCGACCCGGATTTGCTGCCGGTCAAAATCGAGGAAAGCTGGATCGAATCCATCCGCGCCGCCATGCCGGAACTGCCCGAAGCCATGCAGGCACGCTTTGTCAGCGAGCATGGCGTGACGGCCTACGATGCCAGCGTGCTCACCGGCTCACGCGCGCTGGCGGATTATTTCGAACAAACCGCCAAGGCTTGCGGACAAGGCAAACTGGCGGCCAACTGGATCATGGGTGAACTCTCCGGCGCGCTCAACAAGGCCGCACTGGACATCACGCAAAGCCCGGTGTCATCGGCGCAACTGGCGCAGCTCATCACGCGCATTCAGGACGGCACGCTTTCCGGCAAGTTGGCCAAGCAGGTATTCGAGGGCTTGTGGGCTGGCGAAGGCGAAGCGGACGCCATTATTGAAGCGCGCGGTTTGAAACAAGTCTCCGACAGCGGCGCGATTGAAAAAATCGTCGATGAAGTGCTTGCCGCCAATCAGAAATCCGTCGAGGAATTCCGCACTGGCAAGGAAAAAGCTTTTAACGCGCTGGTGGGTCAGGTGATGAAAGCCAGCAAGGGCAAAGCCAACCCGGCGCAGGTCAACGACATTCTGAAGAACAAACTGGCAGGTTGATTATAGTGAGCCGCCCATGGCGGCTAAAATCTACTCTTCCCCCTTGAGGGGGGAAGGTTGGGATGGGGGTGAACTGCATCCACAGGCTCCGGTTCCGCCTCACCCCCACCCTGATCCCCCTCAAGGGTAAGGAGTAAATTCTTGCCCCCGGTTCAGGGTTTGGCGACTGGCTTGGCAGGTGCTAGCGCGACTGGCTTGGCCGCAGGCACGGGGGTTACTGTCGGGGGCGCAGGGACGGAAACCACGGCTTGCGGCGGCAGCCCTTTCAATTCACGAAAGCGTTGTTTCGCTGCCTCATAACGGGCGCGCACGGCAACCTGAGCCTCTTCGTTGGTTTTGATTTGCGCGCGAATATTTTCCACTTCAGCCTGTTTTGCATCCTGCTGTTGTTGCATATCGGGCGGCACCGGTTTGTTGGCGGCTTTACGCGCGCGCACCATGTTGGCCGCAGCGGCGGCGTTTTCCATGGCGGGCTTCAGGCGCATTTGCGCGCTCTTGATCGCCAGGCTGTGGTGCTCCAGTGCGCGATCACGCGACAGATCAATTTCTTTTTCGGTGGTGTAGGTGGACAGCAGGGCGCGATCCTTGCGCGCCTGTTCATCAGCGATTTTCTTTTTTTCCGCCGCCTCTGCTTCGCGCGCCAGACGGACGCGTTTCTCATCTGCCGATTCGGTCTTTTTCACCGTCTGCCCGCTTTTGCCGATTTCTACATTGCCGCGCCCGGCCGCCGCAGGCGGCAAAGTGTCTGAATAATGCACATTGCCCTGCGCATCCACCCACTTGTACATTTTGGCTTGGGCGGGCAGCGCCAACACACAAAATGCCAGGGGAAGAAAATGTTTAAACGCCATATTGATCACGATAACGGGATACCGCATTCAATCGTTCGCTCCATTCTGCATCGGTTTTAAGATAAGCAATCAAATCCGCCAGCGTCGCCACCGCCGTCACCGGCATTCCATATTGCTCGCGCACTTCCTGCACGGCGGATTGCTCGCCCGTGCCTTTTTCCATGCGATCCAGCGCAATCACCACGCCTGCGGGCTCAGCACCGTGCGCCTTGATGAGTTCGACCGATTCGCGCACCGAAGTCCCTGCCGAAATCACGTCATCCACAATCAACACCCGACCTGTGAGCGCCGCACCCACCACCGTGCCGCCCTCGCCGTGATCCTTGGCTTCCTTGCGATTGAAGGCAAACGGCACATTGCGCCCCATGCCAGCCAATGCAATGGCTATGCTGGCCGCCAGCGGAATACCCTTGTATGCCGGGCCAAACAACACATCAAACGCAATGCCGGAATCGACAATGGCTTTGGCGTAAAATTCGCCCAACTTTTTCAGTTTGTCGCCGTCGTTGAACAGACCTGCATTAAAAAAATACGGCGACATGCGCCCCGCCTTGGTTTTGAATTCGCCAAAACACAACACCTGTGAAGCAATGGCAAATTGCAGAAATTCGTTTTTGTAATCGGACATTTTTCTCAATTCTTGAAAAACAATACAAACAGCTTATGCGCATTATATCGGCCAACCTCAACGGCATCCGTTCCGCCGCCACCAAGGGCTTTTTCGACTGGCTGCCCGCACAACGGGCCGACTTTGTCTGCGTGCAGGAACTGAAAGCCCAGGACGCCGACATGAATCCGGGGTTTCGCGCCTGCGACGGGCTCAACGGCCACTTCCACTATGCGGAAAAGAAAGGCTATAGCGGCGTGGGGCTGTACACCCGCAAGCCTCCGCAGAAAATCATCGAAGGTCTGGGCGTGACTGAATTCGATGCCGAAGGCCGTTATATCGAAGCAGATTACGGTAGCTTGGCCATCATTTCGCTCTACCAGCCTTCCGGCTCCAGTTCCGAAGAACGCCAGCAGGCCAAATTCCGTTTCATGGAAGTTTTTCTCCCGCACATGCAAGCCCTGATGAAATCAGGCCGCGAAATTGTCATCTGCGGTGACTGGAACATCGCCCACCGCGAAATCGACCTCAAAAACTGGAAATCCAACCAAAAAAACTCCGGCTTCCTGCCCGAAGAACGCGCCTGGATGACGCGACTATTCGACGAACTCGGCTGGGTGGACGTGTACCGCAAACTCTATCCAGACCATGAAGGCGAGGCTTACACCTGGTGGAGCAATCGCGGCGCGGCCTGGGAGAAAAACGTCGGCTGGCGCATCGACTACCAGATTGCCACGCCCGGCATCGCAAAAACCGCCAAAGCCGCAAGCGTGTACAAAGACCAGCGCTTCTCCGACCATGCGCCCTTGATCGTGGATTACGATTACGACTTTGCCCTCACCCCCGCCCCTCTCCCGGAGGGAGAGGGGTAAAAGAACAACCATGCCGCTCTCCTGGAACGAAATCCGCAGCCGCGCCCACGCCTTTGCCAGGGAATGGGCGGCTGCCGAATCCGAAAACGCGCAGGCCAAGCCTTTCTGGATCGAGTTTTTCAACGTCTTCGGCATTTCCAGCAAGCGCGTCGCCAGCTTTGAAGAGCCGGTCAGAAAACTTGGCGACAAACAGGGCTTCATCGACCTGCTGTGGAAAGGCACGCTGCTGGTCGAACACAAGTCGCGCGGCAAGGATCTGGACAAAGCCTACATTCAGGCGCTGGATTACTTTCCCGGACTGAAAGAGCGCGACCTGCCCAAATACGTCATCGTTTCCGACTTCGCCCGCATCCGCATTTACGACCTTGAGGCCGGGACACGGGAAGAATTCGAACTCAGGGAATTTCCCAAACACATCCGCCTGTTTGGCTTCATTGCCGGTTACCAGACCCGCCATTTCGGTCAGGAAGACCCCGTCAACACCAAGGCCGCCGAGCACCTTGGCAGGCTCCACGACCAGCTCAAGGCCAGCGGCTACGATGGTCACGCGCTGGAAGTCTTTCTGGTGCGCGTGCTGTTCTGCCTGTTTGCCGAAGACACCGCCATCTATGAAAAACGCCAGTTCCAGGACTATCTGGAAACCCGCACCGCGCCCGACGGCAGTGACCTGGGCATGCACCTGGCCCAGCTCTGGCAGGTGCTCGACACCCCGCACGACAAACGCCAGAAATCGCTGGACGAACAACTCGCCGTCTTCCCCTACGTCAACGGCCAGCTATTCAGCGAACAACTGCCCATTGCCGCCTTTGACGCGGCCATGCGCGAAACCCTGCTCGACTGCTGCGCGCTGGACTGGAGCCGCATCTCGCCTGCCGTGTTCGGCTCGCTGTTCCAGAGCATCATGGACGCCAGGGCCAGACGCGCGATTGGGGCGCATTACACCAGCGAAACCAACATCCTGCGCCTGATCCGCCCGCTGTTTCTGGATGCCCTGTGGGCCGAGTTCCACAAGGTCAAACACAACAGGAACAAGCTGTTCGAATTCCTCAAAAAACTGGCCGGCCTGCGCTTCTTCGACCCCGCCTGCGGCTGCGGCAACTTCCTCGTCATCGCCTACCGCGAACTGCGCCTGCTGGAACTGGAAGTGCTGCGCCAGGTGCGCGATATGGACAAAAGCGGCGGCCAGATGCACCTGGACATCTTTCAACTGGTGCAGACCAATGTTGACCAGTTTTACGGCATCGAAATCGACGAATGGCCCGCCCGCATTGCCGAAGTGGCCCTGTGGTTGACCGACCACCAGATGAACATGCGCGTGTCGGAAGAATTTGGCGACTACTACGTGCGCCTGCCGCTCAAGCACGCCCCGCGCATCGTGCATGGCAACGCGCTCCGGCTTGACTGGAACGACGTCATCCCGGCAGCGCGGCTGGATTATCTGCTGGGCAATCCGCCGTTCATTGGGAAGCAACATCAGACGATTGAGCAGAAGGACGAACAGGCTACGATATTCCATGACCTTAAGGGTGCCGGGATTCTGGATTACGTCGCCTGCTGGTACCGCAAGGCGGCGGAATACATGCAGCCCAACCCCCGCATCCGCGCCGCCTTCGTTTCCACCAACTCCATCACCCAGGGCGAACAGGTGGGCGTGCTGTGGCCCGACCTGTTTGCGCGCGGCGTCAAAATCCATTTTGCCCACCGCACCTTCCAGTGGAACAGCGAAGCACGCGGCAAGGCCGCCGTGCATTGCGTCATCATCGGCTTTGGCCTGGGCGACGTAGCCGACAAGACAATCTACGAATACGAAGACATCAAGGGCGAGCCGCACGCGGTCAAAGCGGCCAACATCAACCCCTATCTGGTGGATGCGCCGGATGTGGCTTTGCAGCACCGCCGTACACCCATCAGCCATGTGCCGCTAATTTCATTTGGCAGCATGCCAAATGATGGCGGCCATTTACTGTTGTCCGACGAGGAAAAGAATGCACTGCTCATGGCCGACCCTGATGCCGCCCCCTGGATTCTCCCATTACTTGGTGCTGATGAATTCATCAACAAGTTGCGCCGTTGGTGCCTCTGGCTGATAAATTGTCCACCCAACATATTGCGCAATTTGCCCGAGGTCTCAAAACGCGTTGCTGCAGTAAAAGCACATCGCCTTGCGAGCAATCGAGCGACCACAAAAGAACTGGCAGCAACCCCCGCGCTGTTCGGCGAGATACGACAGCCATCCGGTAACTATGTGCTGATTCCTCGCCACTCATCGGAGCGGCGACTCTTCATACCAATGGGATTTTTAACGCCAGATGTAATTTGTGGCGATGCCAATATGTGCGTCCCCGATGCCACCCTCTACCACTTTGGCGTGCTCACCTCCGCCATGCACATGGCCTGGGTACGCGCCGTGTGCGGTCGCCTAAAAAGCGACTACCGCTACTCCGCCGGCATTGTTTACAACAACTTCCCCTGGCCCGACGCGCCCACCGACGCCCAGCGCGAAAAAATCGAAGCCGCCGCGCAGGCCGTGCTCAACGCCCGCGAGCAATTCCCCGAGGCGACGCTGGCCGATCTCTACGACCCGCTGACCATGCCGCCCGCGCTGTTGAAAGCACACCAGAAACTCGACGCGGCGGTAGACGCGGCCTATGGCAAAAAGAGCTTCAAGAACGACGCCGAGCGCGTCGCCTTCCTGTTCGAGCGCTACCAAACGCTGACGTCGTTGTTGCCCGGTGAAAAGCCGAAGCGCAATACCAAAAAGCAGGTGAAATAAGCGTGCTGGTTCTGATCGACGAATCGGGTGATGCAGGTTTCAAGATCGCGCGTGGCTCCACGCCCTACTTTGTCGTGGCGATGGTGATTTTCCATGACTTTGCAGAGGCGGAGCGCACCAGTAGCGCCATCAACGATGCGCGTGAACAACTGAGAGTCAAGCCGGAATTCAAGTTCAACAAGTGCCACCCCAATGTTCGGGATGGATTTTTTCAAGCTGTTTCGCCCTGCAATTTTCGTGTTCGCGCCGTGGTGGTCGACAAGTCACGGATTTACAGTGACAACCTGCGTGAAAACAAGGAAAGGTTTTACAACTTTTTCGTCAAGTCATTACTCAAGCACGACAACGACATACTGCAAGGCGCCCGGGTAAAGATTGACGGGAGCGGAGACCGGGAATTCAAACAGGAACTGGAACGCTATATTCGCAGGCAATGCGAAGCTGGAAAGATCGCTAGCGTAAAATTCGCCGAGTCGCACCGCGATAATCTGATACAGCTAGCTGACATGGTTGCAGGCGCGATTGCCCGCTCTTATCGGCAGGATGATCGCAAGAATGCCGATCGCTGGCGCAAGATGCTTGGCCGAAAAATCGAGGACGTATGGGATTTCAGATTAGGGAAGGGATCGCCGCCACGCCCTAGACTGGAGAACTCCAGCCAAGCACACCATACGGTGACGATTCGGAACGCAGCGGCTAGGTGTTGCAAGAATACGTTCAACAAATGTTGAAAGTCAAGTTTTCCCTGGGTTATCCACACCATATCCACAAAAAAATTATTGCACCCATGACACAAACAACAGTCCACCCCTGGCTCACCGCCCTCAAGGTTTATGCTCACCCGCGCGTCGCTGGCATGTTGTTCCTCGGCTTTTCCGCCGGGTTGCCCTTGTTGCTGGTGCTGGGCACGCTGTCGTTCTGGCTGTCCGAAGCGGGGATTGATCGCTCGACCATCGGGCATTTAAGCTGGATTGGTCTTGCCTATGGCTTCAAGTTTGTATGGTCGCCACTGGTGGACCGCATGTCCTTACCGCTGCTGACGAAGTGGCTGGGGCGGCGGCGGGCGTGGCTGCTGCTGTCGCAAATCTGCATTGCGCTGGCGCTCTTGGGCATGGCCAATACCGACCCGGTGGTGAATCTGACGCATACGGTGTTTCTCGCGCTGGCCGTGGCCTTTGCCTCGGCCACGCAGGATATCGCGCTGGATGCCTACCGTATTGAAGCGGTGGAAGCCGAAAAGCAGGGCGCAATGGCTGCCACCTACCAAGCCGGTTATCGCATTGCCATGATTACGGCGGGCGCAGGCGCGCTGTGGATTGCGGCGGCGTTTGATCCTTCCGAGGCAACCTATGACTTCCGCCCATGGCAGGTGGCGTATACGGCGATGGCGGCGTTCATGCTGGTGGGCATTGTTTCCACGCTGACCATCCGCGAGCCGGAAACCAAGGTCACGTTAACCCCGATCGCGCAGCAAGGGATTGCGCATTGGCTGGCAACCAGCTTTGTGCAGCCTTTTGTGGAGTTCTTCTCGCGCTTCAAATGGCAGGCGTTGCTGATTCTTGCGCTCATTGCCGTGTATCGCATTTCCGATGTGGTGATGGGGGTGATGAGCAATCCCTTCTATCAGGAAATGGGCTTTACCAAGGATGAAGTCGCCACCGTGTCCAAGGTCTATGGCGTGATCATGACCATTACCGGTGCAGCCCTGGGCGGTCTGCTGGTGGCGCGCTGGGGGGTGATGCGCACGCTGTTTCTGGGCGCGGTGCTGTCCGCCGCCACCAATCTTTTGTTCGTGTGGCTGGCCGGGCGCGGGCATGATGTGTCGGCGCTGATGGCAACCGTGTCCGCCGACAACCTTTCCGCCGGCATCGCCTCCAGCGCCTTTGTGGCCTATCTGTCCAGCCTGGTGAATCAAAACTTTTCCGCCACGCAGTACGCGCTGTTCACCTCCATCATGCTGCTGCTGCCAAAATTCATTGCCGGTTTTTCAGGTGATTTTGTCGATGCCTTTGGCTGGGCCAGCTTCTTCACCGGCACGGCGCTGATTGGTGTGCCGGTGCTGGTGCTGGTGTGGCTGGCAGGACGCAATGGCCTGGATTCAACGCCTTCGACGCAGAGGCGCAAAGACGCAGAGAAACCCCAGTAAATAGTCGCCTGTGAGCCTGTTTTTTATTCCACAACACGGGATCTTCAGTGATGCCTATTATTTCTTCATCTCTGCGCCTTTGCGTCCTTGCGTCAGGTTTTAATCAATGATCGAATTCTCACTTCTTTCCGCCCTGCTCGTCGGCCTGTTTGGCGGGGTGCATTGCGTAGGCATGTGCGGCGGCATCGTGGCGGCGTTTTCTTTCCGCGCAGATGGCTCAGCACCGCCGTTTCGCCTGCATCTGGGCTACAACCTCGGGCGCATTATTTCCTATGCGCTGTTCGGCGCGCTGGCGGGTGCGTTGGGCGCATCACTCAATCTGCTGGAAATCCGCCCGCTGCAAATTGCGCTATATGTGCTGGCGCAGGGGGTGATGATTCTGCTGGGGCTGTATCTGGCGGGCTGGAATCAATGGGTGCTGGTGTTCGAGAAGGCGGGCGGCGTGTTGTGGTCACGCCTGCAACCGTTGTTTAAAAAACTGTTGCCGGTCAAAAGCCTGCCAGGCGCGCTGGTGGCGGGTTTGTTCTGGGGATGGCTGCCGTGCGGGCTGGTGTATTCGATCCTGATTTCGGCCTTTGCCGCCGGCAGTGCCACGTCCGGCGCGGCGCTGATGCTGGCGTTCGGGCTGGGCACCTTGCCCAACCTGCTGGGCATGGCGCTGTTTGCCCGGCAGATTCAGCCCTTCATGCAAAAGCCCGCTGTGCGCAAGACAGCGGGCTTGATGGTAGCAGGGTTTGGGGTGTGGGGCTTGCTGCGTATGGCGGCTTAACCCACTCTTTGCCCTTACCCCTTCACACTATTTGTAAAACTTCTTGCTGAAACCAACTTCGCGCTTGGGTACGCCGGGCAACTCCACGGCGACATTGAATTTGAGCGTGTCCGGCGGGCTGACGCGAAATTCACCCAGATAATAAACGCTGCCGCCATCCTTGATCTCGCGCATTTCGATATTGCCCAGCTGGTTGTTGATGTTCACCAGGTAGGCCGTCAACTTGGCAGAAGTGGGTTGCATCACGCCCACGGCGTTCTTCTTGAGCACGGAAATGGTAATAATGCCGCGCGTTTTGCTGCGAGCAATGTTGTAAACCTTGGCTACCTCGGGCAGCAAATCACTGGCCAGCATGGCGTTGTAATGCACTTCGACATTGCCAAATTTCCGCGCCTGTTCAGCCTGGGCGGAAACGGGGATAAACAAAACCGAAAGCAGTGCAAGCCAGCGCATCATGTGTGTTTCCTCCTTGTTGTCAGTGTTCCACAGTATAGCCGATGGATCATGTTGCAGCACAAGCGCTGCGCCAGACAGAAAAGAGTGGCAGCTAGCGCAAGGTTTTAAGCCAGTCTGCCATTTCGTTCAAGGTCTGGGTGGCGGCCCGGTTGAACGCCTGATGCGCACCAGCCGCGTTATAGCTGGCGACCGGAACTGATTGGCTAAAGGTATTGCGCGCAATCAGTTTACGGGCTTTGATATCCACCACTTCGGCGCGCAGCAGCATTTTGACCGTGCCGGGCTGTTGGCTGGCATCGTGATAGTGCTCGATAATTTCAGTGGTCAACAGCCAGTCGCCCTGCACATTGGTTCCTGTCTGCGCTACTGTGGAGAATATTTTTTCTGCCTCAAGTCTGGTCAGCAGCAAGTCGGTAAAGCGCTTGCCTGCCCGCTCGCTCCAGCGCGCAAATTGATAGTAAGCGCGTGTGCCGGATTGGCGGCTGTATGCCATCCCGTCGGTATCGTAAAACGCACCCGCTTGCGTGTCGTTCAATACAAGAACGCGCGCCGCTGGTGTGGCAGGTGCCCCCGGCGTGCGGCCGAGGTCTTCCATGACGTAGTACACAATCTCTGGCGCGTCTTTTCTGTCATCCAGCCCCAGGTTGATACAGCCGGACAGCGCCAGCGATGCAGCGGCAATGAGGGTAATCGGTTTCATGGACGTTTCTCCCCCGGTCCGGGTTGTTGCTTGCCCGGCCCCAGCAGCAAGGCCTTGGGATTGGACAGCTTTTGCCCGGCCGCTGTCACTGCATCCGACGCCGTGCGCACGTCGCGGCTCATGGCGGTCAATTCCAGCGCGCCAGTATCCGACAAGGCTTGCAGTTTGCCGGAAATTTCACGGCTCTCGCGTTGCAGGCTTTCCAGCGCGCGCGTCGCTTCTTTCAGTGTGGTTTGCGCATTCTGACCGACGTTGACGATGCTGCCTTCGGCACGGGTGGCCGCCTGGGCGATACTGGCACCGGCAAAGCGGAACTCATCAGAAGCATCTTTCAAGCCCTGAACAGCATTGTTCAGCGTTTGCTTGTTGGCCGCGAGATTGTCGGAAAGCTCTTTAAGGTTGGCCAGGGTGGCGGAAATACGCTGCTGGTTTTCGTCCGACAGCAGCGTGTTCATTTTGTCCAGCACCTGCGCGCCATTTTCTGCCATGCGCGAAACGGCCGTCGCCACACGATCGAGATCGGAACTGCCCTCGGCAATGACCGGGTAGCGTTCGCCTTCTGCTGCTTCGTTGAGCAGCTCTGCCTGCGGCTGGGCATTGCTGATTTCAATGGTAGCCAGACCCGTCACCACATTACGTTTGACGTAGGCTTCCGCCCCCTGGCGAATGGGCGTCTGTTCTTGCACCTTGATAATCACCCTGACCGCTTCGGAGGGAATTGAAACAAATTCATAATCCGTGACGACACCCACCTTGATGCCGCGCATCTTGACTGCGCTATCCACATCCAGACCATCCATCGACTGGTTGGCAAAGTAAATAGTGTAGTGCCGGTAGGCAATATCGTCAGCCTTGCCCGCGACCCATAACAGCGCCAGTACCAGCATGGCAGCTACGGCCAGCACCACGGCCCCGACCAGTGTGTATCGCGCATTGGCTTCCATCAGACCTGCTCCTTGTGTTGGCCAGGGGTGGATTTGGCTGTATCCGCCCGCGCAGCAAAATAGTCCTGCAACCAGGGGTCTTGTATTTTTTGTAAACCCGCAAGCGCGCCTTGACCCAGGACTTTGCCGTGCGCGAGAACCACAATTTCATCGACCATGGACAGCAGTGTATCCAAGTCGTGTGTGACCAGAAAGACAGTCAGGCCGAGATTGTCCGATAGCAGGCGGATCAGGCGATCAAAAGCGCGGGCAGAAATGGGATCCAGCCCGGAAGTCGGCTCGTCCAGAAACAGCAGTTCAGGATCCAGCGCCAGCGCACGCGCCAGCGCAGCGCGTTTGCGCATTCCGCCCGAGAGTTCGCTGGGCATCTTGCCGCAGGCCGTCATGGGTAAGCCCGCCATGGCAATTTTCAGCCGCGCCAACGCCAGGCAATCCTGCATCGGCAAGGCGGTATGTTCGCGCAACGGGGCAGCCACATTTTGCTCCACCGTCATCGACGAGAACAACGCGCCGTCCTGAAACAACACACCAAAACGACGACGCAGAGCCATCATCCGCGCATCATCCGCCGCCCACACATCTTCGCCAAACAGGCGTATATGTCCAGCCGAAGGTTGCAGCAGGCCAATGATTTCCTTGAGCAAGACTGACTTGCCGGTGCCGCTGCCGCCGATCAGCGCCACCACCTTGCCGCTTTGTACCTTCAGGCTGATGCCGTCATGGATGAGATTGCCACCCAGCCGGGTAACAACATTCTCGACCTCGATCACGGGCATGCTCATATGCCCAGCTCGGTAAAGGCCACGGCAAAAATGGCGTTCAACACAATCACCGCAACAATGCTCTGCACTACAGTGGAGGTCGTGTGCAAACCCACGCTGCGCGCATCACGGGCAACAGTCATGCCCATGCGGCAGGCAATCAGGCCAATGAAAATCGCAAACACAGGCGCCTTGCCCATGCCCACCAGCACGGTTTTCATTTTCAGGATGCTGTCGAGACGCTCCCAGAACTGCGAGAACTCCAAACCCAATTGTGTCTTGGCGACCAGCATTCCGCCCAGAATGCCAGCGATGTCACCAATAAAAACCAGCAATGGCAAAGCCACAATCAGGGCAAGTATGCGCGGGATCACCAGCACGGCCACGGGCGACAAGCCCAGCACCGACAGCGCGTCGATTTCTTCGTTAACCTTCATGGTGCCCAGTTGCGCAGTAATAGCAGCGCCGGTTCGCCCTGCAACCAGTATGGCTATGATGACCGGCGACAATTCACGCAACACAGCTGCGGAGACGCCATCGACAACAAAAATATTGGCGCCGAATTTTTGCGCCTGCACGCCCAGCAGGTAGGCAAACACCACGCCCAGCAAAAAAAGCATCGCCGCCGAAATCGGGATGGCGTAAACAAAAATGGCTTCCAGCTGGGCGACGAATTCCTTGCTGCGGAATGAACCCGGCCTGTGCATCAGCCGCCAGCTTTCTACCGCCAGCTGACCGACAAAGGCGGTAAACCCCTGCGCATATTCAAAAGCACTTTGCGCCGCCCGGCCTGTTCTGGATAACCAGCCCGGCCTTGCCGGCTGTACGGGCATTTGCATTTGTTGCTGGTGTCGCGCCACCAGTTGAAAAACCTGCAGCTGGGCAGGCGCAAAATTGCGCACAGCAATTTGCGCCACATCCGCCTGCGGCGGCAGACGCAAACTGCCAATCAACTTGTATGCCCCGCTGGGGTCGAGTGATTCGAGCCGTTCGCCGTCGAGCACGATCGGCTTGTGCTCCGGCATGTCCGGCAACACAGGCAACTGATGCAAGGTTTGTAAAGTCCAGCGGCCAATCACCTGAACCACAAGCTGATCGCCCTCGTCACGCGCAAGCAGTTGCGGTTCAGCCATATAGCCCCAACGGGTCGTCAGGATTGATGCCATCCATGAAAGGCTTGCTGCGCTGGCTGTGCGTGACTTGGTACACGCAACCGATCCAGTTTCCCACCACGCCTTCTGCGGTATCGTGCCAGGTGTTGTCGATCTGCCCGGCAATCAGCTGCTCCGGAAAACTCACCACCTCGCCGCGCCCGCTGCGCGCCGCATATTCGTCCAGCGCGGCACGCGCGAAAGTATTCAGGTAATGCGCCGGGAACGGCGGTTTCTGCGCCAGCTTGCCCGCCTGATACAGCGCCAGATCGCGCTTGTATTCTTTCAGCAATGAGATGGTGTCGTATTCGGGATGCCCCTGGAAAAACACCGTGCGCAGGCCGTCTGGCGACACGGCCAGATGCACGCCTGCTTCATCGCTCTCCGCCAGCACATGCAGCCCGGCGGCCTCGAACTGCGCGCGCGAAATACCATTCCAGCGCGAATGCGGCACATCAAAGCGCGTATTCACATCGGCCACCAGCGGGTGGCGTTTGTCAGTCACCTTATGCCCGAACACGCCCCAGACTTTTTGCGCCTGTTTTACTCGTGCATGCCCGTGGCGAAACTGCATTACCGCGTGGGTTGCCAGGCATGAGCAAAGTGTGGATGTCACGTTGTCCCAAGCCCAGTCGATGACCTCAATCAGCGGTTCCCAGAACGGTTCCTCGGCCAGATTTTCATGCGAAACATTGGCGCCTGTGATAATGAGTGCATCCAGCCCCTGTTTGCGAATTTCCTCAAAACTTTCGTAATACCGGTCGATATGCGCCTGCCCCGCCTCGCCTCGCGGCAGCGCGGGAATGGTGAAGGGGTGCACATAAAACTGGGCGATCGGGTTGGATTCGCCAATCAATCTGAAGAACTGGCGCTCGGTGGCTTCCAGCGCCGCATCCGGCATCATGTTGAGCAGGCCGACGTGCAACTCGCGAATGACCTGGCTGCCCGCCCTCTCGTTGGACAGCACCGTCACGCCCGCATCGCGCAGGCGGGAAAATGTTGGAAGATCGTTATGCGCGACCAGCGGCATCAGGATTGCCCCTTGCGCGCGATGGCTGTTTCGACCAGTGCCGCAAAATCGCGCTCGTCGCGCACCTGCGCCACTTCCTGCGAGGTGACGGTATAGCCGTGCGGTTTGGCGATGGCCTCATAGCGCGGAATGCGTGAATGGAAGAGGCGCGGGAACACCCAGCGCGCAAAATCATTGGGCTCGATCTGCGCCACATACTCCAGACCTTTTTCCTGCAAGTAGACCGGCAAATGCTCGACCAGAAATGCCGGGCGGAAATACAGCGGTTTGGGGTCGGACTGCGCACGACGGATCAGCGTGTCTTCTTCCTCGCGCGTGGTGGTCTGGATATACAGAATAAGCGTATGCTCGGCCAAAAGCTCGATCACGCCCGGCTCGTCCAGCTCGCACAAGCTGCCGCCCACATCGTTGACAAAATGCGGGTAGCCGTAGATTTCCTGTCCCTTACGAATGAAGGCTGGCACATCACGCATGGCGGCTATTTCTGCCTCGCGATACGCCGCCTGCCTGCGCGAAAACTCCTCCAGACTCAAACCACCCCAGTCCGGTCCGCCCAATTTTCCAACGAAGGTCAGCACCGGCCCAAGATCATGAATCTTGATGTTGTTCTTGATGTCAATCCAGTCGTTGCGCAAGAGATCGCGCAAAAATGGTACCTGCATGGCCTGCTGCTTGATGATGTCAAGAATCGGCTCATCCAGATAGCGCGTGCCGATGCGATAGTCGCCAGAAAAATGGAACCAGTCATACCCTCGCAGCATGGTCGAGATATGCGTCTTGCCCACGCCGGACATACCCAGCAGGGTAATGCGCTTGTTTTTCCAGTCGCGAAATTGTTTCGGGGTGAATTTCATTGTCGTTATGCGTTGTTATCAGACTACAGCGTAACCAAATACGGCGCGACCGACAATAAACCCGAATAATCCATTAGGCGACCCTGCGGGTCTACGCGAGTCCTGGCGGCGGTTTTGCAGTGTCTTGCCGCCCCCGCCATGCCCTCACGTCCTAATGGATTATCCGGGTTAAAAAAAGGCGCCCCAAGGGGCGCCCAAACTTGCGGAGAAACGCAAGAACACAAAGATTACATGTTGTATGCCCGCTCGCCATGGCTCGCAGTATCCAAACCTTCGCGCTCTTCTTCTTCCGGCACACGCAGGCCAATGGTGTAGTCGACAAGTTTGAATGCAACGAGGCTGACAACCCCCGACCAGACAATGGTGATCAAGACACCAGTCGCCTGGATCATGACCTGACCACCCATGGTGTAGCCATCCACCCCTACGCCACCCAGGGCAGGCGACACGAAGATACCGGTGCCGATTGCGCCCAGAATACCGCCAATGCCGTGGATGCCAAAAACATCCAGACTGTCGTCATAACCCAGCATTTTCTTCAGGCCGGTCACACCCCACAGGCAGGCCACACCAGCAACCGCACCCAGGACAATACCGCCCATCGGGCCGACCAAACCCGCTGCCGGGGTAATCGCCACCAGACCAGCCACGACGCCTGAAGCCACCCCCAGCATGGAAGGCTTGCCGCGCAGCATCCACTCGGCAAACATCCAGGAAAGGCCAGCAGCAGCGGTTGCGAGGATAGTGTTGATGAAGGCCAACGCAGCGCCACCAGTTGCTTCAAGGTTGGAGCCGGCGTTGAAACCAAACCAGCCCACCCACAGTAATGAAGCCCCAATCATGGTCATCGGCAGGTTGTGCGGCGGCATGGCATCGCGCCCCAGACCAATACGCTTGCCCAGCACGATTGCGCCCACCAGCGCGGCAATGCCCGCGTTGATATGCACCACGGTACCCCCCGCAAAATCCAGATCCCCGGCTTCAAACAAATAGCCGCCTGTCGCCCAAACCATATGCGCAACCGGCAGGTAGGAGAACGTGAACCACAATACCGAGAACACCAGTAATGCGGAGAATTTCACACGCTCGGCCAGGCCTCCAACAATCAGCGCCACGGTAATGGCGGCAAACGTCAGCTGAAACGCTACGAAGGTAAATTCCGGAATGACAACACCATCCGTAAAAGTTGCCACCGTGGAGTCTGCGGTAATGCCTGCGAGGAACATTTTTGACAGATCGCCGATGGCCCAGTTCATGCTGCCTCCATCACCAAAGGCAAGGCTGTAGCCATACACCGCCCACAGGATGGAGATGAGACAGAAAATCGCCATGACCTGGGTCAATACCGACAGCATGTTTTTGGCGCGCACCAAGCCGCCATAGAACAACGCCACACCCGGAACAATCATTAACACGACCAACAGGGTGGAAACCATCATCCAGGCGGTGTCCCCTTTATCTGGTACGGGAGCAGCTTTTTCTGACACCGCCTCGACTGGCGCGGGCACGGCTGCGGCCTGGGTCGAAACTTGGGACGATGCTGCACCCACAACAGCTTCAGCGGCCACAGGCGCTGCTGGCGGTTCTTCCGCAAAAACCGGAGCCGAAAGCCCCAGCGATAGAACCAAGCCCAGACCTGCACTCAGCTTTACAAGCAACTTGTTCATTGATCTCTCCCTTACAGTGCTTCAGGACCGGACTCGCCCGTGCGAATACGAACCACCTGTTGCAGGTCAAACACGAAAATCTTGCCGTCACCGATCTTGCCTGTGCCCGCTGCCTTGGAAATAGCCTCGATGGCACGATCGAGCAGATCGTCGGTAATGCCGATTTCCAGCTTGATCTTGGGTAAGAAATCCACCACGTATTCCGCGCCGCGATACAGCTCGGTGTGGCCCTTTTGCCGTCCAAAGCCCTTGACTTCGGTCACGGTCAGCCCTGACACGCCCATGGCGGACAGTGCCTCGCGCACCTCGTCAAGCTTGAAGGGCTTGATGATTGCTGTCACAAATTTCATGTTATCTCCCGCGTGATTGAAAAGACGGGACGGCGCAAATCGTCCCGAATGCTGATAAAAATCAGAAAGCCTTGGTAACCCAAATCAGGCCGGTGCCTTCACCCAAGTTCTGTCCGTTGCCGTCCGTCCAGATTACGCGGTCTGCATTGGTGTCGGAATACGCCACACCCAGAGTCACGCCAGACAATTTTCCGGTCAGCTTGCCCATGTCGTAAGTGGCGCTGATTTTCCAGTCGTCGTAATCGGCCGCACCGTTATTTTTGAAGTTGAACGTGCCCCAGTGCGCGCCCAGGGTCACGCCGGTTTCGCCAACCGGTACGCTGGCAGAAACATCAAGATAACCAGAGTTTTTGGCATTCGCCCAACCAAAAGAATCGTCGCTCACAGTATGTGAATACTTGACCGCGAACCATTTCCAACCCAGTCCTACGTACAACTCGGTGGTATCCGCATCTACAAACGGGCCGTTATTCTCGCCAGGATAAATGTACCGAATCACGCCTACGTCGTAGGAAATGCCGGTGTTGCCAATGCTGTTGCGATAGCCGCCGTACAGATCAATTTCGAGATTGCCGGAATCATAGAGCTGATAATCTTCAATCCAGCCCACGTTGGAACCCCACACACCCAGATAAAAACCGCTGCTGTGCGCGTAATCGGCACCGCCCTGAATGGCTGCATCGCCGCCGGTCTGAGAAATGCCACGAAAAATGTAATCAGAGGTCAAACTCACATTACCGGTAAAGCTGTGGGGGCTGGTTTCAGCCGCTTGTGCAGTCAGAGGCGCACCCAACGCTGCCATCAACAAAAGTGAAAGAGATTTGAGTTTCATGTTGTTGTCCTTTCAAAACACGTTATGGAAAAAATTTCACCGCACACGTTGAAAAGCACAGCCCGTGCCAGATAATTTAGTTATTCATTTTCATATAGATACACAAACACCCGGCCACCGATGTCACTGACACGCACTAGTTTGGAGTCGATTTTTCCTTGTGGCGAACCAAATTGGTGCGTACATTTTTCAGCCAATATCGCCTGCGGCCTCTGCTACACTCCCCGCCAGCAAACTATCTTTTGGAGGTCGCATGGGCGCTACCGGTTTTGATTTCAAATCGCTGAATCTGGATCAGCTAACCCAAAAACTGGGCGACATTTTCAAACAGTCACCCGCACGCGATCTGGAGCAGAATCTGCGCGACGGGCTCTCAGGCTGGCTAACTAAACTGGATCTTGTCAGCCGCGAGGAGTTCGATGTCCAGGCCGAAGTATTGGCTCGCACGCGCGACAAGCTGACACAACTGGAAAAACGTCTGGCGGAACTGGAAGCGCGCAGCCAGCCCGGCCAGGACTGAAACTCCGGGACTGGCCGCCTTGGCTGTCACCGTCCTCATCAGCCGCGCCCTTGAAGGGCTGAATGCGCCCGTGGTGCATGTCGAGGCGCATCTGGCCAATGGCCTGCCTGCCTTTACGCTGGTTGGCCTGCCCGAAACCGAAGTCAAGGAAGCGCGCGACCGGGTGCGGGCGGCGATTCAAAATAGCGGCTTTGAATTTCCAGCCCGGCGCATCACTGTGAATTTAGCTCCCGCTGACTTGCCCAAGGAATCCGGGCGCTTTGACTTGCCTATCGCATTGGCTATATTGGCCGCCTCTGGCCAGTTGCCCGCCGAGCCACTCAAGCAGTACGAATACGCCGGTGAACTGGCGCTGACGGGTGAGCTGCGCCCGATACGCGGCGCGCTGGCGATGACGCTGGCCGCGCGGAACAGTGGCCGCACGCTGATCTTGCCCGCCGATTGCGCACGCGAAGCCGCCTTGGTGGACGGCGCGGACGTGTTGTCGGCACAGTCGCTGGCGCAGGTGTGCGCGCATTTCATGGCGCAGGACAAACTCGCCCGCCCCGGCGCACAGGCGTCGCTTTCGCCCCCGGTGTATGCTGATCTGGCCGATGTCAAAGGCCAGGCCGCCGCCAAGCGTGCATTGGAAGTGGCGGCCGCAGGCGCGCATTCAGTGTTGATGTCCGGCCCGCCGGGAACCGGCAAGTCGCTGCTGGCTTCGTGTTTTCCCGGCATTCTGCCGCCCATGACCGAGGACGAAGCACTCGCCGCCGCTGCGGTGCAGTCACTCAATGGCGGCTTCAAACTGGCGCACTGGCGTCAGCGCCCGTATCGCGCGCCGCATCACACCGCATCCGCCGTGGCGCTGGTGGGCGGCGGCGGCAATCCACGGCCTGGCGAAATTTCCCTGTCACATCACGGCGTGCTGTTTCTGGATGAACTGCCGGAGTTTGACCGCAAGGTGCTGGAGGTACTGCGCGAGCCACTGGAATCCGGCCACATCACTATTTCCCGCGCGGCGCGTCAGGCCGAATTTCCCGCGCGGTTTCAATTGATCGCGGCGATGAATCCCTGCCCCTGCGGCTATCTCGGCCACTTCAACGGTAAATGCCGCTGCACGCCGGATCAGGTGGCGCGCTATCGCGGCAAAATTTCCGGGCCGCTGCTGGATCGTATCGACATCCAGATTGAGGTTCCCGCGCTGGCAGAAAACGAGCTGCTGGCAAAGTCATCCGCCGAACCCAGCGCCGTGGTGCGCGAGCGCGTATCTGCCGCCCGTCAACGGCAAATGACCCGCCAGGGAAAACCCAATGCGGCGCTTTCAGCGAAAGAAATCGAACTGTTTTGTGCATTGGAAGCGGCTGGCGAAAACCTGGTCAGGCAGGCCATTACCCGCCTCAATCTGTCCGCCCGCGCCTATCACCGCATTCTCAAGCTGGGGCTGACCCTGGCCGACCTGGCGGGCGCCTCGCACATCCAGACTGCGCACCTGGCCGAAGCCATCCAGTACCGGCGCGCATTTGGCGGCTAATGATAAAAAAACGGATCCGCGAAGGACGCGGATAAATAAAGGGGTTTCAAATGAGTGAACTTGCCGGCAAGAAACTGGATAGCGCATTAGAAGGCTGGCACGAGGAAAAACGCTCGGCCTGGCTGTACCGCGCTGTGGCGCGTGCCGAGCAAGGCAGCACACGCGCCGCATTATTTGCAGAACTGGCGCAGGCCGCCGAAGACCAGGCCAGCATCTGGGCAAGCGTGATTACCCGGCACGGCGGCGCGCTACCCGCTGGCTTTGCGCCCGATCTGCGCACCCGGCTGGTGGCTGGTTTGATGCGGGTTTTCAAGCCGCGCACGCTGCGCCCGGTGCTGGCGGCGATGAAGGTGCGCGGCATGTCGCTCTATACCTCGGCCATGCCGCACACCATGCCAGTGCGGCGCGAAGACATCGGCCGCCGCCATCAGACATCCGGCTCCGGCAACGCGCTGCGCGCGGCGGTATTCGGCGTCAACGACGGATTGGTATCGAATGCGGCGCTGATTCTGGGCGTGGCAGGTGCTGCTGCTGATCAAAACCTCATCCTGCTCACCGGAAGCGCCGGATTGCTGGCGGGCGCGCTGTCGATGGCGGCGGGCGAATACGTTTCCGTGCGCTCGCAACGTGAATTGTTCGAGTACCAAATCGGCCTTGAGCGCGAAGAACTGGAGCAATACCCGCAGGAAGAAGCCGCCGAACTGGCGCTGATTTATGCCGCCAAAGGCATCCCCAAAGCCGAAGCGGAAAGTATTGCCACCCGCCTGCTGCAAGACCCCGAACGCGCACTGGATACGCTGGCGCGCGAAGAGCTGGGACTTAACCCGGACGAACTCGGCTCGCCCTGGCAGGCCGCAGCCGCTTCCTTCCTGGCTTTTTCCGCTGGCGCATTGATCCCGTTAGTGCCTTTTGTGTTGAACCCTGATGGCCAGCCTTTGATTTCCAGTATCGCGCTCACCGGCGTTGCACTTTTTGGGGTGGGCGCGCTGTTAAGCCTGTTTACCGGACGGCACGCGCTGATAAGCGGCCTGCGCATGTTGTTGATCGGCGGTCTGGCTGGCGCGGCCACTTACTTGATCGGCGGGCTGTTAGGCGTATCGCTCGCTTAGCCTGGTTCCCGGCTTTTCCTGATTCAGGTTTGTTCCCACGGCAAACCATCAAAGCGCCAGCCGTTGACTGTGCCGCGTCGGCGATGGGCGTCCAGATCGCCTTCGAAGCCATGCAGCACGTTGTACACCTCGGGAAAACCATGCTGTTCGAGAAATTCGCCAGCAATTTTCGAGCGATTGCCTGAGCGGCAGATCAACACCACTGGCCTGTTGACGCTGGAAGCCTTGCGCATGTGGCCGAGAAAATCCGGGTTGAGCTCAAAGTATTCACCATCCTGCCAGGGAATCAGCAAGCAGTCCCTGGGATGGCCGACAAACAGGTATTCCATTTCCGAGCGCACATCCACCAGCACGGCATTAGGGTTGGCCTGAAGGAAGGCGTAGGCTTCCTGGGGAGCGAGGTGTTTCATGTGGGCGGCTGGAAGTGGACTGTAACCTTATAATAGACGGCTATTTGCCTTTGATTCCTTAGCCATGTCCCGCACCGCCCTGTTAAACGACGCCATTGCCCGCCGCATCCTGATTCTGGACGGCGCCATGGGCACCATGATTCAGGGCTACAACCTGGAGGATGCGGACTATCGCAGCGAGCGTTTTGCTGACTGGCCGCACGACATCAAGGGCAACAACGATCTGCTGTGCCTGACCAGGCCGGATGTCATCCGCGAGATTCACGAAAAGTATCTCGCCGCCGGTGCGGACATTCTGGAAACCAACACCTTCAACGCCCAGCGGATTTCGCTGCATGACTACCACATGGGCGACCTGACACGCGAGATCAACCTCGCCGCCGCAAAACTGGCGCGCGAGGCTTGTGACAAGTATTCCACCGCCGACCGACCGCGTTTCGTTGCCGGCATTCTCGGCCCAACCTCTAAGACCGCGAGCATTTCGCCCAGCGTGAATGATCCGGGCGCGCGCAACATCACCTTTGACGAACTGGTGGCAGCCTACACCGAGCAGATTGACGCATTGATGGAAGGCGGCGTGGACATGCTGATGGTGGAAACCATTTTCGACACGCTCAATGCCAAGGCAGCGCTGTTCGCCATTGAGCAGTATTACGATGCGCACCCGGAACGCCGCCTGCCCACCATGATTTCCGGCACCATTACCGATGCTTCCGGCAGAACCTTGTCGGGGCAAACCACCGAAGCATTCTGGAACTCGGTACGGCATGTGAAGCCGTTCTCGGTGGGCTTGAACTGCGCGCTCGGACCCAAGCAGATGCGCGCCTTTGTCGCCGAAATGTCGCGCGTCGCCGGGTGTTATGTTTCCACCCACCCCAACGCCGGTCTGCCCAACGCCTTTGGCGGTTATGACGAAACCCCGCAGCAGATGGCCGATGCCGTGCGTGAATGGGGACAGTCCGGCTTTCTCAACATCCTCGGCGGCTGCTGCGGCACCACGCCCGACCACATCCAGGCCATGGCGAACGCGGTGGCCGATCTGCCGCCGCGCAAGCTGCCGGAGGTCAAACACTGTCTGCGTCTGTCCGGACTTGAACCCTTCAATCTCTGCCCCGGCGATCTGTATCTCAACGTCGGCGAGCGTACCAACGTCACCGGTTCGCGCGCCTTCGCACGCATGATTCTGGAAGGCCGCTATGAAGACGCGCTGGCGGTCGCGCGCCAGCAGGTGGAAAACGGCGCCCAGGTCATCGACATCAACATGGACGAAGGCATGTTGGACGCGAAAGCTGCGATGGTGCGGTTTTTGAATCTGATTGCCTCGGAACCCGACATCGCCCGCGTGCCGATCATGATCGACTCTTCCAAGTGGGAAGTGATCGAGGCCGGGTTGAAGTGCGCGCAGGGCAAGTGCATCGTCAACTCCATTTCCATGAAGGAAGGCGTGGACAAGTTCAAGCACGAAGCCCGTCTGGCCTTGCGCTATGGCGCAGCGGTGGTGGTGATGGCGTTTGACGAAGTGGGGCAAGCCGACACCTTCCAGCGCAAGACCGAAATCTGCGCACGCGCGTATCGCATACTGGTCGATGAAGTCGGCTTCCCGGCCGAGGACATCATCTTCGACCCGAACATTTTCGCCATCGCCACCGGCATCGAGGAGCACGCCAACTATGCCGTGGACTTCATCGAAGCCACGCGCTGGATCAAACAGAACCTGCCGCACGCCAAGATTTCCGGCGGCGTGTCCAACGTGTCCTTCTCCTTCCGTGGCAACGACCATGTGCGCGAGGCGATTCACACCGTATTCCTGTACCACGCCATCCAGGCGGGCATGGACATGGGCATCGTCAACGCCGGGATGCTTGGCGTGTACGACGAACTGGAACCCACTTTGCGCGGCCTGGTGGAAGACGTGGTGCTCAACCGCCACCCGGAAGCAGGCGACCGGCTGGTCGAATTCGCCGAGCAGTTTCGCGGCAAGAAGAAGGACGAAACCGGCGTCGAAGAACAGGCCTGGCGATCAGGCACGGTGGAAGAGCGCCTGTCCCATGCCTTGGTAAAAGGCATTACCACTTACATCATCGAAGACACCGAAGAAGCGCTGCTGAAAGTCGATCATCCGTTGAAAGTCATCGAGGGTCCCTTGATGGCGGGCATGAACGTGGTCGGCGATCTGTTTGGCGCAGGCAAAATGTTTTTGCCGCAGGTCGTGAAGTCCGCCCGCGTGATGAAGCAGTCGGTCGCGCACCTGATGCCATTTATTGAGGCGACCAAGGCCGCAGGCGGAGTCAGCTCCAACGGCAAAATCATCATGGCCACAGTCAAGGGCGACGTGCACGACATCGGCAAGAACATCGTCGGCGTGGTGTTGCAGTGCAACAACTTTGAAGTGATCGACCTGGGCGTGATGGTGCCCGCAGACAAGATTCTCGACACTGCCGAGAAAGAAAATGCGGACATCGTCGGCCTGTCCGGCCTGATCACGCCCTCGCTGGAAGAGATGGCGAATGTGGCAAAAGAGATGCAGCGCCGTGGCATGACGCAGCCACTGCTGATCGGCGGCGCAACCACCTCGCGCGCGCACACGGCGGTCAAGATCGAACCCAATTACCAGCATCCCGTGGTGTGGGTGCCGGATGCTTCGCGCGCGGTGGGCGTGGCGACTTCGCTGTTGTCGAAAGACCTGCGCGCCGCCTATGTGGCCGAAGTCAAAGCCGACTACGAAAAAATCCGCGAGCAGCACGCCGGACGCGGCGAAGCGCGGAAATTATTGCCGTTGGCAACCGCGCGCGAACGCGGCTTCAAAACCGACTGGGCGGCTTACACGCCACCAGTGCCAAAACAGCTCGGCATCAAGGTTTTCCGTGATTACGATTTGAATGAAATCGCCGCCACCATCGACTGGACGCCGTTCTTCCAGACCTGGGAACTGGCCGGGCGTTACCCGAAAATTCTCAGCGACGAAGTGGTGGGCGAAGAAGCCACCAAACTGTTCGCCGATGCCCAGGCCATGCTGAAGAAAATCATCGACGAGAAATGGTTGTCCGCAAACGGCGTGCTGGGTTTATTTCCGGCCAACACCGTCAACAGCGATGACATCGAAATCTACGCCGATGAATCACGCACGCGAACCTTGATGACCTGGCACAACCTGCGCCAGCAAATGGAAAAGCCGCTGGATCGGCCAAACATGTGTCTGGCAGATTTTGTCGCGCCCAAAGACAGTGGTGTACTTGACTACATCGGCGGCTTTGCCGTCACCGCTGGCGGTGGCAATTTCGACGCCAAGCTGGAAGAATTCGAATCTGCGCTGGACGACTACAACGCCATCCTGTTCAAGGCGCTGGCCGACCGTCTGGCCGAAGCCTTCGCCGAGAAACTGCACCAGAAAGTCAGAACAGAATTCTGGGGCTATGCGGCGGATGAAAACCTGAGCAACGAACAGATCATCGACGAGCAATATCTCGGCATCCGCCCGGCTCCTGGTTATCCAGCCTGTCCGGAACACACCGAAAAAGGCCCGCTGTTCGCACTGCTGAACGCGACTGAAAACACCGGCCTCACCCTCACCGACAGCTTTGCCATGTGGCCAGCTGCCGCGGTGTCCGGCTTCTACTTCAGCCACCCGCAATCCAGTTATTTCGCCGTCGCCAAAATCGGCCGCGACCAGCTGCAAGACTACGCCCGCCGCAAGGGCTGGGATGTCGAGACGGCGGAGAAATGGCTGGCGCCGAGTCTTTGAAGCGAGTCCAGGCTTGATCGGGTTCAGGCTTGATCGAGTCCAGGCTTGGTCTAAAGTCGGCGGGACACTTGCCGTAAAATAAGGACATTTAAATCCTTATTAAAAGAAATCATGCCCATAGAACTCTATAAAGACCCGCATCATGCCTGCGTGATGTTCAACGATCTGGTTGACGACACGGAAAGCGAAGCGGTACAGGCCAACCAGTTCCTGATTGTGACGGACGGCGAAGGCGCCCTCATCGACCCGGCCGGGCAAATGACCTACAACGCGCTGATTGTCGGCATGGGCAAGTATTTCCCGTTCAAGAAGCTGCGCTACATCTTTGCCTCGCACCAGGATCCGGACATTGTGGCTTCGCTCAATCGCTGGCTGTTTTCAACCGACGCAACTTTGTACGTATCCTCGCTCTGGGCGCGTTTCGTGCCGCATTTTTGCACTGGCGGGCGCACCGATGGCCGGATTGCCGCCATTCCGGATCGCGGTATGCGGATTCCGCTTGGCAACACCAACATCTATGCCGTGCCTGCGCACTTTCTGCATGCGGAGGGCAATTTCCAGTTCTATGACGAGCGCTCGAAAATCCTGTTTTCGGGCGACATGGGCGCCTCGCTGGTGCATCACGACGAAGTGCTGAAGCCGATCAAGTCCAAGGCGGATTTTGCCGCCAACCTGAAAAACATGGAGGGCTTTCACAAGCGTTACATGGTGTCGAACAAGGCTTGCCGGCTGTGGGCCAAAATGGTGCGCGACATGGATGTGGAAATGCTGGTGCCGCAGCATGGCCGCTATTTTGTCGGCCGCGAAGCAGTGACGGCCTTTCTCGACTGGATCGACCACCTTGAATGCGGCATTGACCTGTTTACCCAGGACAACTACCGCTTTCCGCCTCCCGCCTGATTACAGCGTCCAGTCGCCCCTGACCACCTTGTCCCACCAGAACAGGGCGGTGGTGGTCTTGGTTTCGCAGATTTCGCCGCGCCGGATCATGGCCATGGCCTCGTCAAACGGCACACGCAGAATTTCCAGGAATTCATCGTGGTCGCGTTCGTGGCCGACGTGCTCAAGATCGCGCGCCAGAAAGAAATGCATGACTTCGTTGCAATAGCCAATGGCGGGATAAAACTCGAACAGGAATTTGATTTCGCCCGCGCGGTATCCGGTTTCTTCGATCAATTCGCGTTGCGCGCAGATTTCAGGCGCTTCGTCAGGATCCAGCTTGCCAGCCGGCACTTCAATAAAATCTCGCCCGCAAGGGTAGCGGTGCTGGCGTTCCAGCAGCACATCACCGTTTTCAAACACCGGCAGAATCACTGCCGCGCCGGGGTGCAGAATGTATTCGCGCGTCGAGGTCTTGCCATTGGGCAAACGCACGGTATCGCGGCGGGCTTGCAGAAAGCGCCCCTGGACAAGCCATTCGGACTCCAGCCGGGTCTCGGTTAAATCACTCATGAACATGGATGACGCGACGCGTCTTCGGTCGTAAAATCAGACCACATCGTAGCCTGAAGCGGCCACGCCAGAAAGTCGCAGGATCAGAAAAACAAAAAAATCCGGGTGGAAAACCACCCGGCAAAACCGGAGGAAACGACCAGCGTTACCTCGTTGCGGAGAATACGACCTGACCAATACGGTCAACTCATGTTGGTATCTTACGAAGTAAACGCCCGGCTTCCTATATAACTAAAGTAATAGTCCGACGTCCGTGGCGGCGCGCCAGATTCTTTGCGTTTTTGCAAAAAACCCTTTGTTAACAGATGGTTACACATGAAACTGGCAAATTACAACTTTTCTGGCGACGTATGAAACATGAAAATTCTGCTGGCGGATGACCACCCCCTGTTCCGCGAAGGCGTCAGGCTTGTGCTCACCCAACTGGGCGATGGCGCACAAATCATTGATGCGCACGATTACCCCAGCCTGTTCAGTCAGGCCGAAAATCATCCTGATCTGGACATGGCCTTGGCCGATCTGAATATGCCGGGGCTGGCAGGGCACGAAGGCATCATGCAATTCCGGCATCGCTTCCCGGGCATACCGCTGGTGGTGCTCACCGCTTCCGAATCCCAGGCCGATGCACGCCATGCCCTGTCTGCCGGTGCACTTGGCTTCATCCACAAATCATCCCCCAGCCAAATCATGCTGGCGGCGCTCAAGCAAGTGTTGAACGGTGAGGTCTATGTGCCGCCTTGTCTGCAACACGGCGACTGCGCCGATACCCACATTGCCGGCATGGCCCAGCCATCCAGCCCGCATCTGCTGACCACGCGGCAATTGCAGGTGTTGCAGCTCTTGTTGCAGGGCAAGCCAAACAAGGTCATCGCGCGTGAACTGAACTTGTCGGAAGGCACTGTCAAAATTCATGTGGCGGGCACCTTCCGTGCGCTGAATGTCAGCAACCGTGTGGAGGCTTCCATCGCCGCGCGCGAACTCGGTCTTGGGGTGGATTTGTCTTGAATGGATTCAGCCCGACCGGCGACTTTCTCGGTCGTGCCGGTCGCCAACTTCGCGCCTTATACAACAAACAGGGCATCGGTGCGCGCATCCTGACCATCGCACTGGTTCCTTCTCTAATCACCGCACTTTTGCTGACTGCAGTGCTGGTTCAGCAAAAAATGCACGAGGTCGAGCACAACACGCGCAGCGGGCTGCTGAGTGCGGCGCGCAATCTGGCTTCGGCCAGCCAGTACGGCTTGATCAGCGGCAATCTCATGTTGCTGCAACAGCAGGTGGACGCCAGCAAGGCATTGGAGCAGTTGCAATTCGCCGTGGTGCAAGCCAGCGACGGCTCGCTGTCGGCACAAGCCGGTACGCTGGCCGGGCAGCTCCCCTCACCGCTGCCAAGCGCAGGCGTGGTGGCAACGTATCCGGGCAGGTGGTTATCCGTGGCTCCCGTCACGCTGCCGGATATCGCACCGGGTGCTGGCGATCTGGCAGAACCGGATTTGTTATCCACGCCAGCAGCAGCCCCACTCGCCCCCAAAGTGATCGGTTATGCCATTGTGGCTATCGACACCCGCTCCATGCAGACATCGCAGCGCAATGCCTTCTTGCTGGCGGCAATGCTGGCGCTGGCATCGGCCACGCTAACGGCGTTGATCGCCTGGCGCATGTCCAAGCGGTTGACCAGACGCATCCGGCATCTCTCGCACACCGTGGAAAGAATTGCGGGCGGACAACTTGAGGCAAGGGTTGACGCCCAAGCCACAGCCGATCTCGGCCTGCTTGAAGAAGGCGTCAACCGTATGGCGCAGTCCTTGCAGATCAACCGTGACGAGCTGGAAGCACGCATCCAGGAGGCCACCGCCGACCTGCTGGAAAAGAAAGATGAGGCCGAGCGCGCCAATATTGCCAAATCACGTTTTTTTGCGGCCGCCAGCCACGACTTGCGACAACCGTTGCACGCACTGTCGCTGTTCAGCGAAGTGCTGGCGCAAAAGGTTTCCGGCAACCTGGCGCTCTCAAGACTGGCCGAGCAAATCGGCTCATCCGTGTTTTCCATGCAGGCTTTGCTGAATGCACTGCTGGACGTATCAAGACTGGATGCCAACATCATCGAGGTACATCCAAAACATTTCCCCGCCAGCCAGGTGCTGGATCGCATAGAGCAGCAGTATGCCCGCGCCGCCAGCGACAAAGGGCTCACCTTGCGCATCCGCCCATGCCACTGCACGCTTTATACTGACCCCATTTTGCTGGAACGCATCCTGCTCAATCTTGTTTCCAACGCCATTCGCTACACCGACCACGGCGGCATTCTCGTAGCCTGCCGCAAACACGGCGATAAGGGATTGATTCAGGTATGGGATACAGGCATGGGCATTCCAGTCGATGCCCATGAAAACATCTTTCAGGAATTTGTTCAGCTCAATAATCCGGAACGCGACCGCAACAAGGGCTTGGGCTTGGGGCTAGCCATTGTGAGCAGAATGGCCAGCCTGCTCGGCACGACTGTTACCTTGCGCTCGCGCGTAGGCCATGGCTCCATATTCAGTGTCAGGATTCCGCTGGGTTCTCACGCGAGCATTGAACAACCAGAGCAAGCCATCGCCTCCACCACTGCGCTGGAAGGCCTGCTCGGTGTACTGGTGGATGATAATGAGCACGTACTCAACGCCATGCAGGAACTGTTCAATGCCTGGGACATCGACCTGCTGGCAGCGCGCAGTACAGAGGAGGCGCTCGAGCTATTGCGCGAACTGGAACGCCAGCCGGATTTTCTGGTCACCGACTACCGTCTGCCTGGGAACACCGACGGGATTGTTGTAGCCAGACGTTTCCGCCAACAGTTTGGTTCCGCCCTCCCAGTGCTGATACTCACTGGTGATACTGCGCCGGAAACCCTGCAACACATCAACAACGCGGGATTTGATATTCTGCACAAGCCAGTGCGCCCTGCCCGCCTGCGTGCCATGCTTTCCCATCTGCTCAAACTCGCCAGCGACTGAACGCCTGATGCCCGTTTCCGACTCAACACGCCCAGAGAAAAATCCGCTCAGCCGCTTGTTCTGGCTGCGCAATTTCACCCTGCTGGGTTTGCTGGTGCTGATGCTGTGGTCGGAGTTTGGCGTAGGCGTCAAACTGCCCTGGCCGGCCATGGGCAGCACCCTGCTGCTGCTGGCTGCGCTCAACGCCTTTACTGCCCTGCGCCTGCGCCAAGCTTCGCCCGCTCGCAGCGGCGAAATCTTTATGCACCTGCTGACCGATCTGGCCGGATTAACGGTGCTTTTGCTGTACTCCGGCGGCTGGGTCAATCCGTTCGTGTCGCTGCTGTTGCTGCCGGTGGTGGTGGCCGCGCTGCTGCTGCCCGCACGCCTGGCCTGGCTGACTGGCGGCCTGTCAATTGCGGCTTACAGCCTGGTGGCCTACATCAACATCCCCCTGGTCATGGCGCCGGAAAAAGCGTTCTATCTGCACGTTTCCGGCATGTGGTTCAACTTTGCCGCCAGTGTGATGGTGGTAGTGCTCATGGTGCTGAAGCTGCGCACGCGGCTGCTGGATCGCGAGCGCGACCTGGCCGCCGCCCGCGAAGCCACACTGCGCAACGAACAAGTAGTGGCCGTGGCGCTTACCGCCGCCAGCGCCGCACACGATCTTGGCACGCCGCTCAACACATTAACCCTGCTGAACGAAAGCCTGCTGCACAACGCCCGCGACGATCAGCGCGAAGATCTGGAATTGATGCGCACGCAAATCGCGCGTTGTCGCGCCCTGCTGAAAAATTTGTCGCGCACCGCGCAAAACACCAAGGCGATCATTGCACTGCCGGGCGATCAGTATTTGCTGCAACTGGTGGAGGAATGGCGGCTATTGCGCCCGGCGGTTGAAGTGGACACGGTCTGGTGCGCGGGTTCGATTCCGCAGATTGCCCCGCCCGCCAGCCTCAATCAGGCGCTTGTCAACCTGCTGAACAACGCCGCCGATGCCGCCCCCGGCCGCGTGCGCATAGAAGGCAGCAGCGACAATGACGCACTGCATCTGGACATACTCGACGCAGGCGCCGGTCCCGCCGCTGCATTAACCGCAGAACCAGGCTATTCCAGCAAGGGCGGTCTCGGCCTTGGCCTGTTTCTCAGCAACGCCAGCATCGAGGCGCTGGGCGGCCAGGTCAGCCTGCGCGAACGGGCAGGCGGCGGCAGCTGCGTTTCGGTGCAGATTCCCCTGAGCCATCTGCAAGCCCGGGACGTACAGACATGAGTCTGCTGCTTTCCCCTTTGCTGATTGTGGAAGACGACGAAGTCTTCGCCCGCGTGCTGGCCAAATCCCTTGCCGCCCAACATATAGAAACCCATAGCGCCGGGAGCATGGCGACCGCACTAAAGCTGGCGCAGGCACAACCGTTTCAATCCGCCGTGCTGGATCTGAAACTGGAACGCGAAACCAGCCTCGCACTCATTCCGCAACTCAAGGCGTTGCACCCGGAAATTCGCATCCTCATGCTCACCGGCTACGCCAGCATCCAGACCGCCGTCGAGGCGGTCAAACTCGGCGCAACAAATTACCTGCCCAAGCCCGCCAGCGTGGGGGAAATCCTCGCCGCACTGAGTAACGAACAGGCCAATCCGGACATCCGCGCCGCCGACCAGCCGCTGTCAGTGGACAGGCTGGAATGGGAACACATGCAGCGCGTGCTGGCCGAACACGACGGCAACATCTCCGCCACCGCCCGCGCACTCAACATGCATCGCCGCACCCTGCAACGCAAACTGGGGAAAAAGCCGGTCCGGCAGTAAATCCAAGCCCGTATAATCCGGGTTTCCGGTTTTATTTCCTGACTTCATGCACATCCACATCCTCGGCATATGCGGCACCTTCATGGGCGGTATTGCCGCCATTGCCAAGGAGGCAGGGCATCGCGTGACGGGTTGCGATGCCAATGTGTATCCGCCCATGTCCGACCAGCTGCGTGCGCTGGGCATTGAAC
Source organism: uncultured Thiobacillus sp. (assembly GCA_964442685.1). Taxonomy (GTDB): domain Bacteria; phylum Pseudomonadota; class Gammaproteobacteria; order Burkholderiales; family Thiobacillaceae; genus UBA6918. The sequence goes on from CAYTZP010000005.1 coordinate 61,390, forward strand.
TCATCGAAGGCTTTGACGCGGATCAGGTCAAGCTGAATCCGGATATCTACGTCATCGGCAATGTGGTGTCGCGCGGCAAGCAGCCCTTGATGGAAGAAATCCTCAATCGCGGCCTGCCGTACATTTCCGGCCCACAGTGGCTGGCCGAAAACGTGCTGCACGGTAAATGGGTACTGGCAGTGGCGGGCACGCACGGCAAGACCACCACGGCGTCCATGCTGGCGTGGATTCTGGAATACGCGGGCATGACGCCGGGCTTCCTCATCGGCGGCGTACCGGCCAATTTCAGCGTGTCGGCACGGCTGGGCGAAACGCCGTTTTTCGTCATCGAAGCCGATGAATACGACACGGCGTTTTTTGACAAGCGTTCCAAGTTCGTGCATTACCGTCCGCGCACGGCGGTGCTGAATAATCTGGAGTTTGACCACGCTGACATCTTTGCCGACCTCACTGCGATCGAAACCCAGTTCCATCATCTGGTGCGCACCGTGCCGGGCAACGGCCTGGTTGTAGCCAACGCAAGCGAGGAAAGCCTGAGCCGTGTGTTGCAGCGCGGTTGCTGGTCGCCAGTGGAAAAGTTTGGCGCGACTGAGTCTCATAGCGGTTGGACAGCCGAAGGCAGCGACAGCGATTTCGACGTGCTGCTGGATGGCAAAAAACAGGGGCGCGTGACCTGGGAATTGCTGGGCGCGCACAACCGCGACAACGCCTTGGCCGCCATTGCCGCCGCACGCCACGCCGGCGTATCCGCTTCTGTTGCCTGCGAGGCGCTGGCGCAGTTCAAGAACGTGAAACGCCGCATGGAAGTCAAAGGCGTGGTGCATGACATCACCGTGTACGACGACTTTGCCCACCACCCCACCGCCATCGCCACCACAGTAGAGGGGCTGCGTGCCAAGATTGGACAGAAGTCGCGCATCATCGCCGTGCTGGAACCGCGCTCCAACACCATGAAAATGGGCAGCCTGAAAAACCTGTTGCCGCAAAGTCTGGTCGATGCCAACGAGATTTTCCTCTACACGCACGATCTGGGCTGGGATGCGCGCTCGGTGTTCAGCCACCAGCATGTCAAGGCGCACCTGCACGAGGACATCTCCAGCCTGGTTGGCGCCATCGCGCACGCCGCCCACCCCGGCGACCACATTCTGGTGATGAGCAACGGCGGCTTTGGCGGCATTCATCAAAAACTGCTGGATGCGCTGGCGCTACCGCTGAGCACTTCGCTCTGTGAGGAATCGCACTGATGCTGTTGTACATCCACGGCTTTAACTCCACTGCACAGTCCACCAAGGCGCAGGAACTGAAACACTGGCTGGAAGCCGAGGGGCGTGGCGGCGAATGGGCGTGCCCCGACCTGCCGCACCAGCCTGCTGCGGCGATTGCCGAACTCTCGCGGCTGATTGAAAGCAGCAAAACGCCGGTCAAGCTCATAGGCTCTTCGCTGGGCGGTTTTTATGCCAGCGTACTGGCGGCGCGTTACGGTTTGCGCGCGGTGCTGATCAACCCAGCCGTGCATCCGCAATTGTTGTTGCGTGAGGCACTCGGCCCGCAGAAGAACTGGCATACCGGCGAGGAATACGAATTCACCCAGTCGCACCTCAACGCGCTGGCGGCGATGGACGAACCCGCCCCCGCGCAGCCGACGAACTTGCTGTTGCTGGTGGAAACCGGCGACGAAGTACTGGATTACAAAGACGCCGTGGCCTACTACCGCGACTGTCACCAGATTGTGCTGCAGGGCGGCGACCACGGCTTTACCCGCTTTGTCGATCTGCTGCCGTTTATTGATGCCTTTTAATTTCTGAACAAAGAGGACCTGAGGACAAGAGGTTTTGTCTTTACTCATGTCCTCTTGTCCTCATTGTTGAGTTAAACATGTTTGTTTTTTACGAAGAAGATGGCGCGTTCAAAACCGGTCGCGTGATGAGCGAATCGGACGCGTCGCTGCAAGTGGAGTCCGCTTCCGGCAAGCGTTCCAAGATCAAGGCCG
>CAYTZP010000005.1:63479-68414 GCA_964442685.1 uncultured Thiobacillus sp.
GACGCGTCGCTGCAAGTGGAGTCCGCTTCCGGCAAGCGTTCCAAGATCAAGGCCGATCGCGTATATCTGCGCTTCACTTCGCCCGAGCCCGCCGCGTTCATGGACGCCGCGCACGCCATCCAGAAGGATGTAGATGCGGATTTCCTGTGGGAAGTCGCAGGTAGCGACGAGTTCGGTTTTCAGAAGCTCGGCGAGGATTACTTTGGCCACACCCCGCAGCCGGTGGAAGCCGCCGGCATTCTCATGGCGCTGCACGAAGCGCCGATGTATTTCTACAAAAAAGGCCGTGGGCGCTACAAACCCGCCCCGGCTGAAAATCTGGCTGCGGCCAAGGCCAGCGTCATCAAGAAAGCCAAAGAGGCCGAGCAGATTGCCCAGTGGGTCAACGCGCTCAAATCCGCCACGCTGCCGGACTGGGGCGTGGACAACACCCGTCTGTTGTACAAGCCGGACAAGAACACCCTGCCGTGGAAGGCGCTGGATGCGGCGTGCAGCGAAACCGGCCAGCCGCCCATGCAACTGCTGGCGGCTTGCGGCGCGTTTCCCGATACCGAGGCCTTGCACCGCGCGCAATTTTTGCTGGAATATTTTCCCAAGGGCACGAGTTTCCCCGACATCGCCGAGCCGTTCGACCCGCCCGGTTTGCCCGAGGCTGCTATCGCCGCGTTCAGCATCGATGATGCCGCTACCACGGAAATCGACGATGCCTTCTCGCTGCAATTCAAACCCGAAGGCGGCGCGATTGTCGGTATCCACATTGCCTGCCCGGCGCTGGGCATTGCGCCCGGTTCACAGCTCGACGACATCGCCCGCAACCGCCTGTCCACGGTGTATTTCCCCGGCGACAAGATCACCATGCTGCCGGATGCCGTGATTCGCCACTACACCCTGGTCGAAGGCCAGCATTGCCCGGCGCTGTCGCTGTATCTGGATGTGGGCACGGACTTCAGCATCCAGAACATGGAAACCCGGCTGGAAGCGGTGCGCATTGCCGCCAACCTGCGACACGAAAATCTGGATACGCAATTCAACGAGGACACCATCGGCGCAGCGGGCGATTACGCCTACAAGCGCGAACTGGAATGGCTGTGGGGGCTGGCTTCGACGCTGGAAGCCGCGCGCGGCGCGACCAACCAGACCAACCGCCAGGACTACAACTTCAAGATCGAAAACAACCGCGTGCAAATCGTCCCGCGCAAGCGCGGCAGCCCGATTGATAAAGTGGTGGCAGAGCTGATGATTCTGGCCAACAGCCGCTGGGGCACCTGGCTCAAGGACAAGGGTCTGCCCGGCATTTTTCGCAACCAGAGTATGGGCAAAACCCGCATGGCCACCCAGCCCGGCATCCATCAGGGCCTTGGCGTGGAAAACTACGCCTGGTCGAGTTCGCCCCTGCGCCGCTATGTGGACTTGGTCAACCAGCGCCAGATTCTCAGTCTGGTGCAGGACACCGCCCCCACCTACGGCCCGCGCAATGATTACCTGTTTGCCACGGTGCGCGATTTTGAGCTGACCTACGACGCTTACGCCGACTTTCAGCGCCGCATGGAGCGCTACTGGTGCCTGCGCTGGCTAGTGCAGGAAAACGTCACCGAGATCACCGCCAATGTCATCCGCGATGATCTGGCGCGGCTCAATGGCTTGCCCATGGTGGTAAAAGCGCCTTCGCTGCCGCCGGGGCTGGCGGCGGATACCGTGGTGAAATTCACCCTGTCCAACATCGACCTGCTGACACTGGAACTGCACGCGGAATATGCTGGCGCTGAATTTATTAGCGCGACGCAAGCAGCTTCCGTAGAATCCAGCTAACGGACATGGCGAGTTGCCGCCACGGGTCATGAAACTCATGCGCGCCGTGTCCGTTCCCCCAACCCGCCATCCCCCCGCAAGCGGGAGAGGGGGACAGGGCCACGCTTCGCGTGTTTCACGCTAACTATCCACATTTGCATCATGTCCAGCGCGCCGACTTCAACTATGCTTCGAGTCCCCCAATCAAGGGACTATGCGATTGCAATCGCGTTGATGATTTCATTTGCCGTGCATGGCATCGTGCTCTCCACGCACTTCGTTCAGGTTAACCCGCAGCATTTTGAAGACCTGAACCAGCCGATCGAAGTGGTGCTGGTAAACGCCAAAACCAAAGACGCGCCGCTCAAGGCCGATGTGCTGGCGCAGGTCAATCTGGCGGGCGGCGGCAACGTGGATGAAGACAGGCAGGCAAGAAGCCCGCTGCCCGCGCACCAGCAATCCTCGCAAGCCAGCCAGGAAACACTGCAAACCCGTGTGCAAAAGCTGGAAGAACAGGCGCGGCAACTCATGACCCAGCTGAAAAACAATGTGCAGGTGGACTCCAGCTCCACGCCACCCGCCCGGCGCGAGGTCAACACTTCCGACCTGATGCAGCAAGCGAGCGAAGCCGCTAAGCTGCAAGCGCGTATCGACAAGCAATGGGACGAATACCAGCGCCGCCCGCGCCGTGAATTCGTTGGCGCCAGCGCCAAAAGCTATGTGTTCGCCAGCTATGTGGAAGCCTGGGTGGCCAAAGTTGAGCGCATCGGCAACAACAACTACCCGGAGGCTGCACGGCGTCAGGGCATCTATGGCAGTTTGCGCATGACCGTGTCCATCCACGCCGATGGCACGATAGAGAAAATTGAAATCGACAAGTCTTCCAACTCCAGACTGCTCGATCAGGCCGCAAAAAACATTGTAGAAATGGCCGCACCTTACGCTCCCTTTTCCCGTGAGATGCGCGAAAAAGCCGACATTCTCTCGATTACCCGCACCTGGACTTTCACCCGCTCGGACCAGATCGTCACCGATTAGGGAATCCATCCCCCTCTTGTCCTCATGTCCTCTTTGTAAAAAGACACTTAATCACCCAGCACAATCTTTCCGGCCTTGATGTCAGCCGCAAAATCCAGCATACGCTGGATGGATAATCGTGCCTTGGCGCGGATGGATTCTTCGATGAGGATTTCGTTTTGCCCCGTCTCCAGCACATGCAGCAGATTGCGCAGGCCGTTCATCGCCATCCACGGGCAATGTGCGCAGGAAACACAGGTAGCGCCTTCGCCCGCCGTGGGCGCTTCCAGCAAAATCTTGCCGGGTGCGGCGGCGTGCATTTTGTGAAAAATACCGTTATCAGTCGCCACGATGAATTCAGGGTTGGGCAGATTCTTCACCGCCTCGATCAGTTGCGTGGTCGAGCCCACCACGTCCGCCTGCGCGATCACTGCCTCGGGCGATTCGGGATGCACCAGCACGGCAGCGTTGGGATGTACTTCACGCAGCTTCTTCAGCGCCTCGGCCTTGAAGGCTTCATGCACCACGCACGAGCCCTGCCACATGAGCATGTCCGCACCGCTGACGCGCTGCACGTAATCCCCCAGGTGGCGATCCGGCGCCCACAGCAATTTGTGTCCCTGACTATTCAGGTATTTGACGATTTTGACCGCGATACCCGAAGTCACCACCCAGTCGGCACGCGCCTTCACCGCCGCGCTGGTGTTGGCATAGACAACCGAAAGCCGATCCGGATGCGCGTCGCAAAACGCGGCAAACTCATCTACCGGGCAGGCCAGGTCGAGCGAGCAGTCTGCCCTCAAATCCGGCATCAGCACGCGCTTTTCCGGATTGAGAATCTTGGAGGTTTCGCCCATGAACTTGACCCCGGCCACGATCAGGGTCTTGGCCGGATGCGCGTGGGCAAAGCGTGCCATTTCCAGAGAGTCCGACACGCAGCCGCCGGTTTCTTCGGCCAGATCCTGCAAGTCAGCACTGGTGTAGTAATGCGCCACCAGCACTGCGTCCTGCGCTTTTATCAGCGCCTTGATGCGCGATTTCAGCTCGGCGCGTTCTGCATTGGACAGCACTTCCTCCACCATCGGCGGAGCAATGATAGCGGGTTTGACGGGAACGGGGAAAACGGCAGGCATAAAAAACCACACAAAATCAACCGGGCAATTATAAGGTAGCCCTACTTGTATACGGCATCTTGCGCCCTCACCCCATCCCTCTCCCCAAGGGAGAGGGGGTGCATTGCCTTCTCCCTCGGGAAGAAGGTGGCGCAAAGCGCCGGATGAGGGCGCTTTCTTGCCACCCGCATGACAAAAGAATGCTCCAATCCCTTATGCTTCGCCCATGCAACAACTGCTTCTCGACATCCATCCCACCGCCCAGCCCACGCTGGACAACTTCATCGCCGGCCCCAATGCCGAACTGCTGGATCACCTGCATCGCTGGTTGAATGGCGAGGCAAAAGAAACCGCGCTTTACCTGTGGGGGCCACCCGGCAGCGGCAAAAGCCACCTGCTCACCGCGCTGACCGCCTGCGGCAAACAGGTCGAAACCCATGACGACATCGACCAGCTGAACCACGCCGGTCAAATCGCCGCCTTTGACAGCTTCAACCACGCCCGTGCAGAAAACCGCTTATGGATTGCCGCCGGGAAAAACGCGCCAAGTGGATTGAACATCCGCGAAGACCTGCGAACACGACTGGGCTGGGGCCTGGTTTACCGCCTGCTGCCCATGAGCGACGCCGACAAACAGGCTGCGCTCATCCGCCACGCCAGCGGGCTCGGCTTTGACCTCGACCCCGCCATCAGCGCCTGGCTGCTCACCCACCAAAGCCGCGACCTCGGTCGCCTGCTGCAAATCGTCGAAGCGCTTAACCGCTACAGCCTGCAAACCAAGCGCCGCATCAGCTTGCCCTTGTTGAAGGAAGTGCTGCCTCAATCAAGCCAAAATGACTGAACTCCTCGCCCTCAGAACCCTGCTCGAATCCCGTCCAGTTGCCTCCCTGGCAACTCTGCACAAAAATGAACCCGCAGTCTCGATGGTGCCGTATGCGTTATTGCCGGGCAGTGCGAACTTCATCATCCATGTAAGCCGGTTGGCGGCGCATACGCGGGACATGCTGGAGAACCCTGC
>CAYTZP010000006.1:0-66531 GCA_964442685.1 uncultured Thiobacillus sp.
ACAGCTAATGGTGGGCCCGGTCGGACTTGAACCGACGACCAAAGGATTATGAGTCCTCTGCTCTAACCAACTGAGCTACAGGCCCATTTCATGCCCAATTATGCCTGCGCTAGGCAGGCGGGTCACTCGCTGTTTTCGAGGAAACTCTTGAGTTTCTCGGAACGGCTGGGGTGGCGCAGCTTGCGCAAGGCTTTGGCTTCTATCTGGCGTATGCGCTCGCGCGTCACGTCAAATTGTTTGCCCACCTCTTCCAGCGTATGGTCGGTGTTCATTTCGATACCAAAACGCATACGCAGCACTTTGGCTTCGCGCGTGGTCAGGCTGTCCAGAATCTCGCGGGTGGCGTCGCGCAGGTTGCCGTACAGCGCGGCTTCATCCGGCGCCAGTGTGGTCTGGTCTTCAATGAAGTCGCCCAGATGCGAATCCTCGTCGTCGCCGATCGGGGTTTCCATCGAGATCGGCTCTTTGGCGATCTTCATGATTTTGCGGATTTTGTCTTCCGGCATTTCCATCTTGATCGCCAGCGTTGCCGGATCCGGCTCAATGCCGGTTTCCTGCAGAATCTGGCGCGAAATCCGGTTCATCTTGTTGATGGTTTCGATCATGTGCACCGGGATGCGGATGGTGCGCGCCTGGTCGGCGATCGAACGGGTGATGGCCTGGCGTATCCACCACGTGGCATAGGTCGAGAACTTGTATCCGCGCCGGTATTCGAACTTGTCCACCGCCTTCATCAGGCCGATGTTGCCTTCCTGGATCAGGTCGAGGAATTGCAGGCCACGATTGGTATATTTTTTGGCGATAGAGATCACCAGGCGCAGGTTGGCCTCGATCATCTCGCGCTTGGCGCGGCGTGCCTTGGCTTCGCCAGTGGACATCTGTTTATTGATGGCCTTGAGATCGGCAATCGGCAAGCCAATGCGTTCCTGCGAGGCGAGGAAGGATGCCTGATGTTCCTTCAGTTCGTACTGGTAGCGCGACAGCGTGGAAGAATAAGCTTTCTTGGCCGCAACCTCCTTATCCACCCAGGCCGGGTTGGTTTCGTTGCCGGGAAATGCCTTGATGAAATGCGCTCGCGGCATACCTGCACGGTTTACGCACAGATCCATGATCTTGCGTTCATGGCCGCGCACCTCTTCCACCGTATTGCGGATGGTGTCACACAAAGACTCGACCTGTTTGACCGAAAACCGGATGCCCATCAGCAATTCGGTCACGGCGTTTTGTGCTGCCTGGTGCTGCTTGCTGCCCAGACCATATTTGCTGCGTTGGGTTTGTACTTTTTTATACAGCTTGCGCAACTGGGCAAAACGTTCGTCGGCTCCTGCCTTGAGCTGGGCAAGGTTGGCGGCGGCTGCGGCGGCGCCAGCGTCTTCATCTTCGTCGTCTTCGTCCGACGCGCCCATGCTGCTCATCTCTTCCACGGAGGGTTCGTCGCCCACAAAACCGTCGATCAAGTCATCCACTTTCATCTCGCCCTTGTCGATCTGGTCGGCGTAGGAAAGCAGTTGTTCGATGGTGATGGGGCACGACGAGATGGCCTGCACCATGTGCTTCAAGCCTTCTTCGATACGCTTGGCGATTTCGATCTCGCCTTCGCGGGTCAGCAGGTCAACCGTGCCCATCTCGCGCATGTACATGCGCACCGGGTCGGTAGTGCGGCCAAATTCCGAGTCCGCTGTGGAGAGAGCCTGCTCGGCTTCTTCCACCACGTCCTCATCCGCCACCACTGGCTGCGCCGACTCGTTCATCAGCAGGGTTTCGGCATCCGGCGCCTCATCGTAGACCTGGATGCCCATGCTGTTGATAATGCCGATGATGCCTTCAATCTGTTCGGCATCAGACAGTTCATCCGGCAAATGGTCGTTGATCTCGGCGTAGGTCAGATATCCCCGCTCCTTGCCCAGGCCAATCAGGTTTTTGAGTTTGGTGCGGCGCTCTTCGGCCTGCTCTTGCGTCAGCTCGACATTCTCCTTCATGACCTTGTTGAGTGCTGCTTCGGCCTTGCGCGGTACTTTCTTGGCCGCTGTTGACTTGGGTCTGCCCGCCATTGTCTTTTCCAGAAAAAATAGATGCAGAAAATTCAGCTAAACTGCTAATTATACCTGTACCGCCCCCCTAATGAGCACGCAAAAACCGCGCCAGCTATTTGGGGGCTGCGGATTTTCCAAGTTGTTGCAGCAGGGCGCGTTCTTCGGGAGTCAGGGTGCTTAACGGCCTTTGTGCCAATTCCTTGAAATCACGATCCTTGCTGGCGCCAATCAGCAATTCCAGCCCGCCGCTGAATTCGGCCTCGGGGTTCCAAGCGCCGCTCAGTTCCAGAGATTCAATTTCGCCCTGGATGGCGCCAAGTTCGTCCTGAAAAGGCTGACCAGAGGCGTTTTCCAGCATGGCAGCGGGCGTGGGGGGCGATTCAAAACCGGCCAGCCAGGCGGCCAGGTCTGCCAGCAGGGCACGGTGGGGGTCGTCGGCAGGCAAGGCAGTGCCGGAGAGCTGTTTTGCCAACTCGGGTTTGGCTACCAGCGCGCGTGTCAGCGTCCGGCACAATGAGGGTCGCGCTCGCGGCGCGGCAGCATAGCGGCCAGCTTTTTGTGGCGACTGGCGGTTGCCGCCAGTCAATTGGTGGACTTCGTGGATGGGAATGTTCAGCGTCTCGGCAAGTTGATGCCGGATCAGCGCGGCCAGCAGCGGCGCGGCAATTTTTTCCAGCAGCGGTGTGGCGTTTTTCAGCAGCCTGGCGCGACCTTCCTGCGTGTTCAGGTTCACATCGCGGGATAATTCCCGAATCAGGAATGCGGACAAGGGCACAGCCTCGCGCAGCATGAAGGCCTCAAATGCGGGCTTGCCGTTGGCGCGTACCCAGGTATCGGGATCTTCGCCTTCCGGCAAAAATAGAAACGCCACTTCCTTGCCGTCAGACAATGCTTCCAGAGTGTTTTCCAGCGCTCGCCAGGCCGCCTTGCGCCCGGCATTGTCGCCGTCGAAGCAGTAATACAATTTATCGGTTTGCCGCAGCAGATTACGCGCATGGATGGGCGTGGTGGCAGTGCCCAGCGTGGCCACGGCGTAGTGAATATCGAACTGCGCCAGCGCCACCACATCCATATAGCCTTCCACCACCAGAATCTTGCCTGCTTCGCGGATGGCCTGGCGGCCTTCAAACAGGCCGTACACCTCCGAGCCCTTGTGGAAAATCGGCGTCTCTGGCGAGTTCAGATATTTCGGCTCGCCCGCATCCAGAATGCGCCCGCCAAAGGCGATGACCTGCCCCTTGGTGTTGCGGATGGGAAACATGATGCGGTCGCGGAAGCGGTCGTAACGCTTGCCTTCATTGCTGATGACCAGCCCGACTTCGACCAGCGAAGGGCTTTGGTAATCCGGCATGACTTCAGCCAGTCCCTGCCAGGCATCCGGCGCGTAACCCAGACCAAAACGGGCGGCAATCTGGCCGGTGAGGCCGCGTTTTTTCAGGTATTCAATGGCGCGCGGGCTGGACTTGAGTTGTTCCTTGTAAAACGCCGCTGCCCTGGCCATGAAGTCGGTCAGGTCTGGATTGGCCTTGGGTTTGGCCTGAAAACTGGTGTCTTCCGGGACAACCATCCCGGCTTCTTCGGCCAGGCTTTTCACCGTATCCACAAACGACAGGCCGCTGTATTCCATCAAAAAGCCGATGGCGGTGCCATGCGCCCCGCAGCCAAAGCAGTGGTAGAACTGCTTGGTCGGGCTGACCGTGAACGAAGGGGTTTTCTCGCCGTGAAAGGGGCAGCAGGCCTGGTAATTCTGCCCGGCTTTTTTCAGCGGCACGCGGCGGTCGATGACATCGACGATGTCGATGCGTGACAGAAGCTGGTCAATGAAATCGCGGGGGATCATGCGGGTGCCCAATAAACCTGCTGCGCGCGCCAATCAATGTGTTGCGCGGAATCTTCATGTATACCATATACACTCCGGTTCCTGTGCGCCGCGCGTCTTGTGCTTGGCGCTGCTCGCAACGGTTTCTTGCGGCACCCTTCCGGAGTGAAGCTGCGTCGCAGTTAGCCCAGTTTGGCTTTGACCAAGGCAGAAACCTTGCCCATATCCGCCTTGCCGGCCAGTTGCGGTTTAAGCACGCCGATCACCTTGCCCATATCCTTTGCGCTGGCAGCACCGGTGCTGGCGATCGCCGTATCAATGGCGGCGGCGATTTCCGCATCGCTCATTTGCGCAGGCAGGTAGGCGGACAAAATGCTCAGTTCGGCGGATTCGGCTTCGACCAGATCCTGACGCCCGGCTTTTTCAAACTGGCTGATGGAGTCCTTGCGCTGCTTGATGAGCTTTTCCACAATGGTCAGCACGGCGGCATCGTCCAGTTCCACGCGCTCGTCCACTTCTTTTTGTTTGAGTGCGGCGGACAGCAGACGCAGTGTGTTCAGGCGCAGGGTTTCCTTGGCCTTCATGGCGGATTTGATGTCGTCGAGGATTCGGGTTTTCAGGCTCATGGTGTGGTGATAGATAAAATCCCAGAAATGACAAAGGCGGAGACAAGCTCCGCCTTCCGGTCAATCGTTGTTGCCGAAATCAGTACATCTTGGGCGGCAGCGTTTGGCTGCGCAGGCGCTTGTGGGTGCGCTTGACGGCGGCCGCCAGCTTGCGCTTGCGTTCAGCGGTGGGCTTTTCGTAGAACTCGCGGGCGCGAAGTTCGGTCAGCAGACCGGTTTTTTCAACAGCACGCTTGAAGCGGCGCAGGGCGACGTCAAACGGCTCGTTTTCCTTGACTTTGATGTGCGGCATTTGAAGATGCTTCCTTGACCGGGAAAAAATGCGAATAATACCAGTCTTTTCTCGATCTTTCCACCCCTTATGCTGGTTTTGGGTATCGAATCCTCTTGCGATGAAACCGGGCTTGCCCTGTATGACACGGAACGCGGCCTGCTGGCGCATCGCCTGCATTCGCAAATAGCCATGCACCGCGAGTATGGCGGCGTGGTGCCGGAACTGGCCTCGCGCGACCATATCCAGCGCGTGTTGCCGCTCTTGCGCGATCTTTTGTGTGAATGCTCGCTTACGCAAAAAGACCTGTCTGCAATAGCTTTTACCCAAGGTCCTGGGCTTGCGGGTGCGTTACTGGTGGGCGCGGGTTTTGCTCGCGCGCTGGCTTATGCGCTGAATATTCCGGCCATTGGCGTGCATCATCTGGAAGGCCATCTGCTTTCGCCGCTACTGGCCGATCCGCGGCCGGATTTTCCTTTTGTCGCCTTGCTGGTGTCGGGTGGCCACACCCAGCTCATGCATGTCACGCAAGTGGGCGCTTACGAAACCCTGGGCGATACCCTGGATGACGCGGCGGGGGAGGCGTTTGATAAAACCGCGCAACTGTTGGGACTGGGCTATCCCGGCGGGCCGGCGGTTTCAAGGCTGGCTGAAAGCGGCGATCCTGCCCGCTTCAAGTTGCCGCGCCCCATGCTGAATTCCGGCGATCTTAATTTCAGCTTCAGCGGACTTAAAACCGCCGTGTTGACCTTGCGTAATAAACATCCTGAAGAACCGGACGCGGCCGATATCGCAGCCGCATTTCAGAACGTGATGGCCGAAGTGCTGGCGGAAAAATCCATGCGCGCGCTGGATCAGACCGGCTGCAAGCGCCTGGTGGTGGCGGGAGGAGTAGGCGCTAACAAACAGCTGCGCCAGCGGCTGCTGGACGAAACCGCAAAACGTGGTGCAAAAGTGTATTTTCCGCCGCTGGATTTGTGCACCGACAACGGCGCCATGATTGCTTTTGCCGGGGCGCAGCGTTTGATGCTGGCGCAAACTGGCCCCGGCGCGTTTAACGTCAGGCCGCGCTGGGACTTGCAGGAACTGCCGCGCGTATGACTGAGCCGATTCGTTTGTCCAAACGCATGGCCGAATTGGGGCTGTGCTCGCGCCGCGAAGCCGACGACTACATTGCCAAAGGCTGGGTCAAGGTCGATGGCGTGGTGGTGAATGTGCTTGGCAGCAAGGTTGACCCAGACGCCAAAATTACCCTGGAAGCTAAAGCCCAATCCAGCCAGCAGAAGCTGGCCACCGTTCTCATACACAAACCGGTCGGCTATGTCTCGGGGCAGGCTGAAGACGGTTACAAGCCCGCCGTCATCCTGATCCAGGCTTCCACGCAGTGGGCAGAAGACCACAGCGGGCGCAAATTTTCCCCCGCCGTGTTCAAGGGGCTGGCTCCGGCGGGCAGACTGGATATCGATTCTACCGGCTTGCTGGTGTTGACCCAGGATGGACGCATTGCGCGGCAGCTCATCGGCGAAAACTCTGACATTGAAAAGGAGTATTTAGTCCGCGTCAGTTTCGGCAGCGTGCGCGAAAACGTGCAGCAGGCTTTTCCGGCCAGCCAATTGGCGCGTTTGCGCCATGGCTTGAGTTTGGATGGAAAGCCGCTCAAGCCTGCCCAGGTCGATTGGCAAAATTCCGAACAACTGCGTTTCATCCTGCGCGAAGGCAAAAAACGCCAGATTCGCCGCATGTGCGAGCTGGTTGGCTTGACCGTTACCGGGCTCAAGCGCGTGCGCATGGGGCACGTCAAACTCGGCAACCTGCCGCAAGGGCAGTGGCGTTTTTTGGGTGAGGGTGAGCGATTTTAGCTGGGTAAACGCTGGTTTGTTTGCAACCGCAAAAAGCCTATAATCCGAAATGCGGAATTTCCGTGTTATTTGGAAATATTTACTGGAGCCAGCCCATGCGCGAAACCCTCATCGTGTCCAGTCGCGGCCAGATCACTTTGCCAGCCGATATGCGCAAACAACTTGGCATTGCGCCCGGCAGCGCCATTATCATTGAAGAGCGCAATGGCGAACTCGCCCTGAAGCCCGCAGCCGTGCTGGAAGTCGAGCGCTATACCGACGAGCAAATTGCCCAATGGGATAGCGCGGACACACTCAGCTCCACCGAGCGCAAACGTATCCTGGCAGCGCTGCAAAAGAACTGATGCGCATCTTTCTGGATGCCAACATACTCTTCACGGCGGCGCATAATCCCAAAGGCAAATCCGCATTCGTGCTGGAACTTGGGCAAGCGGGCATCTGGCAATTTGCCACTAGCGCATACGCCTTGGAAGAGGCGCGCCGCAACATTGCGCGTAAATACCCGGATTGTCTGGCCCAACTTGAATCCCAAACCCAAGGCCTGCACATCGTGGCAGATGCGCCGCATATCGATTGCCCTCAAGATTTGCCCGACAAGGACTGCCCCATCTACCGTGCGGCACGCGGCTGCCAAGCGGATGTGCTGCTGACAGGCGATATGCGTGACTTTGGTTTCTTGATGAACGACCGTGAAAAAACCGGAGGCTTGTTGATTCAGACCGTGGCTGATTTTTTACTGACTCTTTAAGGGTATGGTGAAAAAACTGGATCTCGTTTTTTCATAACTGACAGGCGATCAGAAAATGTTCCACACCTACCGCTTTATTGCTAACCACCCCCTCACCCGCGACTACAAAATCAACGCGTTCACCCGCTGGTTGCGCTGACAGGTTGGCAGCCGCGTAATCAGCTGGCCAGTTGCCGTGCCGTTTGTGAACAATACCCGTTTGTTGGTTAAATCCGGCATGACCGGCGCAACCGGCAATATCTATGCCGGCCTGCATGAATTTGAGGATATGGCATTTGTCCTGCACTTTCTGCGTCCCGGCGACTTGTTCGTAGATATTGGCGCCAATATTGGCTCGTACACCATCCTGTCCAGCGCAACTGGAGCGAACGCAATCAGCTTCGAACCCGTGCCTGCGACATTTGAAAGCTTCCTCGATAATATCCACCTCAACCGGTTGGAAAACCGTGTGGATGCAAGAAATCAGGCTGTAGGCAGAAGCCACGGTACGTTGCGGATGATCGCTGACCAGGACACCACCAATCAGGCGCTTTGCACGGGCGAAAACTATGCCGGCAATACGATTGACGTAACGATGGTTACGCTGGATGAAGCGCTATTATCAGCCCCCCCGGGGGGGGGACCAAAACTCATTAAAATTGACGTTGAGGGTTTCGAAACCGAGGTGTTGGCTGGCGCTGCAAGCACATTCGCCGATCCTGGATTAAGAGCTGTAGTCATGGAACTCAACGGTAGCGGCGCACGTTACGGCTTTGATGAGGGCAGCCTGCACCGCCAGATGCAGACCCTCGGCTTCCAGCCATGCCGCTATGATCCTGTTGCGCGTCAAGTAACTGATTTGGGCGGCCTGCGCTCTACATCCGGTAACACCCTTTATCTGCGCGACCCACAAGCAATCCAGGTGAAGGTGCGTCAGTCCCCCGTCTACCGGGTTAATGGAATTGATCTGTAATCGTCTTGGGCTTTCATGGCAAATCGCCGTCCTGAATCGTGAAATGGCGGCTTGGCATGAAAGTTGGTCTTGCTGATTCATCCGCCAGCGATAAGAGGTCGGCCTCACAATAAAAATGCAAGAAAAATGCAAGTTCCCCAACTCAAATTCTTGGCAACGCGCCACGTACTAATTCAAGCAGCGCCTTGCCGCCGGGCAGCAAGGTCAGCACGTCCGGAAACAGCAGCAGGCCGAACAACAATGCCAGCACGCAAAGCAAAATCAGGTTCATGAAAATGCTTTCCGGCCGCAGCACGCCCCAGTAGCGCATGGTCAGGTACATGGCGTCTTTCTTGTGCTCGCTCATGGTCATCCAGCGCCGCACCAGCGAAGCTGCGAGATAGACGATATAGCCGCCAGTCAGCGAAGCGAACAGGATGCGGAAAATGCCGAAGATATCCAGCGTGCCGCCGACAACGCGGTGGTACATCCAGGATACGCCGCCAACCAGGAAGGACGCGCTGACCGCGATCAACACGTTGAAGAACAGCCTGCGCCGTTCGCGCGCCAGGTCTTGCTGGCGACGCACAAAAAAATCATCCACTTCGCGTTTGAAGTATTCGACTTTTTCCTGCACCAGGTCGGAAATCTCGCGCTTGGCCACGGCCATGCGTTCGTCCATTGCGGTGGAAAGCCTGTCGGCGGCATAGTCCACCAGTTCGCGCACGTCGTCCTTGGTGAACTGGCGCTGGTCGTGCAATTCCTGGGAAATTTTGTCCAGCTTGGTGTCGATTTCCGTACCGGCATGTTCGATCACTTCGCGCAGTTCCTGCCCCGCTTGCGCCACGCCGTCTTTTACAACTACAGTCAAACGCTCGCCAGCACGTTCGATGGCCTGCTCGGACACCTGGTTCAGGCTGTCTTTGGCTAACTGGATTTCCTTCTCAAACCAGGGCATGTGGACACCCCCATAAATCTGCTGCGCGCTGTCCGCCCCCAACTCCCGGCCTGCTTGTGACGATTTCTGTAGGTATCCGCCGCATGGCTCGATTTCTGGCGCTATGGTGATTTCTTGAACCCGCTTTCCGCACCGGACAACAGGCGCTGGATATTGGCGCGATGCCGCCAGATCAGCAGGATGGTGAGGACAATCAAAACAGAAGTGGTGAGGCTGTTGTCAATCATGAATGCGCCAATGATCGGCGAGGCGATGGAGGCCGTGAGTGCGGCCAGCGAGGACAGCTTGGTGATGGCAAACACCGCCAGCCACACCCCCAGCACTGACAAACCTAGCCAGATATTCAGTGCCAGCAGGATGCCCAGCGCAGTGGCTACGCCCTTGCCGCCCTTGAAGCCGAAAAAAACCGGGAACAAGTGGCCGAGAAAAACCGCGATGGCCGCAACATGGATGGCGACAGGCTGTATGCCAAGTGCAGCACCGACCATGCCAGCGAGCCACACCGCCAGCCAGCCCTTGGCCAGGTCGCCCAGCAGAGTGAGCAGCGCGGCGGTTTTTTTGCCGGTGCGCAGCATGTTGGTGGCGCCGGGATTGCCGGAACCAAAGCTGCGCGGATCGGGCAGTCCCATGAGCCTGGCGACGATCACGGCAAACGACAGCGAGCCGATCAAATAGGCGCCCAGCGCAATGAGCAGAGCGGGAATCAGGTCTTGCATTAAAATTACTCTCTTTTTTATGTTGGCATAACCATGGATATCTTGTTTTTGCGCGACTTTCGTCTGGATCTCATTATCGGCATATATGAATGGGAACGCAAAATCACCCAGCCGGTAAAACTCGATCTGGAAATCGGCCTGCCCGAACACAAGGCTGGCGAGTCCGATGATGTGGCCGATACCATTGACTATGGTGCCGTGGCTGATCGTGTCAAGGACAGCCTGACCCGGCGGCCTCAACCCATCGCCCTGGTCGAGGCGGTGGCAGAGCACGTCGCCCAGATCGTGCTGAACGAATTTGGCGCGCCATGGGTCAAGGTCAGCGTGACCAAATTTGCCATCGTGCGCGGGGTAAAAGAACTCGGTATCTGCATTGAGCGCGGCAAGCGCGGCTAACAGGGTTGTAAAACGACTGCGAGGGCGTGATGCTGCGTCAGGAGTCGGCTCAAAATGCTCATGTATAAGCTATACACTCCGCTTTTTCGCCGTCCCCTTCCTTGCCTGACGCCCTCTCGTCAGGTTTTCCAATCCCTGTTGATGATCTGAAATGGATATTGAAGTTATATCGATGGCTTATGCGGCCGGCGTATTGCTGCTTGCCTATTTCATTCGCGGTATCAGCGGTTTCGGTTCCGGGCTGGTGGCTGTTCCTTTGTTGGCGCTGGTGTTTCCACTGACGCTGGTCGTCCCGCTCATGCTGTTACTCGATTTCACTGCTTCACTTGTATTGGGCGGTTTCAACCTGCGCAGCGTGCGTTGGGACGAAATCAAGCCGCTTGTGCCGATGGGCGCCATCGGCGTCGTGCTGGGCACGACCTTGCTGGTCAATTTGCCGAAAACACCATTGCTGATCGTGCTGGGTGTTTTTGTCCTGCTGTTTTCCATTCGCAGCCTGCTAAACCTTCATGGCAGCAAACAGATTTCCCGCTGGTGGGCGGCACCAGCCAGCCTGACGGGCGGAGTTGTTGGTGGCCTGTTTGGTACAGGCGGCCCGCCGTATGTCATTTATCTCACGCATCGCATTCGTGACAAGACCGAGCTGCGCGCGACCTTCTCGGGTTTGTTTTTCCTGGAAGGCCTGTTCCGAATTGCCAGCTTTATTACAGCCGGTCTGTTGCTTCAGCCACAAATCTGGAAAGCCTATCTGGCGGGATTGCCGGTAGCCTTGCTTGCAATGTACGCAGGCAGCCACGTGCATACCAGCATGACCTCTGCGCAGGTCACGCGCCTGATTGGCGTACTGCTGCTACTGAGTAGCCTTTCCCTGTTTATCAAGGCGTTCAACTAACCGCGCGGGTGATGTTGCTGGTGCAGGGTTTTCAGGCGTTCACGCGCGATGTGGGTGTAAATTTGCGTGGTGGAGATGTCGGCATGACCCAACAGCATTTGCACAACCCTTAAATCCGCCCCGTGAGCGAGCAGGTGCGTGGCAAAAGCATGGCGCAGGGTATGCGGCGAGAGTGGTTTTTCAATCCCCGCCATGCGCGCCTGCCGCTTGAGCAAATGCCAGAACGCCTGGCGGGTCATGCCTGCGCCGCGCGGCGTGACAAACACCGCCGCGCACTTTTTCTGCTTCAGCATGTCCTCCCGCGCTTCGCTTAAGTACCGCGACAGCCAGTGTTGCGCTTCTGCGCCCAGCGGCACCAGCCTGTCCTTGCCGCCTTTGCCGGTGACGCGCAACACGGCGGCATTCAAGTCCAGATTCAATAATTTCAGCCCGACCAGTTCCGACACGCGCAGACCGGTGGCGTAGAGGGTTTCAATCATCGCCCGGTCGCGCAGCCCCGGGGGGGTTTCCACATCGGGCGCGGCCAGCAGGGCTTCCACATCGGATTCGGACAGAACTTTGGGCAAGGAACGCGGCAGCTTGGGTGTATCCAGAAGCTGTGTCGGATCGCGTTCGATCAGATTTTCGCGTGCGAGATAACGATAGAAACGCCGCAGGCTGGCGGTGTAGCGCGCGGCGGTGCGGGGTTTTGCATGGGTGGCAAAGCGGTGCGCCAGATAGCTTTCCACCTCTGCCGGCGCGGCTTGCGGCAGGCTGTGTTTGTGTGATTCGTGCAGCCATGCCGAAAAGGCCATCAAATCACGCCGATAAGCGGCCAGCGTGTTTTGCGAAAGCCCGTCTTCCAGCCATAGCCGATCGCAAAACCGGTCGATCAAATCATTGTCCGCGCTCATGCGCCAGCAGCCACTGTTTGATGGAAAGCGGGGCGTCCGCCCGGCTGTGCATGAATCCGCCATGGCCGTTTACCGATACCACGCGGTGACAGGGCACGATGATGGGAATCGGGTTAGCGCCGCAGGCACCGCCAACAGCGCGTGGCGCAGTGCCCAGTTTCTTTGCCAGCTGGCCATAAGCCCATGGCTTGCCTGGCGGAATCTCACATAGCGCCTGCCAGACACGCTGCTGAAAATCCGTGCCGTGCAGCTTCATCGGCACCTCAAAAACGTGATGTGGGTTTTTGAAATAGGCGGCCAGTTGTTGCTGGGTTTTTTTGAGGATGGGCGATATGGGCGCGATGCCTTGCCGTCTGTCGAGCAGGAATTCAATTTCGATCAGGCAATCGGCCTCTGCCGTGAGTCTGAGCAGTCCAAACGGAGCGTCAATAATGGCGTAATCCATGCGCACATTGTACGGTGATGACGGCAACAAAAAAGCCCTCACAGGGAGGGCTTTTTGAGGGGGAACGCAGTGCTTAAGCAGCGCTGGCCGGTTTGGCGCGCTGGGGCAGCTTTTCCTTGATGCGGGCGGACTTGCCGGAACGCTCGCGCAGGTAGTACAGCTTGGCGCGGCGCACGTCGCCACGACGCTTGACTTCAACGCTGGCAACCAGCGGGGAGTAGGTCTGGAAAGTACGTTCCACGCCTTCGCCTGCGGAGATTTTGCGCACGGTAAAGGCGGAGTTGAGGCCGCGATTGCGCTTGGCAATCACCACGCCTTCGTAAGCCTGCAAACGTTCCTTGTCGCCTTCCTTGACCTTGACCTGCACCACGATGGTGTCGCCGGGCGCAAAGTCGGGGATGGTTTTGCCCAGGCGGGCGATTTCTTCTTTTTCCAGTTGTTCGATGATGTTCATTTCATCTCTACCTTAAGTAAATCGCGAATTGGTTTGCACGAAGCTGCAAACATTGCGCGGTTAAAAATACCCTTTCGGGTTTCCAGTCTTCAACAGACTATTCATCCGGCCTGTTGAGCAGATTCTTTTCATCGCGGCTCAAGCCACGTTTTTCCAGCAAATCGGGTCGCTGTCTTGCAGTCAGCTGCAAGCGTTGTTGTAAACGCCAGCGTGCGATTCGCTTGTGGTCGCCAGACAACAAAACTTCTGGTACCGCTTCATCCCGATAAATCTCGGGGCGAGTGTAGCAGGGCGCATCCAGCAGGCCGTCCACAAACGATTCCTGCACTGCCGATTCGGCATTGTTCAAACTGCCCGGCAGCTGGCGGATGATGGCATCCATCAAGGCCAGCGCCGGGATTTCCCCGCCGGACAGGACAAAGTCGCCCAGCGAAATTTCCTCATGCACGCGGCGGCGCAAAAAACGCTCGTCCACGCCTTCATATCGTCCGGCAATCAAGGTCAGCGCCGGACGCCTGGCCAGCTCGATCACTTTCTGGTGATCCAGCGGCTTGCCGCGTGGCGTGAAATAAATCACATGCGGCGTCAAAGCGCCCTGCTGTGCCTCGGCCTCAATCGCATCCAGCGTGGCATCCAGCGGCTCGCACAACATCACCATACCGGGGCCACCGCCATAGGGGCGGTCATCCACCGTGCGATATTTGTCGCTGGCAAAGTCACGCGGATTCCAGGTTTTAAACTGGAACAGGCCGCGATCCATCGCGCGTCCGCTAATGCCAAAATCCAGCAAGGCATCAAACAGGCCAGGAAACAGACTGACAACATCAAATCTCATGCTGTCGCGTTTCAGTAATCCAGCCCCCAATCCACTTCGATGACACCCCGTACCAAATCCACATTCAGCACATAGACGCCAACGAAGGGAATCAGTGTTTCCTTCGATTCCGGTGCGGTCGATTGCACCACCAGCACGTCATGTGCGCCGGTTTCCAGCAGCTTGGTGACTTTGCCCAGCTTGATGCCATCTTTATTGATGACGCTCAAACCAATCAAGTCTTGCCAGTAGTATTCGTCCGCTTCCGGCTCGGGCAGGGCTTCGCGGTTGACCGCGATTTCCTGTCCGCGCAGGGCAAAGGCCGCGTCGCGGTCATTGCAGGCGGCAAACTTGGCAATAATGGCATCGCCATGCGTTGAGGCTTCTTCCACCTCAAGCGCGCGCCATTGGTCTTTGCTGCCAATCAGCCAATCCGGGTAATCCAGCAGGCTGTCAAGCGTTTGGGTAAATACCTGGATTTTTACCCAACCCTTCACGCCATAAGGCGCGGCAACCCGCCCCATCACTACCGGATGGGCGTTGCTGCTGCCCATTTTAGCGCGATCAGGCAGCGGGCTTGCCCTGCTTGACCAAGCGTGCCACGGTGTCAGACATCTGCGCGCCGTTTTTGACCCAGTGGTCAATGCGAGCCAGGTCGATACGCGTGGCTTCTACGCCTTCCTTGGCGACAGGGTTGTGAAAACCCAGGCGCTCGATAAAGCGGCCATCACGGCGGCAGCGCGAGTCAGCCACCACTACGTTGTAATAAGGACGGTTCTTGGAACCGCCGCGAGACAGGCGAATCACTACCATGGTCTTGATCCAGTAAAAGTTATGGAAATCGGAAAACCGCGTATTCTAAGCGAAAAGTTGCTTTTTTGCCAGTCGCTTATTTCATCCCCGGCATCATGCCTTTCATGCCGCGCATCATTTTGGCCAGGCCGCCTTTGGACATCATTTTCATCATTTTTTGTGCCTGTTCGAACTGGTTGAGCATTTTGTTGATTTCCTGAACCTGTACGCCCGCGCCTGTGGCGATGCGGCGTTTGCGGCTGGCCTTGATGAGTTCGGGCTGGCGGCGTTCTTGCGGGGTCATGGAGTTGATGATGCCTTCGATGCGGTTGATGGCCTTGTCTTCGGTGCCGGTCATCTGCGGCATTTGCCCGGCGCCAGGGAGTTTGTCCATGAGCGCGGACAGGCCGCCCATTTTGCGCATTTGGAGAATCTGCGCCTTGAAGTCTTCAAGGTCGAAGTTTTTGCCTTTTTTGACCTTGTCGGCGAGTTTTTTGGCTTCGGCTATGTCCACCGAGGCTTGGGCGTGTTCAATCAGCGACAGCACGTCGCCCATGCCCAGAATGCGTGAGGCCATGCGCTCGGGATGGAAAGGTTCGAGTCCGTCCGGTTTTTCGCTGACGCCGACAAATTTCAGCGGCTTGCCGGTAATGTGGCGTACCGACAGTGCCGCGCCGCCGCGCGCATCGCCGTCCAGTTTGGTGAGGATGACACCGGTGAGCGGCAATGCGGCATTGA
The DNA here is from genome assembly GCA_964442685.1 of uncultured Thiobacillus sp. Classification (GTDB taxonomy): domain Bacteria; phylum Pseudomonadota; class Gammaproteobacteria; order Burkholderiales; family Thiobacillaceae; genus UBA6918. Next base: position 15,386 of record CAYTZP010000006.1, read on the forward strand.
ATGCCTTGGCCACATTGACCGCATCCTGGCCTTGCATGGCATCGACCACGAACAGGGTTTCTACCGGCTTGAGCGCGCCATGCAAGTCCTGAATTTCCGTCATCATGGCTTCGTCGATGGTCAGACGGCCGGCAGTATCGACGATCAGCACATCGTAAAACTGGCGGCGGGCGTGATCTTGCGCGGCGCTGGCAATGGCCGCAGGGCTGGTCTCGTCTGACTCGAAGAAGTCCACGTCCAGTTGTTTGGCCAGTTGCCGAAGCTGGTCGATGGCGGCCGGGCGGTACACGTCACATGAAACCAGCAGGACTTTCTTTTTGCGCGATTTGAGCAGCCGCGCCAGTTTGCCGCTGCTGGTGGTTTTGCCCGATCCCTGTAAGCCGGCCATGAGGATGACGGCGGGCGGCTGTGCAGCCAGGTTCAGGTCGGCAGTCTCGCCGCCCATGAGCTTGGTCAGCTCATCCTGCACAATGCCGATGAGCGCCTGCCCCGGGGTCAGGCTTTGCAAAACCTCGGCGCCCATGGCCTTGGCTTTGACGTCCTCGATAAACTGCTTGACGACGGGCAGGGCAACATCGGCCTCCAGCAGCGCCATGCGCACCTGGCGCAGGGCGTCCTGGATGTTGGTTTCAGTGATGCGCGCCTGGCCGCGCAGGGTTTTGACGACGCCGCCCAAGCGGCTGGTCAGGTTTTCAAACATCGGTACTTCCTTGTTGGGGGGGCGAGATGGATAATAGGCCACTACGCCACTTGAATGGATGACTATTCTACCAATGCCGGTTTTTGCATTCCTGTCCTTTATTGCGGCAACACTGTATGCCGTGTCCGCCTGGCATCTGCTGAAACGTGAACCGCGCAGCCAGGTACCGCTTTGGGTGTTTGCCGTGCTGCTGGGCGCGATTGTCATTCATGCCGGCCTGTTGGGGCAGAGTGTGTTCAGGCCGGATGCCGTTCATCTGGGGTTTGCCAATGCGGTGTCGCTGGTGGCCTGGTTGTCAGTTTCGGTCTATGCCTTGACGGCCCTGCGTGTGCCTTTGCCCGGCATTCAGGGCTGGGTGGCGGGCATGGCCGCAGTGAGCGTGCTGTTGCCGCTGGTGTTGCCTGACGCGCGCGCCGTGCCGTTTTCCGACAGGCTGGGATTCCGTACCCATCTGGTATTTTCCTTGTTGGCGTATTGCTTGCTGTTCATTGCGGCGTTGCAGGCGCTGTTGATGTCCGCCTTCGAAAAGCGGCTGCACCACGGCGCCAGCGCCGCCGGAATGACCGGCATGCCGCCTTTGCTAACGCTGGAATCGGTGTTGTTCAAGCTGATTGGTGCGGGGTTTGTGTTGCTGACGCTGGCGGTGGGCAGCGGTATTCTTTTTTCGGAGGAAATATTCGGCAAGGCGCTGGGGATGAGTCACAAGGTTTTCTTTGCCCTGGCTTCCTGGCTGGTGTTTGGGGCATTGCTGGCCGGACGGCTGACCTGGGGCTGGCGTGGCCGTGTCGCCGTGCGCTGGACGATTGTCGGGTTCACCATGCTGCTGCTGGCTTATGTGGGCAGCAAATTCGTGCTGGAAATCCTGTTGCACCGATAGTGCCTGACGCGCAGACGCTCTGAGCTTTGGACAATATCTCAACCACCACGCTGTTTGTTGTGCTTTGCATGCTGCTGCTGGCTTCCGGGTTCTTTTCAGCCAGCGAAACTGCCATGATGGCGATCAACCGCTATCGGCTCAAACATCAGGCCGAGCGGGGGCATAGAGGCGCTCGGCTGACACAGGCTTTGCTCGGCAAAACCGACAAACTCCTGGGCGTGATTCTGCTGGGTAACAATCTGGTCAATACCGTGGCAGCCATGCTGTCCACCATTATCGCTATCCGCCTGTTTGGCCAGGGCGAGCTGGCGTTGTTCTTCGTGACATCGGCGCTCACATTCATGATTCTGGTGTTCAGTGAAGTGACGCCGAAAGTGCTTGGGGCGTCTTATCCGGAACGCGTTGCGTACCCGGCCAGTTTTGTCTTGACGCCTTTGCTCAAATTGGCTTACCCGGCGGTGTGGTTCGTCAATCTGTTTGTGCAGGGCTTGCTCAGACTTTTGCGTATCAAGCCCCCGCTGCCAGGTAGTGGCAACATACTGGGGTTGGAAGAATTGCGTACCATCGTGCTGGAGTCTTCCAAGCTGCTGCCCGGCGAACACCGGCGTGTGCTGCTTAACTTGCTTGGGCTGGAAAGCATCAAAGTTGATGACGTGATGACACCGCGTAACCAGATCGAGGCGATTGACCTGAATGACGAACCGGAACGTTTGTTGCAGCAGATTTCGACCAGTCATCATACGCGCCTTCTGGTGTACGAAGATTCGCTGGATCGGGTGGTGGGGATTCTGCATCTACGCCGGGTGCTGCATACATTGAGCAGTGGAGAAATCAGTGCAGAGGCATTGCGCGAAGTTGTGCTGGAACCTTACTTTGTTCCACAGGGAACGCCGTTGTTTACCCAGCTGCAACATTTCCAGAAGAACCATAAACGCCTGGCGCTGGTGGTTGATGAGTATGGCGAACTGCAAGGCCTGGTGACGCTGGAGGATTTGCTGGAAGAAATGGTAGGCGAATTCACTACCCAGGCACCCGCACAGGCGGGCTGGATCAGGCAAATGGACGACGGCAGCTGGATGGTGGAAGGCTCGGTGCTGGTGCGCCAGCTCAATCGCAAACTGGGACTGGACTTTCCCCAGGATGGTCCCAAGACGCTCAACGGCCTGGTGCTGGAACAACTCGAAAGCATCCCGGAAGCGGGGGTCAGTCTTAAAATCGGTGATGTGCCGATCGAAATCGTGCAAACCCAGGATCGTGCAGTCAAAGTGGTGCGCATTGTCGCACCCGTGGCCGATCCGGGCTAAATTTCTGTGTTCCTTTGTCGATAACGTCTTGTTGTTGTCCATCATAGGTAAACCGACACTGTGGCTGCCGTAACTCAATCCACCCAATCTCCGCTGACCGGCCTGGCCAAAACCCTGGTCACCCAGGGTTGGTTGAGCGAAACAGAGGCGGAAACCATATGGGGCAAGGCCAGCGCCAGCGGAGAGGGGTTTGTCGCTGAACTGGTGAGGGCTGGGCGGTACAAGCCGCGGCAAGTGGCCGAACTGGCTGCCGCAACATTCGGTTATCCCATGATGGATCTGGATGCGATTGATCCGGATGCATTGCCTGCTGGCGTCCTGGACACCAAACTTTCGCAAAAGCACCGCATCGTGGCGTTATACAAGCGCGGCAACAAATTATTTGTTGGCACATCTGATCCAACCAATCTTCAGGCGCTTGATGAGGTCAAGTTTCAGACTGGCCTGACGGTCGAGCCGCTGGTGGTAGAGGACGACAAGCTCGCCAAGCTGATCGACAAGGCTACGGATATCGCGGACAACACCATGGCGGTGTTGAATGCGGAAGACCTCAACCTGGAATTTACCGACGAGGAAACCGCTGCCGAGCCGGTGGATACCGGCGGGATCGACATCGACGATGCCCCGGTTGTGCGGTATTTGCAGAAGATCATGCTGGATGCAATCAACACCGGGGCGTCGGATATTCATCTGGAGCCCTACGAGAAGTTTTATCGCATCCGCTATCGCCGCGATGGCGTGCTGTATGAGATCGCCCAGCCGCCGCTGGCTATCAAGGACAAGGTGGCTTCGCGCATCAAGGTGCTGGCGCGCATGGATATCGCCGAAAAGCGCGTGCCGCAGGATGGCCGCATCAAGATGGTGTTGTCAAAAAACCGGGCAATTGATTTCCGCGTCAGCTCGCTGCCCACGCTGTTTGGCGAAAAGATCGTCATGCGTATCCTGGATCCGACCAGCGCACAGCTGGGCATTGATGCGCTGGGATATGAGGCCTGGCAGAGGGAAATCCTGCTCAACGCCGTGAAAAGACCTTACGGTATGGTGCTGGTGACCGGCCCGACCGGATCGGGTAAAACGGTTTCGCTCTACACCTGTTTGAATATTCTCAATAAACCGGACATCAATATTTCAACGGCGGAAGATCCGGCTGAAATTCAATTGCCGGGCATCAATCAGGTCAACGTCAATGACCGTGCCGGCTTGACCTTTTCTGCAGCGCTCAAGTCGTTCTTGCGCCAGGATCCGGATGTCATCATGGTGGGTGAAATCCGCGATCTGGAAACTGCGGATATTGCGATCAAAGCCGCGCAGACCGGGCATATGGTGTTGTCCACGCTGCATACCAATGATGCGCCGGGTACGCTGACGCGTCTGCTTAACATGGGGGTTGCGCCGTTTAACGTCGCCTCATCCGTCATTTGCATTACCGCGCAGCGTCTGGCCAGAAAACTGTGCAGCTGTAAAAAACCGGTCGATATTCCGAAAGAAGCCTTGATCGCGGCCGGCTTTCGTGCCGAAGAGCTGGACGGCAGCTGGCAGCCCTACCATCCGGCAGGGTGTGATATCTGTCAGGGAACCGGCTACAAGGGGCGCACCGGCATTTACCAGGTCATGCCGATTACCGATGAAATGGTGCGCATTATTCTCAAAAATGGATCGGCGATGGATATCGCCGATCAGGCCAGGCGCGAGGGTGTGCTGGATCTGCGCCAGGCAGGGTTGTTGAAGGTCAAGGCCGGCGTCACTTCGCTGGAAGAAGTCGAAGCCGTCACCAATATCTGACGGCGCTACAAGGGGAAATCGCATGGCGGCTACCGCAGTCAAGAATGCCACCTACAACTGGGAAGGCACAGACAAGAAGGGCAAGAAACTCAAAGGGCAGATACTGGCTGCAGGCGAGACTCAGGTGACTTCCCAGCTGCGCAGGCAGGGCGTCACTGTTACCAAGATACGCAAGCAAAGCAGCCTGTTTGGCAAAGCCAAGGCGATCAAGGAAAAAGACATCGCGGTGTTTACGCGACAGCTCGCGGTGATGATGAAAGCGGGCGTACCCCTGTTACAGTCGTTTGATATTGTGATGCGCGGCGCGGCCAACCCTTCCTTGCAGCGCCTGTTGTCGGAGGTTAAAGCCGATATCGAAAAAGGCAGCAGCATGAGTCAGGCCTTTGCCCGGCATCCAAAATACTTCGACACGCTGTTTTGCAATCTGGTGCAGGCGGGTGAACAGGCCGGTATTCTGGAAGGGATTCTGGATCGGCTGGCAACCCACAAGGAAAAAATCCTCGCCATCAAGGGCAAAATCAAATCGGCCTTGTTCTATCCGGCAGCAGTGATTGTGGTAGGTTTTGTCGTGACCGCAGCCATCATGATTTTTGTGGTGCCGGCCTTCAAGGAACTGTTCAGCAGCTTTGGCGCAGATTTGCCTGCGCCCACCTTGATCGTGATGGCAATTTCCGATTTTTTTGTGGCCAACTGGTATTTGATTTTTGGCGCCATTGGTGGCGCAATTTACGGCTTCATCCAGACGCTCAAGCGCTCCAAACCATTGCAAAGGTTTGTGGACAAGATCATGTTGCGTCTGCCCATATTCGGCGCGGTGATCGAAAAAGCCACGCTTGCGCGCTGGGCGCGCACGCTTTCCACCATGTTTGCAGCTGGCGTGCCGCTGGTTGAAGCCTTGGAATCGGTTGGCGGCGCATCGGGCAACCAGTTGTATGTGGAAGCGACCGAGAAAATCCGCGCCGATGTGGCGATGGGCACTGGTTTAATGGTCGCCATGCAAAGCACGGGGCGGTTTCCCAATATGGTGCTGCAAATGACTGCCATTGGCGAGGAGTCAGGCGCGCTGGATTCCATGTTGGGCAAAGTGGCAGACTTTTACGAAGCCGAGGTGGATGACGCGGTAGCCGCCCTGTCCAGCCTGATCGAGCCGCTGATTATGGTGGTGTTGGGCGTGCTGATTGGCGGTTTGGTGATTGCGATGTATTTGCCAATCTTCCAGATGGGCCAGGTGGTGGGCGGTTGATGGAAGTCCTGCAACAAAATCCTGCGCTCTATATTGGCCTGGTTTTTCTGTTCAGCCTGATGGTGGGCAGCTTTCTGAACGTGGCCATTCACAGGGTGCCGCGCATGATGGAAGCAGACTGGAAAATACAGTGTGCGGCGCTCAATGACGAGTCGCAGCCGCTCCAGCCAGACCAACCGATATATAACCTGTGGACGCCAAGGTCAGCTTGCCCACACTGCGGGCACGCCATTACCCCGCTGGAAAATATCCCGGTGGTTTCCTGGTTGTTCCTGCGTGGCCGTTGCAGTGCGTGCAAAGCCGCCATCAGTGTGCGCTATCCCGTGGTTGAGTTGTTGACAGCCACGTTATCTGCGGCAGTTGCCTGGAAATTTGGTTTGGGCTTGATGGCGCTGGCCGGCATCCTGTTTGTGTGGGCGTTGATCGTGCTGGCATTCATTGATCTGGACACCACATACTTGCCGGACGGGATCACGCTTCCCTTGTTATGGGGCGGGCTGCTGGTGAATCTGTATGGCACATTTACCAGCCTCCAGTCTGCCGTCATTGGCGCGATGGTCGGATACTTGCTCTTGTGGCTGGTGTATTGGGCGTTCAAGCTGGTCACCGGCAGAGAAGGCATGGGATATGGCGATTTCAAATTGTTGGCCGCCATCGGCGCCTGGCTGGGTTGGGAAATGCTGCCCATCACCATCCTCCTGTCATCCGTTGTGGGGGCGGTTGCCGGATTGCTGATGATCCTGCTGATCAAACATGATCGCCGCGTGCCGATTCCGTTTGGCCCTTATCTTGCCGGGGCAGGCGTGATTGCCTTGTTTTACGGTTCACAAATTAACCAAGCCTGGCTGGTAACTTATTGATGCTGGTTGTCGGGCTGACCGGCGGGATTGGCTCTGGCAAGTCAACCGTGGCGCAAATGTTTGTTGATCTGGGCGTTCCGGTCATTGATACAGACGTCATTTCCCATCGTCTCACCGCCAATGGCGGGAGCGCCATCGCGGCTATCCGTGCGGCTTTTGGCGAAGCGGTATTCCTTCCCGATGGCGCTTTGGATCGCGCCGCGCTGCGTGCGGCCATCCTTGCCGATGATGCAGCAAGGCAAGCCCTGGAAGCCATTGTTCACCCCATGATCCGGGATCTAGTGGAACAGCAGCTGGCACAGATACAGGCGCAGCAGAATGTGGCCTACGTGATCGTGGTGATTCCTCTGCTATTTGAATCCGGTAATTACCGCTCGCTAGTAAACCGAGTGCTGGTGGTTGATTGCAGCGAATCGCTGCAAATCAGCCGGGTGCAGGCCAGAAGCGGCTGGCCGCAAGCGCAAATACTCGCGTTCATGGCGCGGCAACTCGACCGCGCAAGCCGCCTGGCCGGTGCAGACGACGTGATACTGAACGAAAGCGAAACGGCTGTACTTGCGCCGCAGATCGCGCAGCTGCACCAACGATATCTGGCAATGGCAGGGCTGATGCAAAACCCAGCCCGGTAGGGCGTTGCTGATTTGCTTTTGCACGGGAAAATGCGCGAGAATCGCAAGATTCGCGTTTTCTCCCGCATTGTTCATCCAGACCACGACGGCCATCAGCGTGATCCGCTACGAATACCCTCTTAACGAACGTATCCGTATATTGTTGCGGCTGGAGGATCTGTTTGACCGGATGCAGTGGTACATGCAAGGCGAACACGCGCTTAACCATCATTCAGCCATCCTGACTTTGTTTGAAATAACCGAAGTCGCGGCACGCGCAGATCTTAAAACCGATCTTTTGCAGGAGCTGGAACGTCAACGCGCCACGCTGGTTGCATTGCGTGACAACCCGGATGTTGAGCAAGAGAAACTGGATGCCGTGTTGGCTGAGATCACTGAGGCGCGCACGGGCATTCACAATATGGCAGGCAAGATCGGCCTTCACCTTAAAGAAGATGAGTGGTTGCAGGCGGTCAAGCAACGCGCGGTGATTCCGGGCGGATTGTGCGAATTTGATCTGCCGGCCTATCACCGCTGGTTACAGGGCAAGCCTGAGACAAGACGGCAACACTTGCAAAAGTGGCTGCAACCGATGCTGCCGATCCGTGCCGGCCTGGGGATCGTGTTAAGGCTGATGCGCGAGAGCTGCAGGCCGTTAATGCAGCAGGCGGTCAACGGAGTGTATCAGCAGGCCATGGATGCCAACGCGCGGCCGGCGCAGATGGTGCGAATCGGTGTGGACGAAAACTACTGTTGCGTGCCGGAAATATCCGCCAATAAATATATGCTCAATGTGCGCATGGTGCGCAGCCAGCCCGGCGAGGGCAAAACCTGCGCAGACTCGCTGCCTTTCGAGCTGACATTCTGCTACCTATGAACAGCGCAGGGGAACTCAAGCTGTTTTGCCCGGGTTGCGGCGTGGAAAGCGTGTGGGATGTAAAAAACAAATACCGCCCGTTTTGCAGCGAACGCTGCAAGCTGATCGACCTTGGGCAGTGGGCGAACGAGAACTACAGAATTGCTGGCAAGCCCGCATCAGACGGCGCAGACGCCAACCCGGTCGATGACCTGACGGGTTGACCGGGCTTGCGCTTACTGGAAAGACTGGACGCCGTTTTCCGTTCCCAGCAGCAATACGTTGGCGCCACGGATGGCAAACAGGCCGTTGGTAACCACGCCAGTGAGCTGGTTGATTGCCGATTCCAGCCCCAGCGGGTCGATGATATTCAGACCGTGAACATCCAGAATGACATTGCCATTGTCGGTGGTGAAGCCTTCACGCAGCCTGGGTTGGCCGCCCAGTTTTACCAGCTCGCGCGCGACGTAACTGCGCGCCATCGGGACAACCTCGACGGGTAAGGGGAATTTGCCCAACACATCGACCAGCTTGCTCTGGTCGCATACGCAGATGAATTTTTGTGCGCAGGCGGCAACGATTTTTTCGCGCGTCAGTGCGCCGCCGCCGCCTTTGATCATGTGAAAGTTGCGGGTGATTTCGTCCGCGCCGTCCACATAAATATCCATGCCGCCCACGCTGTTCAGATCCAGCACCTGGATGCCGTGGCTTTTCAGGCGTTTGGCAGTGGCTTCCGAACTGGCCACCGCACCGTCGATACGGCTCTTGACCTTGGCCAGTTCATCAATGAAGAAATTGGCGGTGGAGCCGGTGCCGACACCGATGATGCCGCCTTTTACATAATCAATGGCGGCACGCGCCACCGCTTGTTTCATTTCGTCTTGTGTCATTTCACATTTCTCGTTTCGTCATGGTCAGCGCGCAAGATTAGCGGTAAAGCGCAAAATTCACAAACCTTGTCCACGCCCTATCTCCCGCTGCAAGCCGAATCTTGATAATCTCTGCGTATGACCAAACCAACTGACGATTACCTCGAACGCATTCTCACTGCCCGGGTTTACGATGTCGCAATCGAATCCCCGCTCGATCACGCGCAGAACCTGTCGCGCCGATTGGGCAATGCCGTGTACCTCAAGCGCGAAGACCTCCAGCCCGTATTTTCATTCAAACTGCGCGGCGCCTACAACAAAATGGCCACGCTGACCCCGGCACAGCTCAAGCGCGGGGTGGTGGCTGCTTCGGCGGGAAACCATGCACAAGGCGTGGCGTTGGCGGCGCAAAGACTGGGTGCCAGCGCCATCATCGTCATGCCGGCCACCACGCCCCAGATCAAGGTCAATGCGGTGGCTTCGCGCGGCGCCAGGGTGGTGTTGCACGGAGATTCGTATGATGAAGCCTACGAACACGCCATGGTGCTGGCCAAAAAACACAAGGCCACCTTTGTGCATCCCTATGACGACCCCGATGTGATTGCGGGGCAAGGCACTGTTGCCATGGAAATGTTGCGTCAGCATCAGGGCGACATTCATTCCGTCTATGTGCCTGTGGGTGGCGGCGGTTTGATTGCCGGCGTGGCAGCCTATATCAAACGCCTGCGCCCCGAAATCAGGGTGGTCGGCGTGGAGCCGGAAGACGCTGACGCCATGGCGCGTTCCTTGTGCCGCAGCGAACGTGTGCGGCTGGAACACGTCGGCATCTTTGCCGATGGGGTTGCCGTCAAACAGGTTGGCAAGGAAACCTTCCGCTTGGCGCAGATGTATGTGGACGAGATCATTCGCGTCAATAACGACGCGATCTGCGCCGCGATCAAGGACGTATTTGAGGACACCCGCTCCATTCTCGAACCGGCGGGCGCGCTTTCTGTCGCTGGCCTGAAAGCCGCCGTTGCAGGCGACAAGCTCAAGAACAAGACGCTCATCGCCATCGCTTCTGGCGCCAACATGAACTTTGACCGGCTGCGCCATGTGGCAGAACGTGCCGAACTGGGCGAAAAGCGCGAAGCCATTCTTGCTGTCACTATTCCCGAGACGCCAGGCAGCTTCAAGAAATTTTGCTCGCTGTTGGGCGCGCGCAGCATTACTGAATTCAACTATCGTTACGACAACCCCGAGCGGGCGCAGGTGTTTGTGGGTTTGCAGGTGCAGGGCGGCGACGAAGTCGGCAAGTTGATTACGCAACTGCAAAAACACAAACTGGGTGCGGTGGATCTGACTGACAACGAAATGGCCAAGCTGCATGTGCGGCATCTGGTGGGCGGGCACGCGCCGCTGGCGGACAATGAATTGCTGTATCGCTTCGAGTTTCCCGAGCGTCCTGGCGCGTTGATGAACTTTCTCAACAGTATGAGCCACGACTGGAATATCAGCCTGTTCCATTACCGCAATCACGGTGCGGACTACGGGCGGATTCTGGTGGGAATACAAGTCCCGGCCAAAGAAAAACCCAGCTTCCGTATATTTCTCGACAAGCTGGGCTATCGCTACTGGGATGAAACCCGCAACCCCGCCTACAAGCTGTTTCTGGCCTGAACGATGAGGTCGGCGGATTTGCGTGATTTATTCTTTTTTCGCACCACAGGTGTTCATGCCCAAAATGCTGTAGGCGGGGCAATAACGAAACAATGCCGTGGCCAGCGGAACAGCGCCAACCAGAACAACCCAGAAAAGACCGCCCAGCAAGCCCCAGATGATGAGTGCGCAACCTACGGCAATGCGGATGTAGCGGTCGGTGTCTCCAATGTTTGCGGTCATGCTGATCTCCGTAAAGTAAAAAAAAGGATCGCTGCGCAAGTGCATTCCCTGTTGCAACAGGCCGCTTTGCTACGGGTCATCCACAGGCGAAGCTGCCTCAGTATATACGCCTTCCTGTTCCTGATCGCAGGCCAGCCTGTGATGGCAGACGAAGGCAGCGATTTTCTGGCGGCGCGTTCGGCCTGGGCGGCGGGGGATACCCGCAAATTCCAGAAATTGGCCGCAGATATTCCGGCCGATAGCGTATATCAGCCCTACCTCAAATATTGGGCAGTTTCGCGCCAGATTGACGACGACGCCAAGGTGTCCGATTTTCTGGCAGACCAGTCCGGCTCCTGGCTGGCCGAAAAATTGCGTAGCGAGTGGCTGAAAAGCCTGGGCAGACGGGCAGCATGGGCAGCTTATGCAAGTGAGTTTGCCAAGCTGGAAAAACCGGAGACCACCCATTTGTGCCTTGCGCGTCGTGCCGAACTCGCTCAGGGCAACAGGGCAATGTTGAAAGAGTCTGCGGCCATGTGGTTTACCGGTCAGGACCTGCCATCCACTTGCACCCCTTTGTTTGCGCAGTTGATGGGGCAGGGGCTTTTGACCGAAGAGGATGTCTGGAGCAGGTTGCGTCTGGCATTTGCGGCGGGTAATCCCGACGTCGCAAAATCGCTATTGAAGCATATCCCGGAACAGCGACGCCCGCTTGCAAGCTGGATAGATCGCATCCACAAACAGCCGGGCGAATTCCTGTCAGCGCAAACGCTGGACTGGGCGGATCGAGCGCAGCGCGAACTGGGTTTTTTCGCGCTAGATCGCTTGGCGCGCACCGACACTGTGGCGGCTTTACGTGCCGTTGAACCCGCGTTGGGAGTCTTGCAGGAAACCGCACGACAATATGTGTGGGGACTGCTGGCAGTGCAGGCGGCGAGAAAACATGAGCCACAGGCCTTGCCCTGGTTTGCCAATGCGGGCGGCGCGATCCTGTCGGATTTTCAGCGCGAGTGGTGGGCGCGGGCGGCATTGCGCGCTGGTGACTGGCGTGTCGTGCAACAGGCCATCACCGGCATGAAACCGGAAACCCGTAACCAGCCGGTATGGCGCTATTGGCTGGCACGCGCCCTGAAGGCCAACGGCCAGTTGCTTCAGGCCAATCAATATCTTGCGCCGCTATCGCGTGAGCACCACTACTATGGCCTGCTGGCGCAAGAAGAGTTGGGCTCGGTGTTGGGGGCGCAAACTGTCAACATCAAAGTATCGGGCAGTGAAGTCGATGTCATCAAGCGTGATCCCGGCATTACGCGCGCAATTGCTTTATACAAGCTGGGTTTGCGCAGCGAGGCTGCACAAGAGTGGATATGGGCGGTACGCAACTTCAACGACCGCCAGTTGCTGGCTGCGGCCGAGTTGGCGCGCCGTAATGACTGGCATGATCGCGCCATCAATACGGCGGAAAGAACCCGAGAGGTGCATGATTTCGACCTGCGTTTCATTGCGCCCTACCGCGAACTGGCCGCGCGCGAGGCTAAAGAGCAGGGCGTGGACGAAGCCTGGGTGTTTGGCCTGATCCGGCAGGAAAGCCGTTTCATTAATACTGCGAGGTCTGGCGTGGGTGCTACCGGCCTGATGCAGATCATGCCTGCAACTGGCAGCTGGATTGCCAACAAACTGGGTATAAAGGGGTTTAACACCAAAGACCTGAACGAGCCGCAGACCAATCTCAAGTTTGGCACCTTCTATTTGCGCCACATCCAGGACAGTTTGGACGGACATCCCGTGCTGGCTACGGCCGCATACAATGCGGGACCAAGGCGCGCCCAGCGCTGGCGTGACACCAAACCGATGGAAGGCGCGGTCTATATCGAAAGCATCCCGTTTCTGGAAACGCGCGACTACGTCAAGAAAGTCATGACCAATGCCATGTATTACGCGTTGCGCTTTGGTCAGCCCTCGATCTTGCTGAGCACGCATCTTGGCACCATTCCGCCGCGCAAGGTGGCGGCTCCCCCCATGGATGCCAATGACACATTGCCCACCCTTGAGGATCCCGGTGCGGCGAACTGAACGGGTGGACGTTTCACATGCATGGCACGCATGGGGTTAAAATTTCACTTTCCTGAAATTGCGATGAATGACGCTGATGAGCTTCAATAAAATCTGTGTGCTTGGGGGTTCCGGCTTTGTTGGCCGGGCGCTGGTTGCGGAACTGGTTGCACGGGGTAAGCAGGTCAAAGTACTGACCCGCAGGCGCGAATGCGCCAAAGCCTTGATCCTGCTGCCCACCGTGGAAGTGGCGGAAACCGATATTCACGACGAACGTCTGCTCGCCCGGCAGTTTGCGGGGTGTGATGCGGTGATCAACCTGGTTGGTGTGCTGCATGAAAGGATCCCGGGGCGCGTGGACAAACCGCAAGCGCCGCGTGGCGATTTTGCGACCAACCACATCGAACTGCCGCGCAAGATACTCTCCGCCTGCGCACAAAATGGCATTACACGTTTTTTGCACATGAGCGCACTGGGCGCTGATCCGGCTTCACGTTCGGCCTACCAACGCTCGAAGGGCGTAGGCGAGGCGCTGGTGCGCGAAGCCGCCCTGAAAGCCGCCGCCGATCCGGGCACGCTGGCGGGCGCCAAACTTACCGCGCGGCGCGCCATGCAGGTTACGATATTCCGTCCCTCGGTGATTTTTGGTCAGGGAGATAGTTTTCTCAATCTGTTCGCGCGGTTGCTCAAATGGTTGCCGGCGTTACCGCTGGCCTGCGCCAACGCGCAATTCCAGCCGGTTTATGTGGCAGACGTTGCGCGCGCTTTCGCCGATAGCCTGGACAATCTGGATACATTCAATCAAACCTATGACCTGTGCGGCGCGCAGGTTTATACCTTGAAAGAACTGGTGCAACTGGTCGCAACCCTCAGCGGTCAGCGCAAACCGGTGTGGGCCTTGTGCGATCGTTTGTCGTTTTTCAATGCCTGGGCGATGGAATTCAAGCCCGGCAACAAACTGATGACACGAGATGATTACTACGCCATGCAGATTCCAAATGTCTGTACCGGCGCAACCCCGTCCGGCTGGAATCCGGTGGCACTGGAAGCAGTCGCGCCAGCCTGGTTCCGGGGCGAAACCCAGCGTGGAAATTACGACGGTTTCCGCAACCGGGCGCACCGATAACCCCGGCACAATGCGCATCTACACGGTTGGCGGTGCCGTGCGCGACCAGTTGTTGGGGCTTGCGGGGCAAGATCGCGATTACGTCGTCGTCGGCGCCATGCCGGAAGAAATGATCGCCAAAGGCTACAAGCCCGTTGGCCAGGATTTCCCGGTGTTCCTGCATCCGCAAACCCACGAGGAATACGCGCTGGCGCGCACCGAGCGCAAGTCCGGCATGGGCTACAAGGGCTTTACCGTCTATGCCGCGCCCGAGGTGACGCTGGAAGAAGACTTGCGCCGCCGCGACCTCACCATCAACGCCATGGCGCTGGATGATGCAGGCGAACTGATCGACCCCTACGGCGGTCGCGCAGACCTTGACGCCCGCGTATTTCGCCATGTCAGTGAGGCCTTCGCCGAAGACCCTGTGCGTATCCTGCGCGTGGCGCGCTTTGCCGCAAGGTTTACCGATTTCACCGTCGCGCCGGAAACCCGGCAGCTCATGCGGCAGATGGTGGAGGCGGGCGAAGTCGATGCGCTGGTGCCCGAGCGCGTATGGCAGGAACTCTCACGCGGGCTGATGGAAAAGCAGCCCTCGCGCATGTTTCAAGTCCTGCGCGAATGCGGTGCGCTGGTAAAACTGTTCCCCGAAATTGACTGCCTGTTTGGCGTGCCACAACCGCCGCAACATCATCCCGAAGTCGATACTGGCGTGCACGTCATGCTGGTGGTGGACTGGGCCGCGCAGAAAAATTACAGCCTGCCCGTGCGCTTTGCTGCACTGACCCACGACCTGGGCAAGGGCGCGACCCCGCCAGCGTTCTGGCCCAAGCATCACGGGCACGAAGCAAAGAGTGTAGGGTTGGTCAAAGCTCTGAGCGAACGCGTGCGCGTGCCTGCGGAGTGCCGCGACCTTGCCATTGCCGTGGCGCGTGATCATGGAAACGTGCACCGCGCACTTGAACTGCGCGCGTCAACAGTGGTGGAGCTGCTCGAACGCGTCGATGCCTTCCGTCGCCCGGAGCGTTTTGAAGAATTTTTGCTGGCCTGCGAATGCGACTTTCGCGGCAGGCCAGGTTATGAAACAAAAGACTATCCCGTGCCGGATTTTCTGCGCCGCGCGTTTGCCGCTGCGCGCGGTGTCGATGCTGGTACTATCGCCAAACAGGTGATGCCTGACAAAATCCGCGAAGCCGTTTTTCTGGCGCGCACGGCTGCCGTGGCGAGACTGCTCAGACAGGCTGGGGAGTCGGCAGTCAGCGGTTTGCAATATGACTGATGGAAAAACGAGTCTTGAGTAGCTGCCAATCTGTTAGGAGTCCGCGATGCTTGGCGCTACTTTCTCGGTGTTACCTCAAGCTTTCTGCATGACCGCGAGTGGTTCAATTTCTGATGCACACTGATAAACCCGGCTACAAGGGCAACAAGGCCGCGCTCCCCAGCAAACCCTGCGCCGCCTGCGGTCGGTCGATGAGCTGGCGGCGCGCGTGGGCGAAGAACTGGGACGCGGTGAAATATTGTTCGGACGCCTGCCGGCGCAAAGCCCGTGCGTAATCTCGTCCTCGTCCTCGGCGACCAGCTCGACCGCGACGCCTCGGTGTGGGACGGCTTCGATGCGGCGCAGGATCGCGCGTGGATGGCCGAAGTGGCCGACGAAGCCACCCACGTGTGGTCGGCCAAGGCGCGCATCGCGCTGTTTCTCTCTGCGATGCGGCATTTTGCCGATGCTTTGCGCGCCGACGGCGTGCCGCTCGTTTACCACTCGCTCGACACCCACCCTGATTTCTCGGCCGCGCTAGCCGCGAGCCTCGTCGAATTCCGCCCCGCGCGCGTGGTCGTCACCGAGCCCGGCGATTGGCGGGTACTGCAAGCCCTGCGCACCACCTGCGCCACACACGGCGTGCCGCTGGAAATCCGCTACGACCGGCATTTCTACTGCACCCGCGCCGACTTCACGCGCCACGCCGGCGGGCGCAAGCAGCTGCGCATGGAATTCTTCTACCGCGAGCAGCGCCGTCGATTCGGCGTGCTGATGGACGGCGATGCGCCTGCTGGCGGGGCGTGGAATTACGACGCCGAGAATCGCGGTGCCTTCGACGCGCGCGGCCCCGGTTTCCTGCCTGAGCGCGCGCGTTTCGCGCCAGACGCGATCACACGCACGGTGATCGATCTCGTCAACACCCGCTTCGCTAGCCACCCCGGCACGCTCGAAAACTTTGACTGGCCTGTCACCCGCGCCGACGCGCTCGTTGCACTCCGTCGCTTCATCGACGAACGGCTGGCTTTATTTGGCGCGTATCAGGACGCGATGTGGACGAACACGCCGTGGCTGTATCACGCCCAGCTGTCCGCCGCGCTGAATCTCAAACTGCTCGCGCCGCACGAAGTGGTGCAGGCCGCCGAAACCGCGTACCGAATGGGGCGCGCGCCGCTCGCGTCGGTCGAAGGTTTCATCCGCCAGATCCTCGGCTGGCGCGAATATGTGCGCGGCGTGTACTGGCACACCATGCCCGGCGCGCTCGACGACAACGCGCTCGACGCTCACGCCGACCTGCCCGGCTTTTACTGGACCGGCGACACCGGCATGGCCTGCCTCGCCGATACGATCACGCAGACGCTCGCCACCGGCTACGCCCACCATATCCAGCGACTGATGGTCACGGGGCTGTACGCGCTGCTGCTCGGCGTTGCACCGCGGCAGGTGCACGCGTGGTATCTCGCGGTGTACGTCGATGCGGTCGAGTGGGTGGAGCTGCCGAACACGCTGGGCATGAGTCAGTACGCCGACGGCGGGCGCATGGCGTCCAAGCCCTACGCCGCCACCGGGCAGTATCTCGACCGCATGAGCAATTACTGCGGCGGCTGCCGTTACGACCCCAAGCGCAAAGTGGGCGAGACCGCCTGCCCGTTCACCACGCTGTACTGGGATTTCCTGCTGCGCAACGAAGCGAAACTTGTCGGCAATCCGCGCATGGCATTGCAAGTAAAGAACCTCGCGCGGCTCACCGAGGCTGAACGCGTCGAGATCCGCGCGCGGGCGGCGGCGCTCGGCGCAACGCCGCCGCCAGAATTAAGGAACCTCTGATTAAATCCTCCATGAGCCGCGTTGCAGCCGTATTTGGCTGTCTGGCGCGAAGCAGTGCAGAGGTCGTACTCGCTGTACGAAGCCAAACACTGCGCCAAAGCCAGCGGCAAAATCCGGCGCAACCCGCCTTAAGGTAACGCTATCAGCGGCGGTCATCCCAGCGGTCGTCATGCCGCCGGCCGTGATTGTGGCCGTGATTGTGGTCGTGGCGGCGGCGATCATCCCAGCGACCACGCCAGTCGTCATAGTGGTAATGCGGGTGATGCACGATATACCCATACGGGCGCGGAACCCAGATATAGTGACCGGGGTGGTGGTGGCTGTGTGTCCAGTAGTGGTGTCCGCCGAATTCGTAACGGATGCGGAAACCATCATGATGCCTGCCACCGCCTAGCGAAATCACAAAGCTGGGTTCAACCGAAACCACGCGGCCATAGACCCGGTCATCATGACCGGCCAAAGCGCCGGTGGAGGCAGCCAGCATGCTGAGTGCAACAAACATGGTGCGTAACATGGCGGTTCTCCTTTGCAGAGTTGTGCTTACTCGTACCAGCGATTGCGGCTGTCATACCAGCCGCGGCCGGGATGCCGTTCGGCAACCGACACGCTGACATTCACTTCCAGCCATTCGCCGGGGTTATAAGGCAGACGGGTGGTGAACTCCTTGCCTTGATAGCGGTAAGTCACGTCGTAGCCGGTGATTTCCTGGCGGAAGTTATCGACCATGCGACAGGTTTCCACCGGGCGGATTTCTGTGGTGGTGTAGCGATCGCCACGATCATTCCAGCGGTCGCCAACCACGGCGCCAGTGGCTGCACCCACGGCGGCGGCGGCAACTTTGCCATTGCCTTTGCCGACAGTGGAACCGACCAGGCCGCCGACGATGGCGCCCAGAACTGCGCCGCCAGTGTTGTTGCTATTGCGGTAGCCCGGTCTGCTGTAGGACTGGTACTCGGTGTAGCACTCGCGGCGCGGCTCGTTTATCTGTTGGTACACCGGCGTAGTGGCAACGACTCTGGCACGATCCTGAAAGTAGGGCGAACCGTAGCGGCTTTCATGGCTGGCGCTGGCGATGCCGGACGAAAGTGCCATCATGGCGGTGATGACGAAGGCGAGGGGTTTGGCGTGGGTGTTCATGGTTTTCTCTCCTGTTTAATGTGAAACTTAACGGCGGTCGCGGCGATCGAAGCGCGGTTCGGGCAGGACGGGCTGGCGGCGTTCGTAGCCGTAGCCGTAGCCATGCTCTTCGTCTTCCTGTTCGCGCTTGCGCAAATCCTTGCGTTCCTGTCTTTTCTCTTTGCGGGCTTCGCGCTCCTCACGAACATCGTCGCGGTCACGCATGGAAAATTCGAAACGCTGGGGCGAAGTCAGCTCAAAGTGGCCGGGCGCAGCGATTGCAGGCTGTGCGGCCACACAGGCGACCAGCAGGCCCGTTGCCATCCATCCGCTATTTCTGATTCCGTTTTTCATTGCGTTTTCCTTTCGTTCTTGGGAAGTTTTTTTGTCTTCCACGGTTTGCAGTATGGTCAGGAGAAGTAACCATGCGGTTTCCCGCAGGGGTGATTTTGTAACAAGTTGTAACTGGCGTCTCACCATCGGCGGGGATGCGCTGATATATTTCCTGCATGGAAGAGTGCAAACAACTGATTTATGTAGTGGATGACGACCCCGGCATCCGCGAGCTGCTGGCCGAATACCTGGCCGGGCAAGGCTTTGAAGTCGTCGCCGCAGAAGGCGGCGCGGCGCTGGATGAGCTGCTGAAAGCGCGTGCGCCAGACCTGCTGGTGCTGGATTTGATGATGCCCGGCGAAGATGGCCTGTCCATCGCGCGCAGACTCAAGGGACAAACAGGCGCGCCGCCCGTCATCATGCTGTCCGCCAAGGGCGAAGACATCGACCGCATTATCGGTCTGGAAGTCGGGGCGGATGATTACCTGCCCAAACCGTTCAATCCGCGTGAACTGCTGGCGCGCATCCGCGCCGTATTGCGCCGGGGCGCGGCAGCTGTGCCAGACAAGCCGGAAGACAACGCGCGGGTGTTCAGTTTTGGCGTGTTCACCGTCAATCTCGACGCGCATTCGCTAGCGCGCGGCGAAGAAGACATCACCCTGACCAGCGGCGAATTCAGCCTGATGGAAATTTTTATCGCACATCCCAACCGTGCGTTATCGCGCGATTGGCTGATGGATCAGCTGCGCGGCTTCGAACGCGACCCGTTCGACCGCAGCATCGACGTGCGCGTGAACCGCCTGCGCAAAAAAATCGAGGACGACCCCGCCAATCCGCGCTACATCAAGACGGTGTGGGGGCAGGGGTATATTTTTGTGCCGCAGGGAAAAGGTTCCTGATGAGTACCGAATGGGTTTCTCTCCCCCTCTCCCAGCGGGAGAGGGGCTGGGGTGAGGGAGAGGTGTCGGCCATCTCCAGCGTGTCCGGGGTTCATGCATTTCTCCCTCACCCGGCTTCGCCACCCTGTCCCGCAGGGAGAGAGGAGTTAGAGCAGCCTCCTGCTGAGAAGGGTCAGCGTAAGGCTCCCGGAATTGATAATGTATGGTTGAGTGTGGCATGAGGCGTAACGTTGCGGGGACATCACTGTTCGCCCGCACTGCGCTGACGCTGGCGCTGGCATTTGCCGTCTTTCTGGCCTTGTCGTCCTGGGTGATCAACCGCACCATGGTCATTCCGGTGGCGGAACGCTCGGCTGATGATCTGGCTGGTCTGATTGTGTTGTCGGCGCAAACCTGGGCAGAGCTGTCGCCCAAAGTGCGGCTTGCCTTTGAGCGCGAGCTGGCAACGCGCCATGGCCTGCGTTTGCAGCAAGTCACGGGCAAAACGACGGATGCGCCCGAATTCGCATTCAGGCAAACCATCGAACAGGCCTTGTCTGAACGTCTGGATCACGATGTGGTGCTGGAGGGACGTGCTGGCAGCGATGCCGTATGGGTGCGCGTGCCGGGTGGCATACACGAATTGCAGGCGGGATTTTTTCCCAGCCGCTATGCCGTAAAGCCGCCGCTGGCTGCCGTGACCCTGGTATCCATCGGCGCCTTTCTTGTGCTGCTGACGGCTCTGCTGCTGGTACGCCGCATTACCGTGCCGCTGGCGCAGGTATCGCGTGCGGCCGGTATTGTCGGCAAGGGCGGCATACCCGAAACCATCCCGGAAACCGGCCCGCAGGAACTGGCCGATCTGGCGCGGCGTTTCAACCAGATGGCGCAGGAAGTGCACGACCTGCTGGAAAATCGCACCACCCTGCTGGCGGGCATTTCGCACGATTTGCGCACGCCGCTCACGCGCATGCAGCTCAATCTGGAGTTGCTGCAAAACAAGTATGAGCCAGCCCGGCTTGAGCGCCTGCAACGTGACTTGGCCGAGATGAACGGCATGATTGGCGCTTATCTGGAACTGGCGCGCAGCACCCAGCCCGAAGCCATGCAGCATGTGGAACTCAATGCGCTGCTCAGTGCGCTGGCGGAAAGGCATGGCGCGCAGTTTGCCGTGCAGGCGCCCTGTCACATCAAGACCGGAACAAACGCATTGACCCGCGTGCTGGATAACCTGCTGCAAAATGCCCGCCGTTATGGCGGCGACACGCCACCCGAAATCACCTTGCAATGTGGCGAGCCGTCTTTGCAAATTTCTGTGCTGGATCAAGGCACGGGTTTGCCGGAAGCCGAACTGGAAAAAGTCTTCCGCCCTTTCTACCGCGTTGAAGCCTCGCGCGCCCAGGCCACCGGCGGCACAGGCCTGGGCTTGGCCATCGTCAAACAGCTGGCTGATCTGAATGGCTGGAAAATCAGCCTGCATAACCGCCCGCAAGGCGGGCTGGAGGCGCGGCTGACCTTGCCAGCAAAGTAGGTTTTACCTGCCTGGGCGGGTAAAATCACGGTTTTGCATTCAACCTCATTACCAAGCAATGCGGACTTTCCAGGATTTGATTCTCACGCTCCAGACTTACTGGGCAAAACAGGGCTGCGCGCTGTTGCAACCCTATGACATGGAAGTGGGCGCGGGCACCTCGCACACTGCCACCTTTCTGCGCGCGCTCGGCCCCGAGCCGTGGAAGGCCGCGTATGTCCAGCCTTCGCGCCGCCCCAAGGATGGACGTTATGGACAAAACCCCAACCGCTTGCAGCATTACTACCAGTTTCAGGTGGTGTTGAAACCCGCACCGGCCAACATTCTTGACCTGTATCTGGGCTCGCTGGAAGTGCTGGGTTTTGACCTGAAAAAGAACGACGTGCGCTTCGTCGAAGACGATTGGGAAAACCCCACGCTCGGCGCCTGGGGGCTGGGCTGGGAAGTGTGGCTCAACGGCATGGAAGTCACGCAATTTACTTACTTCCAGCAAGTCGGCGGCATCGACTGCAAGCCGCTTACTGGCGAAATCACCTACGGTCTGGAACGCCTGGCCATGTACCTGCAAGGCGTGGACAACGTGTTTGATTTGCAGTGGACGGACGGCGTGACCTACCGCGACGTGTACCACCAGAACGAGGTCGAGCAGTCCACCTACAATTTTGAACACAGCGATGTGGATTTTCTGCTCACCGCGTTTGCCGCGCACGAAAAAAAGGCGCAGGAACTGATGGCCGCGCAACTCGCGCTGCCCGCGTATGAGCAAGTGCTGAAAGCCGCCCATACCTTCAACCTGCTGGATGCACGCGGCGCCATTTCCGTCACCGAGCGTGCCGCCTACATTGGCCGCATCCGCAATCTGGCGAGAGCCGTAGCCAAGAGCTATCTCGATTCGCGTGCGCGTCTTGGGTTCCCCATGGCGCCAAAAGCCTGGGCCGATGAAGTGCTGGCCAAGCTGGAGGCGGCAGCATGAGTACGCAAAATTTATTGGTCGAACTGTTTACCGAAGAACTGCCGCCCAAGGCGCTGAAAAAACTGGGCGAAGAATTTGCAAATGACATTTTTCTTCACCTGAGGAAGCTTGACTTTCTTGAAGTGGATAGCATTAAGACATCGTTTGCTACACCACGCCGTTTGGCGATTCATGTAACAAATGTGAGGAAGAAATGCGCGGATGTACCAGTTAGAAAAAAGCTTGTTCCAGTACAAGTCGCTTTTGATACTCAGGGGAACCCTTCTTCTGCTTTGCTAAAGAGGCTTGAAAAAGAAGAGGCGAGTCTGTCCGATACGACTCGTGCCTTTGAAGATGGAAAGGAGTTTGTATGGCTTGAGCGAGTAGCTCCCGGTCGTCCGCTCACAGACATTCTTGAAGCGATAATCCAAGCCTCCATTTCAAATTTGCCCATCCCCAAGGTCATGCAATATCAGCTGGCCGATGGCTGGGAGAGCGTCAACTTCGTGCGCCCGGCGCATCGTCTCATTGCCCTGCACGGTGCCGATGTGGTGCCGGTGTCGGTGCTGGGTTTGCAGTCCGGACGCGAAACACTGGGTCATCGTTTTGAAGCGAAGCAGCCGGTCATTGAAATCCACAGCGCGGACAGCTACGCGCAGCAACTGCGCGACGAAGGTGCGGTGATTGCCAGCTTTGCCGCACGCCGCGCCGACATCGTGCGCCAGTTGCAGGAAGCGGCGGCCAAGGCGGGTGGCAAGCCGGTTGAGGACGAAGCATTGCTGGATGAAGTTTGTTCGCTGGTAGAACTGCCCAATGTGCTGACTTGCCAGTTTGAGGCTGAGTTTCTGGAAGTGCCGCAGGAATGCCTGATTCTGACCATGAAGGCGAATCAGAAATATTTCCCGCTGCTGGATGCCAACGGCAAGTTGACCAACAATTTTCTCATCGTATCCAACATTCACCCCGCCGATGCTTCAGCAGTCACCGAAGGCAATGAGCGTGTGGTGCGACCGCGCCTGGCTGATGCCAAATTCTTCTTCGACCAGGATCGCAAGAAGACGCTGGAATCGCGTGTGCCGGGGTTGTCCAAAGTGGTGTACCACAACAAGCTGGGCACACAGGGCGAGCGTATTCAACGTGTGATGGCGATTGCCAACGCCATTGGCAAGCAACTGGGCGGCGATGCGCTGGCGCTGGCGGCGGATCGTGCTGCATTGCTGGCCAAGGCCGACCTGTTGACGGATATGGTGGGCGAATTTCCGGAATTGCAGGGCATCATGGGGCGCTACTATGCACAGCACGATGGCGAAAGCGCGCAGGTGGCGGAAGCGATTGAAGATCACTACAAACCGCGCTTTGCCGGTGACGAACTCCCGCGCAACGATGTAGGTGTTTGCGTGGCACTGGCCGACAAACTGGAAACGCTGGTGGGCATGTTCGGCATTGGTCAGATTCCCACGGGCGATAAAGACCCGTTCGCCTTGCGGCGTCATGCCTTGGGTGTGTTGAGGATTTTGATTGAGAAGTCCTTGCCACTGAGTTTGTTCGATCTGGTCAATATCGCATTCGCTGCCTTCCCGAAGGGCTTGCTTGCGGACGCACACACCGATGTAGAAACCTTCATGTTTGATCGTCTGGGCGGCATGTTGCGCGAGCAGGGTTATTCCGCCAACGAGGTGGATGCGGTGTTGTCCCAGCGCCCCTCACAGATTTCACTGGTGCCCAAACAACTCGCTGCCGTGCGTGCGTTTGCAAGTCTGGCAGAAGCCCCTGCACTGGCCGCAGCCAACAAACGCGTGGGCAACATTCTGAAAAAAGTCGAAGGCGAATTGCCTGCGCAGGTGGATCCAGCCCGCTTCGTCGAGGCTGCCGAAGGCGAGTTGTTCAAAGCGTTGAGCACAATCAAACCCAAAGCCGATGCGCTGTTTGAGACGGGCGATTACACGGCCTCGTTGCAAACACTGGCTGCGTTGAAAGCACCGGTCGATGCGTTCTTCGACGGCGTGATGGTGAATGCGGACGATCCGGCGCTCAAGGCCAACCGCCTGGCGCTGCTGAATCAGTTGCACCAGACCATGAACCGCGTGGCGGATTTGTCGAAATTGGCGGCCTGAGTGTGCGCATGATGGTGTGGGTGCGATCAGTCCTGTTTGCCATTGTGCAGTACGCGCTGACCGTGGTGTTTGCGGCGCTGGCGGTGCTGTGTTTTCCGCTGGGGGCGCAAACGCGTTACCGCGTGGTTACGCTGTGGAACCGCATTGTCATCAAGCTGGCGCAGTGGATTTGCGGCATTCGCTATGAAATTCGCGGAAGAGAAAACATCCCGCAGTACCCGGTGATTGTTATGGCCAAGCACCAGTCAGCGTGGGAAACAATCGCGCTGCCTGTGCTGTTTTCGCCCATGTCCATCGTGTTGAAGCGTGAGCTGTTGTGGATTCCGTTTTTTGGCTGGGGGCTGGGCATGATTTCCCCCATCGCGATTAACCGCCGTGCTGGAAAGGATGCGCTGAAACAGATTGTGGCGCAGGGGAAGGCCAGAATGGCGCAAGGTTTCTGGGTGCTGATTTTTCCGGAAGGCACCCGGGTTGCACCCGGTGAGTCCGGGCGTTACGGCATAGGCGGTGCGTGGCTGGCTGTGCATACCAAAACCCCGGTGTTGCCGGTGGCGCTGAATGCGGGCGAGGTTTGGCCGAAGAATTCCTTTTTGAAATATCCTGGCGTAGTCACCATTTCAGTAGGTCCGGTGATATCCTCTGCGAACAAGAAAGCGGACGCGCTGAATGAAGAAGTGAAAAGCTGGATCGAAACAGAAATGACCCAACTGCCGCATGCCAGAAGATAGTGCCGTTATCCACATTAACGGGCGTGAAATTCCTTACCGCCTGAATCGTACGCGTCGCCGCACGCTGGGACTGACCGTCAGCGAAAACGGAGTCCGGGTCAATGTTCCAAAATGGGTGTCCCAAGCCGAAGTTGATCGGTTTCTGCACGAGCGGATTGACTGGCTGCTGAAAAATCTCGAGAAGCTGGAAACGCGCCGCCGTGAGCAGCCAGTACTGCGTCATGGTGAAACCGTTTTTTATCTGGGGGTGCCGCTGCAAATCCGCGTTGCGCCCTGCCTGTTTTCTGATGTGCGACGCAATGGCCGCATTCTGTGGGTGTCCTGTTCGCATGAAGACGAAGTGGCAGGTTTGATCAGCGACTGGCTGAAACAGCGCGCTGCACGCCTGCTAAGGCGCAGACTGATGGCGTACGCACGCAAACAGGGTGGGCGTATCCCGCGTTTTGATCTGTCTGATGCGCGCACACAGTGGGGTATTTGCCATACCGATGGGCGTATTCGCCTGAACTGGCGGCTGGCGCAAGCGCCGCTGTCCATCATTGACTATGTGGCCGCGCATGAGGTTGCACATCTGATCCATGCTGACCATTCCGCACGCTTCTGGGCGCAGGTGGAAGGGCTTTATCCTGGCGCGCAACCAGCACGTGACTGGTTGCATCGGCATGGCCACAAGCTGATGCTCTGAGTTTCTGAAGGAGAGCCCGAATGCGCATTCTTCATACCATGCTACGCGTGGGCGACCTCGACAAATCCATCGACTTCTATACCCGTGTGCTGGGCATGAAATTGCTGCGTCGTAAAGACTACCCGGATGGCAAGTTCACCCTGGCCTTCGTCGGTTACGACACCGAGGACAAGGCTGCCGTGCTGGAGCTGACCTGCAATTGGGGCGTGGACAGCTATGAGTTGGGCAACGCCTACGGCCACATTGCCATCGAAGTAGATGATGCCTACGCCGCTTGCATGGCGGTGAAAGCCAGCGGCGGCAAGGTCACGCGCGAGGCCGGGCCGATGAAGCACGGCAGCACGGTGATTGCTTTTGTGCAGGATCCGGATGGCTACAAGATCGAACTCATCCAGCAGGGCACGGCGGGGTGGACCCGCTGACCGGGTTCTAATTCGGTCAGCTCTTCAATTTTGCCAGTTGTTCAAAGTCCGACACGCTCAGGTTCTCTGCACGCAGGCCGGAATCAATCCCGGCGTGCTTGAAAGCGTCATCATCAAACAATTTTCCCAAGGTGTTGCGCAGGGTTTTGCGCCGCTGCGAGAAAGCAGTGACGACGATTTCAGCAAAGCGCGCCTCGTCCAGCTCGGGGTATTCGCCGGACTGTTTGGGAATCATGCGCACAATGGCGGAATCCACCCTGGGCGGCGGGTCGAAGGCGTCGGGCGGCACATCGAACAGCGATTCCATGTGAAACCGGCGTTGCAGCATCACCGATAGCCGCCCGTAATCCGGCGTGGAGGGCGTGGCCACCATGCGGTCGACCACTTCCTTTTGCAGCATGAAGGTCATGTCGGAAATATGTTCCGCATAATCCATCAGGTGGAACATCAGCGGGCTGGAGATGTTGTAGGGCAGGTTGCCGCAGATTCTGATTTGAGGGGGGGGCTTTGCTTCACGCGCAATGACGCCGAAGTCGAATTTCAACGCGTCACCTTCGTGAATGCCGAGGCGTTCGGTCGGGTATTCTTTTTTGAGCCGGGCGATGATGTCGCGATCCAGTTCCACCACATGCAGATGCGGGATGCGTTCCAGCAAGGGTTTGGTAATCGCACCGAGGCCGGGGCCGATTTCTACCAGCACGTCGTCGGGTTTGGGGGCAATGGCGTTGACGATGGCGTGGATCACGCCCTGATCCACCAGAAAATGCTGGCCAAAGCGTTTGCGCGGAATATGTTTCATTGTCTGTGACTGGCGAGTTCGATGGCCAGGTTGAGCGCAGCCAGCAAACTGCCGGTTTCGATGTTGCCGGTTCCGGCCAGATCCAGCGCGGTGCCGTGATCGACTGAGGTGCGGATAAACGGCAGACCCAGGGTGACGTTGATGCCTTCGCCGAAACTGGCATATTTCAACACCGGCAATCCCTGGTCGTGGTACATCGCCAGCACCGCATCTGCCGGATTTTTGCGCAGCTGTGCAAACAGCGTGTCGGCGGGATGCGGGCCGGAGAGATACATGCCTTCGGCCTGCAATGCGCGCAACACCGGCTCGATCACTTCGATTTCCTCGCGCCCCAGATGGCCGGATTCGCCGGCGTGCGGATTGAGCCCGCACACGGCGATATGCGGCTTGGCGATACCGAATTTGTCGACCAGGTCGGCGTGCAGAATGCGCAAAACGGCGCTGAGTTCAGCAGGTGTGATGGCCTTTGCAATGTCGCAGACGGGCAGGTGGGTGGTGGCGAGCGCCACGCGCAGCCCGCCGCCGGTCAGCATCATGACAACCTTGGGTGTGGCAGATTTCCCGGCGAGGTATTCGGTATGCCCGGTGAAGGCGAAGCCGGCATCGTTGATGATGCCCTTGTGTACCGGGCCGGTAACTAGCGCATCATATTGCCCGCTCATGCAGCCTGCCAGCGCGGTATCCAGCAACGCCAGCACATGCGGGCTGTTTTTTGCATCCAGCTTGCCGGGGATCGCCGGGGCGGCAAGCGGCAGGCTTTGTACGGCCAGACAGCCCTGAGTATGCACGGGGGTGTCGCCATCAGCTTGAAGGGGAATGAACGTGACGGACTTGCCCAATTGTGTCGCACGCCCGGCCAGCACATCGAGATTGCCCAGCACGCGCAGCCGGGCTGGCAGATCGAGGTCTGCTAGGGCAATGGCGAGATCGACGCCAATACCAGCGGGTTCTCCGCAACTGTAAGCGATGGTGGGCGGTGCGTTCATGCGTGGGAACCAAACAAAAAGCCGCCAGCGCGGCGGCTCTTGTATAAAAGAACGGCTGGCTTAATCAAGCGGGCGCAGCTCAACATAAGCCTGATCTCTGATCTGGCGTACCCAGTCTTCAAAGGCCTCGTCGGATTTGCGTTCGCGGATGGCCTTGCGCGCCAGTAAACGCTGGCGTTCCGCGGTGACATCCTGCTCGCGGCGCTCCAGCACCTGGATGATGTGCCAGCCAAACGGGCTTTGGGTAATGGGGCTGATTTCCCCCGGTTTCAGGGCATTCATCGCACGCTCGAATTCCGGCACGGTATCGCCGGGGTTGGTCCAGTTCAGTTCCCCGCCTCTGGATGCACTGCCGACATCCTCGGAATACTGGCGAGCAAGAGCCTCGAACCTGGCGCCACCCTGTTCAATGCGTTCACGGATTTGCGTCAGGCGTGCAATGGCTTCGGCTTCGGAAGTCAGTTCGCTGGGCTTGATCAGAATATGCCGTGCGCGCGTCTGGGTGATGATGGTGGTGGTGTCCTTGCCGCGTTTGTCCAGCAGCTTGATGATGTGAAAACCATTGGCGCTCTTGATAAGTTCGCCGACCTTGCCGGGTTGAAGATTGCGCGTGACGTCCAGAAACAGGGAAGGAATCTGCCCGGCGTTTCTCCAGCCCAGATCGCCGCCCTGCAGGGCATTGGGCGCATCGGAATAACTGGCCGAGAGTTGGGCGAAATCGCCGCCCCTGGCTAAATCGGCCAGCACTTCCTGCGCGCGCGCGCGTCGGGTCTGAATGATCTCGGGCGAGGCGTTTTCCGGCACGCCGATCAGGATGTGGGCGAGGCGGAATTCCTCGTCCTTGCCCGAGGCAGTCTGGCTTTGCAGATAGCTGTCGATTTCCGCTTCGCTAACGTTGATCTTGCTTTCGACCTGACGTTCGCGCGCGCGAGCGAGCAGGATTTCGTTATGAATGTTTTCGCGGAACCGGTCGTAGCTGACACCTTCGCGGGTAAGTGTTGCGCGCAGTTCGTCCGGCGTCATGTTGTTCTGGCGGGCAATGCGCTGTATGGCGCGCTCGACCTGTGTCGGATCCACGCGCACGCCGGATTCTTTGGCATTTTGCAGCAGGGCGCGGTCAGTCACCATGCGGTCGAGCATCTGTTTTTCCAGCAGGCCGCGCGGCGGCAGCTGGATGTTCTGGCTGCGTAATTGCTGGATAGCGGTGCGGACGCGCTGTTCAAGCTCATTGCGGGTGATAACGTCGCTGTTGACCACGGCCGCAATCTGGTCGATGGTCCGGATGGGGGGTGCGGCCAGAGCGGTTTGCGCAACGCACAGGCAGCTCAGCAACAGTGCAGGGAAGTTAAGGTGTCTGGAATTCATTGCTAGGTGTGTATCCCGGTATGCTTTTGTACAAGGCGCTCATCGGGCTGGCACCGATCCGCCCCATGCCGTTGAGCTCTAACTGCAAGAAGAAAGAGTTGCTGGCGTCCTTTTCGGCGGTGGCGATACGCTGCACCACCGCACGCAACACCCAGCAGCCCCCATTATATTCAAGTCCGGCCAACCCCTCGACCAGGTTGTTGTCGCGCAGCGAATAATTGGCGCGGAACAAACCGTACAGATTCTTGTTCAGCGGCCACTGGAATGCCGCGTCAAGCTGCTCGACCGAACCGTCGAGGAAACGATAACCCAGGCTTGCAGCATGGCCGGGCGCCGGGCGATAGCTGGTGGACAGCGTGGTCTTGATGGTCTTGCCCAGGTCGGTGTCAAACTGCCATCCGGCATCGACACGCCAGGCGTGGTTGATCTGTCCTGACAGTAATGCCAGCAGGTCGGTGGACTGGCTGTCTTTGACCGGATCGCCGGGGTTGAGGGTGACGCGCTGGCTGGCAAAGTAATAACGCTGGGCAAACGCCAGTTTGAGTTTTTCCAGACCCGTGCCGTCCTCGATGAAACGGCTGGTCATGGCCAGGGTCAACTGGTTGGCATCGTTGATGCGATCGCCGCCAATGTACTGGTTCTCGCTGAAAATCTGGGCAAAACTCAAATCCAGCGCCGCTGTGTCAAACAGCGGAATTTGCGATTGATCGCGGTAGGGGGCGTACACATAGTACGCGCGCGGCTCCAGGGTCTGTAGATAGCGGCTGCCGCGAAAAGCGAAATCGCGTTCAAACACCAAGCCCGTGTCCACGCTAGCAATGGGCAAAGTGCGGTCGTGGCTGCTGACGATGCCGGGCGGCGGGCTGTCAATGTCGTAGTGCGTGTAGTGGTAGCCGATTTTGGGTGTGATGAAAAATGCGCTGTTACGGTAGGGCAGTTGCAGGCTGGGATTGAGCGTGAAACGGCTGCCGTTCTCTACTTGCCCCGGTAATGGAGCCCGGTGGCTGAAGAGGCTGTATTCGCTGCCCAGGTCAAACTGCACGCCCCCTAGTTTTTTGCTGGCATTGAGATTGATTTGCGGCAGGCGGTTATAGGGTTGATTGATTTTCGCTGCCGGGTCTTGCAGGGTTTGCAAGGTTTGCACCAGCAATCCGGCCTGCCACCAGTCGCCGTCATAACTGAGCCGGGCTTGTTGCGGCAGGATGGAGCGGGATGTTACATCCACCTGGTTGGAAAGATCGCGGAAATACTCATCGTCGGACACGCGCTGAAACAGCACTTGCCCCTTGAGTCGGGGGCTGAACTGCTGGCTGTGATTGAGTGCTGCAAGCCAGCGTGTGCGTCCTTCCGCCTGATCGTTGTGGAGGTATTCCAGCGAGGCGTCGCCTGAAAAAAGTTTGGTCAGATAGCGGAATTCGCCGCCCAGCTGCAAACCGCGCGCGGCCAGGTAGCGCGGGTAAAGCGTCGCGTCGTAATTTGGTGCCAGGTTGAAGTAGTAGGGCAAGGTCACATCCAGGCCGCTTTTGCCGGTAAAGCCGATGGTAGGCGGCAGAAAGCCGGATTTGCGCGCGTCATTCAGCGAAAAATCCGCCCAGGGCGTGTACAGCAAGGGCACGTCCTTGAATTTGAGCAGAACATTGCGCGCAGTGCCGATTTGCTTGCCCTGGTCGATGTTCAAGTCGGCGACTTGCAATTGCCAGTCATCATTGCCCGCCGGGCAGGTGGTATAAGTGGCCTGTTTGGCGTTGAAACTGTCCCGATCCAGCAGTTCCAGCGATTCGGCCTGCCCGCGCCCGGTAATGCGGGTGGGTGCGTTGGTGTCGGGAAAAACCCGATAAGCCGTCTGGGTCAGCAATCCGCTTTCCTCGGCGAGGTTCAGCTTCAAAGTGTCGCCAGTCAGAATCAGCCCGGTTTTTTCCAGACGCACCTTGCCGCTGGCGTTCACCGTGTCTAAATCCTGGTCGTAGCGCAGCAGGTCGGCAAAAAAATTACGTCCGGCCTTGCGCGCCTCGACATTGCCGCTGGCCTCGATAACCGTGGGGCTGATGGACTCGATCCGGTCTGCGGCCAGGAACAAAGGCCCTTCCTGGCCGGCCACCTGCGAGCCCCGTAGCTCGGCATCCTGTTTCAGCTTGAGCGGCGGGTCGGCTTGGGGCGGGTAGGTTTCAGCGCGCGCAGGCGCGCCCGCAACAAATGCGAGAACAAACAGCGAAGGAGCCAAGGTCAGGCGCAAGCGTTAAAATCCGTGTTTTGACAACATTGATTGAACATGGAGCGTTTGCAGAATCTGCGGCAATGGTTGAGCCGCGAACTTGGTACGGAAGAGTACGACTTGGCTCCCGCATCCAGTGACGCCAGCTTCCGGCGCTATTTCCGCGCAACGCTGAATAGCTGCCATTATATCGTTATGGACGCGCCCCCGGCGCATGAAGATTGCCGGCCTTTTGTGCAGGTGGCCAGGCTGTTTGGCGAGGCCGGGGCGAATGTGCCCAAGGTGCTGGCGCAAGACCTGGAA
Organism: uncultured Thiobacillus sp.; assembly: GCA_964442685.1. Lineage (GTDB taxonomy): Bacteria > Pseudomonadota > Gammaproteobacteria > Burkholderiales > Thiobacillaceae > UBA6918. Next base: position 47,008 of record CAYTZP010000006.1, read on the forward strand.
CAGGGCTTCTTGCTGCTGACCGATCTGGGAAATACCACTTACCTGTCGGCGTTGAATGAAAGTGACGCCCAGCGGCTTTACCTGGACGCCAATGCCGCGCTGGTGCAAATCCAGCTGGCCAGCAAGCCCGGCGTGCTGCCGGAATATGACCGCGCGCTGCTGACCCGCGAGCTGAACCTGTTTCCGGACTGGTATATCGCCCGGCATCTCAAACTGGAATTGAACGATGCGCAAAAACAAAGCCTGCACAGCGTGTTCGAGCGCATCCTGGAAAACAATCTGGCCCAGCCGCAGGTGTATGTACACCGCGATTACCACTCGCGCAATTTGATGGTGACGGACAACAATCCCGGCGTGCTGGACTTTCAGGACGCCGTGTATGGGCCCATTACCTACGACCTGGCCTCGCTGTACAAGGATGCCTACATCAAGTGGGATGAGGAAAGGGTTCTGGACTGGGTGATTCGCTACTGGGAAGCGGCGCGTGCCGCGCGGCTGCCGGTGCGTGCGGATTTTTACGAGTTTTACCGTGATTTTGAATGGATGGGCGTGCAGCGCCACATCAAGGTGCTGGGCATTTTCGCCCGCCTGTACCACCGCGATGGCAAGGACGGCTACCTCAAGGACATGCCGCTGGTAATGGACTATCTGCGCCGCGCCTGCGAACGATACCCCGAACTGGCGCCCATGGTGCATTTGCTCGACGAACTGGAAAACCGCCAGGCGCAAGTGGGCTATACGTTTTGAATACGGCGATGATTCTGGCAGCGGGACGGGGAGAGCGAATGCGCCCGCTCACCGACCATACGCCCAAACCCCTGCTGCCGGTAGGCGGCAAGCCGCTGATTCTGTGGCATCTGGAAAAACTTGCCCAGGCGGGCTTTGCGCGCATCGTCATCAATCACGCGCATCTGGGAGACCAGATCGAAGAAGTGCTGGGTGACGGCAGTGTATACGGCGTGGAATTGCGCTACTCGCGTGAAGGCGAGGCGCTGGAAACCGCTGGCGGCATTGCCACCGCGCTGCCCTTGATCGATGCAGACATTTTCCCGGTGGTGAATGGCGATGTGTTTTGCGATTTCGATTTCCGCCGCTTTGCAGGCATCATGCAAGCCATGCAAAGCGGACATGCCAGGGCGCATCTGGTGCTGGTCGATAACCCGTCGCATCATCCGGCGGGCGATTTTGTGCTGGCAGGCGCAAGCGTGTGCGAAAAATCCCCAGCCGCCGCTGCCTTCACCTTCTCCGGCATTGGCGTGTACCGCCGTGACCTGTTCGCAGGCATTCAGGCGGGCGTCAAGGCGCCGCTGGCGCCGCTGCTGAAGGCGGCCATGGCCGCAGGCAAGGTCACGGGCGAGCATTACCCGGGGCGTTGGGTGGATGTGGGAACCCCTGAAAGACTAATCAGTCTGGACAATGAAATTAGCCGAGCAAGTTGCTGAGATGAACCCCGAACTTTACCGCCAGCGTCGCCAGCGCCTGATGCAGTCACTGCAATCCGGCGTGGCCATCATTCGCACTGCACCGGAAGTCACGCGCAACCGCGACAGCCATTATGCCTATCGCCATGACAGCTATTTTCATTATCTGACGGGTTTCGACGAGCCCGAGGCGGTGCTGGTGGTGATTGCGGGCAGTGCGCCGCGCAGCATTTTATTTTGCCGCGAAAAAAATCCCGAACGCGAAATCTGGGACGGCTATCGCTTTGGTCCGGAAGCGGCCAAAGCGGAATTTGGTTTTGACGAGGCGTTCTCAATCGCAACGCTGGCCGAGAAACTGCCTGAGCTGATGGCCAACCAGTCGCGCCTGGCTTACACGGTGGGCAGCGACCCAGCCTGGGATAACGAAGTGCTGGGCTGGCTTAATGCCGTGCGCGCCAAGACCCGCACCGGCGTCACCGCGCCGGAAGAAATCGTTGATGTGCGCCGCTGGCTGGATGAAATGCGCTTGATCAAAGACGCGCATGAGATCGAGCTCATGCGCCGCGCTGCCGATATTTCTTCCGCCGCGCATTTGCGCGCCATGCAAAAAACCCGCCCCGGCAAGTTTGAATACGAAATCGAGGCCGAACTGCTGCACGACTTTGTGCGTCACGGCGCGCGCCACCCGGCTTACACCAGCATTGTGGCGGGCGGCAAAAACGCCTGCGTGCTGCATTATGTGGAAAATAACGCCGTGCTCAACGACGGCGACTTGCTATTGATCGACGCTGGTTGCGAACTCGAGGGCTACGCTTCGGACATCACCCGCACCTACCCTGTTGGTGGACGGTTTAACCCGGCGCAAAAAGACGTGTATGAAATTGTCCTCGCTGCGCAGGCCGCCGCCATGCAAGCCATTAACCCCGGCCAAAGCTGGATGGCCGGTCATGATGCCGCCGTGCGCGTGCTGGTGCAAGGCATGATCGATCTGAAACTGTTGGCAGGCAACCTGGATGGGTTGATTGAAAGCGAAGCCTACAAGCAGTTTTATATGCACCGCACCGGTCACTGGCTGGGGCGCGACGTGCATGATGCCGGCGAATATAAAGTGAACGGAAACTGGCGCGCGTTGCAGCCGGGCATGGTGCTGACGGTGGAGCCGGGCATGTACATCCGCCCGGCGGAGGCTGTGCCGCAAGCCTTGTGGAATATCGGCATCCGCATTGAAGACGACGTGCTGGTGACGCCGACAGGCCATGAAGTGCTGACCCATCCGCCTAAAACCGTGGCGGAAATTGAAGAGGCCATGCGTGCCGTCCCGTTTGCCCAGACTCATGGTTGAAACCGAACACATCGCCATCGTTGGCGCGGGGCCGGTGGGCGCGGTGTGCGCGCTGGCGCTGAAGCAGGGCGGGCTTGACCCCTTGCTGCTGGAAGCGCGCGCGCAGGAAGCACCGGTCAACGACAAACGCACGCTGGCGCTGTCTTACGGTTCGCGCCTGATTCTGGAGCGGCTGGGCGTGTGGGCGCAGGTCGAACAGGTCGGTGCCATTACCCGCATTCATATCTCGCATCGCGGCGGACTGGGACGCGCCGAGTTGACCGCCAGCGAGGAAAAACTCCCCGCGCTGGGTTATGTGTTGAGCTATGGCGAACTCGGTCGCGCGCTGTTGCTTGCGCTGCAAAATGCCGGGGTGCGCATTCGTTACGCTACGCCTTTGCAGCAAGTGCGGGCAGATGGAAACAGGGCATGTTTGCACTTGGGCGGCGATACCCCGCAGGAAATGCACGCACAGCTGGCGGTGATTGCCGATGGCGGGCGCAGCGAAACCGGCCACGGAAATCATCATGGCAAATGGTTTCATGATTACGGCCAGGTGGCGGTGGTGGCCCAAGTCAAAACAGAATTGCCGCACGCTGGCACGGCCTATGAACGCTTTACGCCGGATGGCCCGATTGCATTGTTGCCCAATGGCGAGGCAGGAAACTACGCGCTGGTCTGGGTGCATCCCCCGCAGCAGGCAGAACGTGTGGCGCAACTGGATGACGCGCAGTTTCTCGCAGAATTGCAGGATCGTTTCGGCGGGCGTCAGGGGAGATTTTTGTCGGTCAGCGCGCGCGGGCAGTTTCCGCTCAAGCTGGATTATCGCGGTACACAGGCCGACGCGCATGTGGTGCGCATTGGCAATGCCGCGCAAACCCTGCACCCGGTGGCGGGACAGGGCTTTAACCTCGGCCTGCGCGATGCCTGGGAACTGGCGCAGTCGTGCGTGGAAACGACTGCGGAAGCGCTCGGCGGCGATCAACAACTGTCGGCCTATGCAAAAACGCGCCAGCGCGATGCCGTGCCCGGCATTTTGTTTACCGACTTTCTGGTGCGCAGTTTTTCCACCAACAATCCATTGGCGCAGCATTTGCGTGGTCTGGGGCTGATGGCGCTGCAAGCCTTGCCGCCCGCGCGGCATTTTGTGGCGCGGCGCATGTTGTTCGGGCGGCACGGATGAGCGTGGCACGGACGAACCGAACGCCGCGTTATCAAACGGTGGTAGTCGGTGCCGGTCTGGTCGGCACGGCGGCGGCGTTGGCGCTGGGCAAGGCCGGGTTGCGCGTGGCGCTGGTGGAGCCGCGCGCTGCCGTAGCGCCCGATGAAAACTGGGATGCCCGCATCTATGCCATCAATCCCGGCAATGCCGACTTTCTCGATACGCTCGGCGCCTGGCGCGGACTGGATGCCAGCCGCACGCAGCCGGTGTATCGCATGGAGGTGGCGGGCGATGCGGGGGGACGCCTGCGCATGGATGCCTATGAGTCCGGCGTGCCAAAACTGGCGACAATCCTGGAAAACAGCCGTTTGCAGGATGCGCTGTGGCAAGCCGTGCGTGCACAGGACATGGTCGACGTGCTGTGTCCGGCCAGCGTGGTGGCGATTCAATGGGCTGAGCCGCATTCCCTGTTGACGCTGGCGGACGGCAGGCAAATAGAAGCAGAGCTGGTCGTCGGTGCGGATGGCATCCAGTCCGGCATCCGCGAACTGGCCGGAATCCAGGCGCATTTCAGCCCTTATCAGCAGTCCGGCGTTGTGGCCAATTTCAGCGCCGAAAAACCGCATCAAGGCACGGCCTTCCAGTGGTTTCGTAGTGATTTTTCGCCGGGGGATGTGGTGGCTTATTTGCCCCTGCCCGGGAACCGCATATCGCTGGTCTGGTCAACTGCTACGCAACACGCACAACATTTGCTGGCACTGGAACCCGATGCGTTTTGCGCTCAGGTTGAGGCAGCCGGGGCTTTGCAGCTTGGCAGGTTGGAATTGTTGACCCCGCCCGCCGCGTTTCCCTTGCGCCTGATGCAGCCATCGGCCGTCATGCGTACTGGCTGTGTACTGGTGGGCGATGCGGCGCACGGTGTGCATCCGCTGGCCGGGCAGGGCGTCAATCTGGGCTTTGGCGATGTGACGGCGCTGGTACAGATATTGTCGCAACGCGGTCGCGCCGCTTGTGGCGAGCAGAACTTGCTGCAAAAATATGCGCGCCGTCGCGCCGAGCCGGTGGCGCGTATGCAGTTTGTCACGGACAGCCTGTGGCGCTTGTTCGGACTGGAATACCCGTTGGCTGCCATGGCGCGCAACACCGGCATGTCGGCATTGAATACGCTGGGGTCGATGAAATCGGCGCTGGTTCACGAAGCACTATTTACCTGAAAGAAAGCACATCATGCGTTTGAAAACACTTACTGTATCCTTGCTGGGTGCCGCCTTGTTGGCTGCGACAGTGGCAGGCGCTCAGGCTGGTGAAAAGGAAATCCGCAAGTCTTTGACCACTGGACTGCCCGGGATTGATCTTGGCGCAGTCAAAAAAACGCCTTATGGCGGGCTTTATGAAGTGCAGATCGACGGCCAGATCGCTTACGCCACTGCGGATGGCAAATACCTGATGCTGGGTAACATGATCGAAGTGGCGACGCGCAAGAATCTCACGGCTGAACGCACTGCCAAGATGAGTGAAGTCAAGTGGGACACGCTGCCGCTCAATAAGGCCATCAAGGAAGTCAAAGGCAATGGCAGTCGCAAGCTGGCGGTGTTTTCCGATGCGGACTGCCCGTTCTGCCGCAAACTCGAGCCGGAGCTGGACAAGCTCACCAATGTCACCATCTATACCTTCCTGTATCCAATCGAAAGTCTGCACCCGGCGGCGGTGCCGTTATCCAAACAAATCTGGTGTGAGAAGGATCGCCTCAAAGCCTGGAAGGCTTATATGCTGAAAGGTGAAAAGCCCACGGCAAAAGGCGATTGCGACAACACCGTGGACGAAGTCATCGCACTTGGCAATCGCCTGCGTGTCAATGGCACACCCACGCTGTTTTTCGAAAACGGCCAGCGTGTGCCCGGTTTCATTCCTGCATCCAGATTGGATCCCCTGCTGACTGCGGCCTCGAAGAAATAATGGCGGGTTGAACCATGGCAGCCGGATCCATCGTCCCGTTCTGGGACGAGCGCTATGCTGCGGCCGATTTCTTTTTTGGCGAAGCGCCCAATGCTTTCCTGAAAAGTCAGGCGCATCGTTTGCAGCCCGGGCGCAGCGTATTGCGCCGTATGCAGTAGTCCTGGGAAACAGCGTTAGACCGGGGGTTGCCCGGCGGCAACTTGCTTTTCTTGCTTCGCCAAGAAAAGTAAGCAAAAGAAGGCGATTCCGCTGTGCTGCTCCTGCGGAGTAAACCTCGAGGGGTGAAAGACGGAATAGCGCGGCGCTGCATGTTTGAGCTCCGCTCACTTCTGCGATCAAACAAAAGCGGAGCGAGTTCAGCGCCGCCCGTCTTGAACCCTGAAGCTGAGGGAAGCCGCAGGCCAGCGAAGCGGGGAACGCTTCTTTGGTGACTTTCTTGGCAAGACAAGAAAGTCACTTGCTGCCGGGCAACCCCCGGCTAATAGCGGTTTGAGGAGGTGATATGGGTTGCAGCCCAACTTACACCCGGATAATCCATAGGCGACCTTGCGGGCTACGCGAGTCCTGGCGGCAATCCACTCGCAAAACCGCTCGCCATGCCCTCACGTCCTAATGGATTATCCGGGCTTAAAGCTTGGCGCCCCCCCGTCCAGTAAGCACTACTTCGCGCACTGCATGTTGTTATCCAGCTTCATCCACCTTGCCAGCCATTCTTTCGCACGCTCTCGCGCATGGCGCTTGGCGATTTTTTCCTCTGGGGTCTGGTCGGGACGAAAATCGAAAGCGCGTCGCGCCATCGGGTAGACCTGGTATTCGACCGGCACGCCGCGTTCCCACAAGGCGTAAAAAGCGCGTCCGCCCACCATGCGGCGCAACTCGAAGTCCTGCTCGCCAATCAGGTACAGGATGGGGGTGGCCATTTGCATCACCTCCGGCGCAAAGCGGAAAAGTTGATCCGGTTCGGGCGCGTTCGGGTTCTGCATATGGCCGTAATAACTGACGATGGCGGCAATATCCTGGCCGCGCTTTGCCGCCAGCCGGATGGCGTAATACGGGCCGCGCGACAGGCCGACGATGCCGATCGGCTGCTTGCAGACATTCGGTAATGACATCAGGTAATCCATGCCCGCTTCGACATCCAGTTCGGTTTCGGGGTTATGGGCGGAGGGCCAGCGTTCAATGAATCGCCCGCTTTGCCAGTCGGGGGCGACAACCAGAAACCCCTGTGCAGCCAGTTCGCTGATATGGGCGCGTTCGTCACCCACATATCCGCGTTTGGCATGAATGAACAGCACCGGAGGAAATGGCCCCTTGCCGACCGGCGTGGCAATTTCAACGGGCACTTCCGAACCATCGACGGCTTTGATGGTGGCTTTGCTGATACTGACTTCGGTGCTGGCCGAAACCGCAGTTGTGGCGAATGCGATGAAAATGGCCAATGCCGAAAACACAGATGTGCGCATGGCGTGTTCCGTCCCGGGCTGTGTGAAAATATGCTTAATCTAACCCAAATCCTGCTTACTTGCCCTGGTATGCAATGACCAGCCTTTCTTTACCTGATTCACGCCGGCGTTTTTTGCAAATGCTTTGGTTTTCTGCCGCACTTCATGCCGCAGTCATCGGTCTGACGCGCCTGCCGCCGCAGCAGCCGGCGTCGCCGTCGCTGGAGTTGCAGGTAGAACTGATGGACCAGCCCGCAGCGCCCGCGCCGCAAGTGCTGCCCGCCCAGCCGGTAGTCGTGCCAGAACCGACGCTGCTCAATCCGGAACCTGCGCCTGTGGCGTCACAGCCAATCGCTTTACCTGCGCCTGCCCCTACCAATAAAACCGCTGTGGAGACAATCCCGGTACCTGCTGCTGTGCCGGTGCCGCAGTCGGGTGCGCCTGCGGCTTCGTCGGTCACGCTGAATGTGGCAACCCGCGACGCCCCGGGGCCGCAGGTCAATATTCCGCTGGCGGTAGATTCCCGCTATTACCAGGCCAGAGAGCTGGACGTAATTCCCAAAGGATTGCGTGGTGAACCGGAGATGCCGCAAAGAGCGGTTGATGCCGGGGTTGGCGGGCGGGTTGAAGTGCGCCTGCATCTGGAGGCGGACGGCACTATCAGTAGCAGCGAAGTGGTGTCGGTTAAACCCGGCGGCGTATTTGGCGAACTGTTCAAAAAATCAGTGCTCGAGTGGGTGCGCGGTCAGCGATTGCAACCGGCTACGCGCGGCGGTCGGGCGGTGCGCGCAATTTTGATAGTGCCAGTGGTGTTTCCCGAGCCGGAGAACTAACCAATAACTCGCGTGCCGGTTTCAGCGCGGGGTATTTGCCGCCAGCGTGGCGGCGTAACCTTTGGGCAACAGCACCCACATACGGCCTTTTTGTTTCATGCGCCCTGCCAACTCCCCGGCCTCATGGCCAAACCCCCAGAAGAAATCCGAGCGCACCGCGCCGCGAATGGCGCCGCCGGTATCTTGCGCCATCATCAGGCGGTTAAGCGGCTGTGACGAATTGGGCCAGGTGGTGGACAGGAAGATGGGCGCGCCCAAGGGGATGAACTTGGGGTCAATGGCAATCGAACGTCCGGCAGTGAGCGGCACACCCAGGGCGCCCAGCGGCCCTCCCAGACCATTCGGCAACACCCTGAAAAACACATAGCTGGGATTGCTGTTGAGCAAGTCCTGCAATTTGTCCGGGTTGGCCGCGCCCCAAGCCTTGATGCCCTGCATGGAAGCCTGCTCCAGTTTCAGGTCGCCGCGATCGACCAGAATTTTGCCGATGGATTTATATGGATGACCGTTCTGGTCGGCGTAGCCCACGCGCAGGTGTGTGCCATCAGGCAGTTCGATGCGACCCGAACCTTGTATCTGCAAGAAGAACAGTTCCACCGCATCTTCCGCCCAGGCGATGGGTTTGGCCTTGAAGTTGCCGTTGCCTGTGCTGTGGGCGTTGTTGATTTCGGCGCGGGTGTAATAGGGCACCAGCTTGTTGCCCTGTATGCGGCCGCGCAAGCGCATGTTTCTGAGCTCCGGATAAACGCTGGATAAATCCACCGTAATCATGTCCTCCGGTGTGGCAAAAATCGGAAAACGCGCCTTGTCGGTGCGGTTGCGGTCGCCTTTCAGCAAAGGTTCGTAATAGCCCGTGACCATGCCTTCCAGCGTGTTGTCGGGATTGAAGGCTTCGTGCGGCTGGAAGCGCAGCTCAAAAAACTGGCGCAGCTTGCGCTCGTCCGCAGCATCCAGTTTTTGCGCCTCATCGCACAAAGCTTGCCATGCAGCTTGCCTTTTCAAGCCGGCGCAGCTTTGCATAAAGGCAGGCCAGCTGGCAGCAAGGTTTTCCTGGCTCCAGTTTGGTAATGCCGACCAATCCACTGCACGCAGCTGGGACAACGGCGCAGGCGGCAACGGCGGTGTGGTGGGCGGCGCCGGGGTAACAGGCGGCGGCGTGACAGCGGGCGGTGTTGGCGTTACCGGCTGCGGCGCGGGAGGAGGTGGGGACTCGCCTGGCGGGACGGGTTTGGGTTGCACTGCACAGCCCGCCAGCAACAAGGTCAGCGCGAGGCTTGCATAAAAACCGATGGGGGCGGATGGTGTGGAAGGATTCATCATATGAATTCGTCGGGATAAACAATACCAGCCGTAAATTGAGAACGCAGGTCTACACTGGCTGTTGCTGGAAGCGGCTGTTGCACTGGGGCTGTTGTCGTTCACGGCTCACGCCTCACTGCACTACGATCAATGCAGTACTCTGGGCATGGACAGCATGAATGCCGGGATATCGGCATCAAACCTGTCGCCGTCTTCGCCCACCATCTGATAGCTGCCGCGCATGGTACCGACCGGGGTGGCCAGCGAGGTGCCGCTGGTGTACTGAAAGCGTTCGCCCGGTTTGAGAAAAGGCTGCTCGCCCACTACGCCCAGTCCGCGCACTTCCTGCACCCTGTTTTCTGCGTCAGTAATGATCCAGTGGCGCGAAATTAATTGCGCCGCGCCCGTGCCGTGGTTGGAAATGGTGATGGTGTAAGCAAACACATAGCGGTCGGAAGCGGGATCGCTCTGTTCCGGGATATAGACGGTTTCTACGCCAATGCGGATATCGTTTCGGTTGCCTTCGGCCATGGTGTCACGGGAGTTTATGCGTTGATTCCGGCATTGTAACCAAAGCGCGCCGACCGGGCGCGTAAACCGGCGCGTGAACCTGAGCCAGGCTGGTTTCGGGTAAAATGCCGGATTCAAAAAAACCAAACCGGAGCAACTCATGGACTTTCGCATCGCCCCCTCCATCCTGTCCGCCAACTTTGCCAAGCTGGGCGAAGAAGTCGATAACGTGCTGGCCGCTGGCGCCGACATTGTCCACTTCGACGTGATGGACAACCACTATGTGCCCAACCTCACCATCGGCCCCCTAGTGTGCGAGGCGCTGCGCAAGCACGGCGTGACTGCGCCGATTGATGTTCACCTGATGGTCAAGCCGGTGGATCGCATCATCCCCGACTTTGCCAAGGCCGGCGCGACCTACATCACCTTCCACCCCGAAGCCTCCGAGCACATCGACCGCACCATTGGCCTGATTCGTGAAGCTGGCTGCAAGCCCGGCCTGGTGTTCAACCCGGCCACCCCGCTCGACGTGCTGGAATACACCCTGGACAAGATCGACATGGTGCTGCTGATGAGCGTGAACCCCGGCTTTGGCGGGCAGAAATTCATCCCCTACGTGCTGGACAAGGCACGCAAGGTGCGCAAGATGATCGACGAGCGCGGCCTGAACGTGAACATCGAAATCGACGGTGGCGTCGGCCCGGCCAACATTGCCGAAGTGGCGCGTGCTGGCGTGGACACTTTTGTTGCAGGCTCTGCCGTTTTTGGCAAGCGTAACGAAAATGACCCTAACCGCTACGACAGCATCATCCGCGACATGCGTGCCGAGCTGGCCAAGGTTTAATGCGATTAACCACAGAGGCACAGAGACACAGAGAAACCCAAATGAGGGCTTCTCGATTTTCTCAGTGCCTCTGTGTCTCTGTGGTGAATAAATGGATTTCCCTCTAGAAATAAAAGCCGTCGTTATTGACCTCGACGGCACGCTGCTGAATACCGCGCCCGATCTCGCCCACGCTGCCGAGCTGATGATGGCCGACCTTGGGCTGCCCTGCCCCAGTCTGGAAACCATTTCCACCTACATCGGCAATGGCGTTTCCCGTCTGGTCAAGCGTGTGCTGACGGGTAAAATGGATGCCGAGCCGGATGCCGAACTGTTTGCGCGTGCGATTGCCCTCTACCAAAAGCACTACGGCGAGCATGTGTCGCTGCATTCGCGTCCCTTTCCCGGTGTGGTCGAAGGCCTCGATGCGTTCAAGGAAATGGGGTTGCATGTGGCCTGCATTACCAACAAGGCCGCGCAGTTCACCCATCCGCTGTTGAAAGATACCGGTCTGTTCGATTACTTCGAGTTGATCCTGTCCGGCGACAGCCTGCCCAAACGCAAGCCCGACCCGCTGCCGCTGCAACATGCCTGCGGAGTGTTCAAATGCCAACCCGGCGAGCTGCTGCTGATCGGCGATTCGCTCAACGATACGCAAGCGGCGCGCGCGGCGGGTTGCCCGGTGTTCTGCGTGCCCTATGGCTACAATCGTGGGCGCCCTGTGAGCGAACTGGATCTGGATGCGGTCGTGCCAAGTTTGGCCGAGGTGGTAAGGCTGGTTAAACGCGCTTGAACCACAGAGGCACAGAGACACAGAGATGAAATACAAAGACAAACGGTTCCACGCTGCCGCTTGGCGATGGCGTCAGATGACTTGCCTTGGTAGTGAGTGATTTTCTCTGTGCCTCTGTGTCTCTGTGGTGAAACATGACCGAAAACGAATTCAATGAGTATGCCCGCCAGGGCTACAACCGCATCCCGCTCACGCAGGAATTACCGGCTGATCTGGACACGCCGCTGGCGGTGTATCTCAAGCTGGCCAATGCGCCCTATTCCTATTTGCTGGAATCGGTGCAGGGCGGCGAACGCTTTGGCCGCTATTCCATTATTGGCCTGCCTGCCAGCACGCTCATCCGCGTGCGCGGTCATGCGCTTACAATAGAAACCGGCGGCACAATCAGCGAAGCGCACGAAACCGCCGACCCGCTGGCTTTCATCGAGCAGTATCTGGCGCGTTTCAAAGTCGCGCCCCTGACCAGCGGGCCGCGCTTTGCCGGCGGTCTGGCGGGCTATTTTGGTTACGACACCATTCGCTACATCGAAAAACGTCTGGCCGATAAAACCAAGTTTGACGCACTGGGCACGCCGGATATTTTGCTGATGCTGACGGATGAACTGGCCGTCGTCGATAACCTGAGCGGCAAACTCACCTTGATGGTCTATGCCGATCCCGACCGTCCCGGTGCGTATGCCGCTGCCCAGGAGCGCCTGCGCCAGCACCGCGAGCGCCTGCAAGCGCCACTTTTGGCGCCTGCCCAAGACGCGATTGCGCCTGCCGAGGCAGTGTCCGAATTTGGCGAAGACGCCTTCAAGGCCGCAGTTTTGCGCGCCAAGCAATACATTACCGACGGCGACATCATGCAGGTGGTGTTGAGCCAGCGCATGAGCCGCCCGTTTGCCGCCAGCCCGCTGACCTTGTACCGCGCCCTGCGTTCGCTCAACCCCTCGCCCTACATGTTCTATTACGACATGGGCGACCATCATGTGGTTGGCTCATCGCCGGAGATTCTGGTACGGCGCGAGGGCGAAAATGTCACCGTGCGCCCCATTGCCGGTACTCGCCCGCGCGGGCGCGACCGCCAACACGACCTGGCGCTGGAACAAGACCTGCTGGCCGATCCCAAGGAATGTGCTGAACATCTGCAACTGCTCGACCTTGGCCGCAACGACCTGGGGCGCGTGGCGCAAACCGGCTCGGTCAAAGTCACGGAAAACATGCGCATCGAGCGTTACTCGCATGTCATGCACATCGTCTCCAATGTCGAAGGCAAGCTCAGACCAGAGTTGAGTTCGATGGACATATTGCGCGCCACCTTCCCGGCAGGCACTGTATCCGGCGCGCCGAAAGTGCGCGCGATGGAAATCATCGACGAACTGGAACCCAGCAAACGCGGCATCTATGCTGGGGCGGTCGGCTATTTGGGATTCAATGGCGACATGGATCTGGCTATCGCCATCCGCACCGCCGTGGTTAAAAATCAAACACTCTATGTCCAGGCGGGTGCGGGTATTGTGGCCGACTCGGTGCCGGAAAGCGAATGGATGGAAACCCAGAACAAGGCGCGTGCGGTGGTGCGCGCGGCTGAGATGATCCAGGCCCAATCTGGCATAAAGGCGGAATAATCATGCTGCTGATGATCGACAACTATGACAGCTTTACCTACAACCTCGTCCAGTACTTTGGCGAACTGGGTGCTGAGGTGAAGGTCATTCGCAACGACGAAATTGACCTCGAAGGCGTGGCGTCTCTCAAGCCCGACCATATTGTCATTTCGCCGGGGCCGTGCACACCGAACGAAGCGGGTATTTCCGTGCCGCTGATCAAGGCCATGGCTGGCAAAGTACCGCTGCTGGGCGTGTGTCTGGGGCACCAGAGCATCGGCCAGGCCTTTGGTGGCAAGATCGTCCATGCCAAGGAACTCATGCATGGCAAAACCTCCATGATCCAGCACAAGGATATGGGCGTGTTCAAGGGTTTGCCCAATCCCTTCCGCGCCACCCGCTACCACTCGCTGGTCATCGAACGCGAGAGCTTGCCGGAGTGTCTGGAAATCACCGCCTGGACCGACGATGGCGAAATCATGGGCGTGCGCCACAAAACCCTGAACGTGGAAGGCGTGCAGTTCCACCCTGAATCCATTCTGACCGAACACGGCCATGCCATGCTGGCCAATTTTCTCAAGGAGCGCATCTGATGCAATACAAGGACGTGCTTGGGCAATTGATTGGCAATCAGGATCTGTCGCATGACACCATGCTGACGGCCATGCGCGCGCTGATGGGCGGCGAGTGGACGCCGGCGCAGATTGCCGGTTTTCTGGTTTCACTGCGCATGAAGGGCGAGAGCGTCGGCGAAATCGCGGCTGCGGCGCAGGTTATGCGCGAACTCTCAACCAAAGTGCCCTTGTCGCATGTCCCGCATTTGGTGGATACCTGCGGCACGGGCGGTGATGGCGCGCACACCTTCAACATTTCCACGGCGGCCGCGTTTGTCGCGGCAGCCTGCGGCGCGCATGTGGCTAAACACGGCGGGCGCTCGGTGTCTTCCACCTCGGGTAGTGCCGATGTGCTGGAAGCCTTGGGCGTCAACGTCAACTTGCCTCCGGAAAAAGTCGCGCAGGCCGTCAGCGAAATCGGCGTCGGCTTCATGTTTGCGCCCAACCACCACAGCGCCATGAAACATGCCGCGCCAGTCAGGAAGGAACTCGGCGTGCGCACGCTGTTTAATATGCTTGGCCCGCTCACCAACCCCGCAGGCGCGCCCAATCAGGTGCTGGGCGTGTTTAGCGCCGAGCTGACCGGCAAACTGGCGCAAGTATTAAAAGAACTCGGCAGCCGCCATGTGCTGGTGGTTCATGCGGAAGAAGGTCTGGATGAAATCAGCCTCGCCAGCACCACCCATGTGGCTGAACTCAAAGGCGGGCAGGTTTTTGAATACCAGTTGCAAGCCGGCCAGTTTGGCTTGCCGCAAGTGGCGGCCAAGGATTTGGTCGTTAACGGCAAGGAAGAAGCCGTCGCCATGCTCAAAGCCGCACTGGAAAACCACCACCCCGGTGCGGCGGCCATCGTCGCACTCAATGCCGGCGCGGCGATTTATGTGGCCGGCAAGGCCGACAGTTTGCAAGCCGGTATCGCGCAAGCCCAGGCTGCGATTGCGTCGGGAGCAGCCAGCGCCAAGCTGGAAGCGTATTCGAGCTTTAGCAATGGATAACGACAAAGAGGACGCAGAGGGCGCATAGGATGATGGATGGGTTAAATGGCTTGGTCGTGCTGGAACTAAAAGCGGTAGATAAGTTGCAACCAATCCATTCGGCGCAATTAATCAGCTATTTGAAGCTGGGGGATTACCCTTTGGGTTACCTTCTCAATTTCAATGCCCCTCATCTGCGCGACGGAATCAAGCGATTGGTGAATACTGTTCAAAAGTCCTCCGTGCCCTCTGCGCCCTCTTTGTAAAATATCGCATGCCTGACATCCTCAACAAAATCCTTGCCACTAAACGCGAAGAAATCGCGGCCGCACAATCGCAAGTGCCATTGGCAGACATCATCGCCCGCGCCAAAGACCAGTCGCCACCGCGTGACTTTGTCGGTGCGATTCGCGCCAGAATAAACGCGGGCAAGGCCGCAGTCATTGCCGAGATCAAAAAAGCCAGTCCCAGCAAGGGCGTGCTGCGCGAAAACTTCAACCCGGCAGAAATTGCCGCCAGCTATGAGCAAGGCGGCGCGGCTTGCCTGTCGGTGCTCACCGATGTGCAGTATTTCCAGGGCAGTGCAGACTATTTGAAACAGGCGCGCGCGGCGTGCGCATTGCCCGTGTTGCGCAAAGACTTCATGATTGACGCCTATCAGGTGTATGAAGCGCGGGCGATGGGCGCGGACTGCATTCTGCTGATTGTGGGGGCTTTTCTCCCTTCGCCCAGCGGGGGAGGGGCTTTACCGCCAACTGGTTTTGCCCCCTCCCCCTTGAGGGGGGAGGGTTGGGGTGGGGGTGAAATGTTTGACATCCCAAAAATGCGTGAACTCGAAGCTATTGCCAATTCCCTTGGCATGGCCGTGCTGGTCGAATCGCACAACGCCGAAGAACTGGATGCCGCCCTGCAACTAAAAACACCCTTGCAGGGTATTAACAACCGCAACCTGCGCAGCTTTGAAGTCAGCCTGCAAACCACGCTTGGGCTTTTGCCCAAAATTGGTGCGCAACAAATTCCCGTCACCGAATCCGGCATCCTTGCGCCCGCCGATGTTGCCCTCATGCGCGCCAACCACGTTCATGCCTTTCTGGTGGGCGAAGCCTTCATGCGTGCAGACAACCCCGGGCAAGCCCTGCACGGGCTGTTTCACCCAGGCTGAGCAGGAAGGTCAACTCCGACGTGCGGGGTGTGCTGTGCTTGTATAGACACGAGCTTGCTGTAATACTTGTATCTCATTTATCCCGTGCGGAGGCGACATGAGTGTTTCAATCAGACTCCCTGAAGATATAGAAGCTCGCCTGGATGCGCTGGCCAAGCGCACTGGGCGCAGCAAAAGCTGGTACATGCGCGAGGCCATCATGGAACATCTTGAAGACCTGGAAGACCTTTATCTTGCCGAGCAAAGTTACCAGCGCATCCTGAGTGGTGAAGAGAAGGCCATCCCGCTGGAGGAAGTGGAGAAGCGCCTTGGCCTGGCGGATTGAGTTATCCCAAACGGCTGAAAAACAGCTTGAAAAGCTGGATAGACCTGTTGCCAAACGGATCAGGGACTTTTTGCGCGGCAGGCTAATGACGCTGGATGACCCGCGCAGCATTGGCGAAGCCCTCAAAGGCGCCCGTCTGGGCGAACTCTGGAAATACCGGGCTGGCGATTACCGAATCATCGCCCGTATCGAAGATGGTCAACTGACGATATTGATCGTGCGCATTGGCAACCGCCGCGAAGTTTATCGGTAGTGCGTACAGTGCATTCCATTCGGGGGTGATACCCCCAATTCAAATTAGGTAGGCGCACCCTTGCCTGCGATTGGGGTTATTCAATGTCTCTCCCACCCATACTGTGCGCAACCCCTTAGCCACTGTGACTTTTGCGCAACACGCGGTTTGATCTGCCTGTTTGTTTGTAACGCACTGTTTTTGTTTGTTATTGCGGTTGCTCCGTGCTGGTTTGTTGCAAAATAAACACATGGTGTGCGTAAGTGTGGCAAATAAAACAACGCTTTTGATTGAATGCGCGGGACGAATCTGGATAATTGCCCTGTCCGCAAGGTTTTGGCTACAGGTTTAACCGATAGCTTCTGCGCAGGACAGCTCTGCAGAGCTTAATTAACGAGCTAATCACTTGGCTTTTTTGTTTCCCATAAGGAGAAATGTAATGCAAAAGAAACTGATTGCCCTGGCAGTTGCCGGCGTTTTCGCCGCTCCCGCCTTCGCTGCTACCGCTAACGTGGACGTGTACGGCCAGATCGACTTTTCCGTGAACTGGGTCAACGCCGATAACGGCGGCAACGACGATTCCGACATGGTTACCGGCAAGTCCAATAATTCCCGCATCGGCTTCAAGGGTACTGAAGATCTGGGTGGCGGCCTGTCCGCCATCTGGCAAATCGAAACCGGCTTCTTGCAGGGCGACAACAACAACGGTACTGGCTACGACGCCGGCTTCCGTAACACTTTCGTCGGCTTGAGATCCGCCACCCTGGGTACCGTGCTGGCTGGCCGTTACGACACCCCCTACAAGCTGGCCACCGGCAAGCTGGACATCTTCGCTGACAGCGTGGGCGACTATAACAGCATTATCGGCTCCAAGACCGGTGTCTTCGGCGCCGCCGGCACCGCTTTTGACCAGCGCGTTGATCAGACCGTCGCCTACATCAGCCCGAACTGGTCCGGCCTCACCCTTGCTGCTGCCTATGTTGGTATACAGCACAACGAAGCATTGGCCACCCATGAAAACCGAGGTGCCGTTAGCGCCATGGCCGTATACGACAAAGGCCCCCTGTTCGCTTCCTTGGCCTATGAAAAGCATAGCGGCGGCGCAGGTGCTTCTGATAATGCTACCGATGCCAGCGGCTGGAAGCTGGGTCTGGGCTACACCTTCGGCAAAACCCGCATTGGTGGCGTGTATGAGCGCACCAGCGAAACCGGCAACACCACCGATGACCGCAATGCATGGTGGCTGGGCGGTGCTCACACCATGGGCAACGTTGTGCTGAAAGCTGCTTACGGCGTGCGCGGCGATTCCAAGGCTGGTGCAACTGACGACGGTGGCAGTATGTGGGCTCTGGGCGTGGACTACAACCTGTCCAAGCGCACCCGTGCTTACATTGCCTACGCCAGTGCAAATGATGAGGCTGCTGGCGACGTGAGGCTGTACGGTCAGGGCGCTACCGGCAACAACAATGACCCCAGCGTCATCTCTGTGGGCGTGCGCCACACCTTCTAATCTGATGCTGGCGCAAGCCAGTTGATGGATGAAAGGCAAACGGGCTCCTTCGGGAGCCCGTTTTTTTCGTGCCCCGTCTTTTTCGTCTATGCAGGAGCAGGCTTGCTTGCGACATGAATATTCCAATCACATCCAGGGCTGATTCGCACCCAAGGGTGATCCTGCAGTGGTTTGCCGTATTTTTATGCTAGGCTTCGGGTGTCAACACACCGCAATTTAGTCGCCCATGGAACTCGAGATATACGAAGCTTTGACATCCGCCAATGTGCCCAGCGATAAAGCGCGTGCAGTGGCAGAATCCATCAACAAGGCAATTGACCAGCGTTATGAGCTTCACGCCCGCCAGTTGGCGACGCGGGGCGATATCGCCGAATTACGGCAGCAGTCCGCCGAGATGGAAGCGCGTTTATTGAAAGCCATCAACGACTCCCAAC
Source organism: uncultured Thiobacillus sp. (assembly GCA_964442685.1). GTDB lineage: Bacteria > Pseudomonadota > Gammaproteobacteria > Burkholderiales > Thiobacillaceae > UBA6918. Next base: position 65,408 of record CAYTZP010000006.1, read on the forward strand.
GCTGGACAATGGGCGCGGTGTTTGCGGGCATGGCGACAGTCGCCGCCATAGTGTAGTTGCTTTGATTTCATTACGGAAAAGTTTGCTATGGGCTCCTTCGGGAGCCATTTTTTTGCATCTTGTCTTGTAGAAGCCGGCTTGCCTGCGACAAGCGTTTGAGTTGATAACACGAAAATCGTGCTACACTGAGTTCGTGTTATCAATCCCGCTTGTGAGGCGTGCATGAAAAATATCACTGTAACTGTTGACGACAGGGTGGCCGAATGGTCCCGCATTTGGGCGGCCAAACACCAAACCAGTGTTTCGCGCATATTGGGAGATTTGCTTGCAGAAAAGATGAGGCGTGAAGAACGCTACACCGAGGCGATGGAGGCTTTTTTGTCGGCCAGCCCGGCGCATTTGCAAGATACAGAAAATCATCAGCCTGGCGCCTACCCCTCGCGCGAGTCTTTGCATGAACGATAAGGTCTTCGTAGATACCAATATTCTGGTTTATGCGCGGGATTCGGGGCAGCTGGATAAGCAGCGTGTTGCGGCGATATGGTTGTCGGTTCTATGGGCAAACCGGGGCGGTCGTATCAGTATGCAGGTTTTGCAGGAGTACTACGCGGTGGTCACTGCCAGGCTCAAGCCGGGTTTGCCGGTCGTTCAAGCGCGGGAAGATGTCCGCAACCTGTGTCTGTGGGAGCCGGTAATCATGGATGCGCCGCTACTGGAAGCGGCGTGGCGTTATGCAGACCGGTATGGTTTTTCGTGGTGGGATGCGCAGATTGTAGCGGCGGCAAAACGGGCAGATTGCAGTCTGCTCATGAGCGAGGATATGCAATGCGGTCTGGATATAGATGGCATGCAGATCATGAATCCGTTTGCAGCAAATGCAGTGTTGCCGGGACGCCTATAATGACGAGGGTTGTTCATGAATATCGATCAGTTAATCGTTGCCTTTGACAACAGCCTGCGCACGGTGTTTGCCCCTGCGCACGCGACGCGTGCCAGTCCTGCTGGAAGTGTTGCGGATATGGCTTTGAGTGACCCCGAGAAACGCGATGTGGTGTCCCTCATGCGCGTAAACCACGTTGGCGAGGTGTGCGCGCAGGCGCTATATCAGGGGCAGGCGCTGACAG
>CAYTZP010000007.1:0-4553 GCA_964442685.1 uncultured Thiobacillus sp.
GCCGCCGCGCGCCGGATATTGATGCGCAATGCCTGCCCGACTGATTCTTAACGCCACTCCTTTGGCAGGAAATAATCCCCATACCCATCCGACTGCATCGGAATGTCGATAATTCCGCTGGATACTTTTTCGACGTGATGGCCAACCAGTTCCGGGAAGGCGATGACCATGCCGACCATGATCAGCTGGATGACGAGGAAGGGAATCGCGCCCCAGTAGATGTCGCTGGTTTTGATTTCGGGCGGCGCCACGCTCTTCAGATAAAACAGCGCAAAGCCGAATGGCGGGTGCATGAACGAGGTTTGCATGTTGACCGCGAGCATGACGCCAAACCAGACCGGGTCAATGCCCAGTTTCAAAGCCACAGGCAACAACAGCGGTACGATAATGAAGGCGATCTCGAAGAAGTCGAGGAAGAAGGCCAGCAGGAAAACGAGAATGTTCACTGCAATCAGGAAACCGATCACGCCGCCAGGCAGGTGTTCAAACAGGCCTTCCACCCACAAATCGCCGTCCAGTCCGCGGAAGGTCAGCGAGAACACGGTCGAACCGATGAGAATGAAGATAACGAAGGCCGTGAGCTTGAGCGTGGAATCCATGGCCTGACGCGTGGTGTCGAGCTTGAGTTTGCCCTTGATGGCGGCCAGCGCCAGCGCGCCAGTAGCACCCAGAGCTCCGCCTTCGGTGGGGGTGGCGATACCCAGAAAAATGGTGCCCAGCACCAGAAAAATCAGCACCAGCGGCGGGATCAGCGTGGTGAAAATGCGTGCGGTTAGCTGGGTTGAAGTCAGGGTACGTGCGAAAGCAGGCAAAGCCGGGACGGCGTCGGGCTTGACCAGCGATACGATGAAAATGAACAGCGCAAACAGTCCCACCAGCATGAGGCCGGGCAGAAGCGCGCCCTTGTACATGTCGCCAACGGATGCGCCAAGTTGATCGGCCAGCACGATCAAAACCAGCGAAGGCGGGATAATTTGCGCCAGCGTGCCGGAAGCGGCAATGACGCCAGAGGCAATGCGTTTGTCGTAACCGTAACGCAGCATGATGGGCAGTGAAATCAGCCCCATGGCAATGACCGAGGCTGCGACCACGCCGGTGGTTGCGGCCAGCAGTGCGCCGACAAAAATCACCGCATAGGCCAGGCCGCCGCGTATGCCGCCAAACAGCTGCCCCAGCGTGTCGAGCAATTCTTCTGCCATGCCCGAGCGTTCCAGAATCAGCCCCATGAAGGTGAAAAAAGGGATGGCCAATAATGTCTGGTTGCTGGCAATGCCGTAGACGCGTTCTGGCAGCGCCTGCAACAAGGCAAAATCAAATGCGCCAGCCTGGACGCCGATGAAGCCGAACAGCAGGCCATTGGCTGCAAGCGAAAATGCCACCGGATAGCCCAGCAGCAAAAATACCACCAGGCTGGCAAACATCAGCGGAGCGAGAAAATCCATCAGTGCGCTCCTTCTGATTGCTTCGCCGGTAATGCATAGTCGCCGGTCAGTACGCCGATCCGTTTGATGGCTTCGGACAGACCTTGCAGAAAGAGCAGGGCAAAGCCGACGGGGAGTAGTAGTTTGGCCGGCCAGCGGATCAAGCCGCCGTCATCGGGCGACATTTCATTTGTGTTCCACGCATCCATGAACATGGGCCAGGCCAGCCAGGCCAGCAATCCTGCAAACGGCAGCAAAAACAGCAGGCTGCCCATGAGGTCGATCCAGGCTTGGCCTTTGGGCGAAAAACGCTGATACAGAATGTCGATGCGCACATGGCCGTTGTGCTTGAGCGTATAGCCCGCGCCCAGCAGAAACAGCGCGCCAAACATATACCACTGCGCTTCCAGCCAGGCATTGGAACCCTGGCCGAGAAAGTACTTTGCCAGCGCGTTGCCGCTGGCAATCAGCGTGACAATCAGCACGCCCCACATCACCATGCGGCCTGCGCGCTCGTTCAACCAATCTATCCATTGTGAAAAGCTCAGTAATGCCTGCATGGTCAGAGTGCTCCAGAATCCTGCAAGAGTTGCATCAAGTGTTCGGCCACCATGCGATAACCGGCTGCGTTGGCATGGATGGGATCAGATTTCAGCTTGGGGTTCTTCAAGACATCGTTGAAAATTTCGCCTTCGAATGGCAGGTTAAATTCGTCCGCCAGTTTCTCGTAAACATCGGCAGTGCCGGAAAAAAGCTTGGGTTCAGGCACGCCGATCAGCACCACTTGCGCGCCTGCCGCGCGTATGGTTTGAATCATTTGCCGAAGATTGGCTTCGGTTACATTGGGCTTCTGGTTGCGCAGCATGTCGTTGCCACCCAGACACAGCAATACCAGCCGGGGCTGGTGTTCGGACAGCACGCCGGGCAGGCGCTGCAAGCCTTCTGCGGTGGTTTCGCCCGGCACCCCGGCGTTGATGACGGTGCGGCCGGAGAGTTTTTCCAGCACGGCGGGGTAGGCAGTTTCGCTACTGGCGCCGGTGCCGTAGGTGAGGCTGTCGCCAAACGCGACAATCACATCCGAGGGCGCAAGCCTGGGTAATTGCGGCGCACGATCGCAGGCGGTGAGCAGAAGTACGCACGCCAGCCACAATCCAAACATGGCTTGGTGGGTCAAGGGTAATTCCCTCACGCCTCGCCCCTCACGCCTCACAAATCATTCCCCCGCCACCATCATGTTGCCAATCAGAATCGAGCCGGTCTGCTTGCTGCCGCGCACGTCGATGTCGTTGCCGATGGCCTGGATGTCCCTGAATATCTCTTTCAGATTTCCGGCAATGGTGATTTCTTCCACCGGATATTGAATCTCGCCGTTTTCCACCCAGAATCCGGCTGCGCCGCGCGAGTAATCGCCCGTCACCATATTCGTTCCATGTCCCAGCAATTCCGTCACCAGCAGGCCAGTGCCCATTTTCTTCAGCAGCCCGGGCAGGTCGTGCTCGCCGGGTTGCAGAATCAGGTTGTGGCTGCCGCCAGCGTTGCCGGTGCTGGCCATGCCCAGCTTGCGCGCCGAATAGCTGGACAGGAAATAGCCCTGCACCACGCCGTTTTTCACCACATCGCGCGCGGCGACTTTGACGCCTTCATTATCAAACGGGCAGGAACCCAGGCCGCGCTTGATGAACGGGTCTTCGCGCAGGTTTACCATGGGCGAGAAAATTTCCTGTCCCAGACTGTCCAGCAAAAAAGACGATTTGCGGTACAGGCTGCCGCCCGATACCGCGCCGACAAAACTGCTGATCAGCCCCGAGGCAATCGGCGCTTCAAACACCACCGGGCAGTTGCGTGTGGAGAGGCGCTGACCATTCAGGCGGCGCACCGCGCGCTCGCCAGCGATGCGACCCACATGCTCCGGCGATTTCATGTCCTTGGCATTGCGTGCCGTGGTGTACCAGTAATCGCGCTGCATGGCGCCGTTCTCGGCCGCGATGACGGCGGCGGAAATGCCCTGGCGCGAACCGGCATAGCCGCCCATGAAACCCAGCGAGTTGGCGTAAATGAAGTGCGAAGCCTGGGTGGACACACTGGCGCCTTCGGAGTTATCAATGCGGCGATCGACCTTGAACGCTGCTGCCTCGCAAGCCTTGGCAATCTCGGCGGCTTCTTCCACCGTGAGGTTCCAGGGGTGGAACAAGTCGAGATCGGGCTGCTCGCTGCTGAGCCAGGCCGCATCCGCCAGACCGGCGCATTCATCCTCGGCAGTGTGACGCGCAATGGTGGCGGCTTTTTCCACCGTGGCTTTCAGCGCCGCATCCGACAAGTCCGAGGTACTGGCGTGACCCTTGCGCTGGCCGATATATACGGTCACTGCCACGTCCTTGTCCTTGTTGAATTCCACGGTTTCGATCTCGCCCTTGCGAACACTGACGTTCTGGCCAAAGCCTTCGGAAACCTCGGTGTCGGCAGCGCTGGCGCCAGCGGTTTTGGCGTGCGCCAGCACAAATTGAGCGATGCGTTTGAAATCGTCTTGCGTATAAGAAAAGCGTGAGTCAGACATGAACAGGGCAGGCAACGTAAAATGGAGCCTATTTTACGTCCCTATTGCCAGCCATGCGCGAAATCCCGCCTTTTAACGAATCTCCCGAAATGGACGAGGACGACCTGCCCCTGCCGCCTTCCAAAAGCCAGCGCAAGCGCGACATGAACGCCTTGCAGGACATCGGCAAGGAACTTGTCAAACTGCCTGACAGCAAACTCGCCAAGATGGAACTGCCGGAAGACCTGCGCCAGGCCGTCAAAGATTACCGCCGTTTCAATAAAAACGAGGCCATCCGCCGCCAGCTGCAATACATAGGCCGGTTGATGCGCAGCATTGACCCCGCGCCGATTGAAAAACAACTCGCCGCTTTTCGTGGAGAGTCCAATGAAGAAAAAGCCCTGCTGCACCGTATCGAACGTTGGCGCGAACGCCTGATCGAGCAGGACGACGCGCTGACCTTGTTTCTGAATGAGTATTCAGCGGCAGATGCCACGCAATTAAGACAACTCATCCGCAACGCCCGTCAGGAGGCGGCCAAGAACAAGCCGCCGAAATCCAGCCGGCTGATTTTCAAACTGGTGCGGGAAGTATTGGAA
>CAYTZP010000007.1:4653-62305 GCA_964442685.1 uncultured Thiobacillus sp.
CAAGCCGCCGAAATCCAGCCGGCTGATTTTCAAACTGGTGCGGGAAGTATTGGAAGGGGAGTAGGCTTTTTTACTTCCCGCTTGGCAGGAGTGGTGGATAGGGGCGCAATTCTTACCCCTCTCCCTGGGGGAGAGGGTCAGGGGTGAGGGCGCAACAATGCATCCCATTCCAAGAACGCCGACTTGATTGAGCCCCTTTGGTGCAACGCTTTGCGCGGGCTGTGCCTTACCAGGTATTTTCCAGACTGAAAAAGAAAAACCGCGAGGTGGTTCCTACCGCGCGCTGGCTGCTGGCCAGCACGGCGTCATCCGGCGCGGGGTGGAAGCTGATGGCGGTGCGGTCGGTTTGTTCGTTGAGCAGGTTGTGGCCGCCAAAACGCAGGGTGGTGGTTTTGGACAGTTTCTGGGTGGCGGAAAGGCTCAGAAACTGCTGGGGTTCGAGTGTTTCCAGATCGCCCACGCCCATGTTTTGCCTGCCAGACAGGCGTAGATTCATGCTGAGCTGGAGTTTTTGCGCGGTGAAGTTGTAGTCTGCACCGAGATTGGCGGCGTATTCCGGCAGGTCGCCCACTTGGCCGCTTTCGCCGGTGAAAGCATCTTTGGCGCGCGAGTTTTGCGTGACGAAATTGCCGCGCAGGGTCAGGTCGGGCAGGCCGATGCTGCCCATCTGCACTCTGGCATCCAGTTCCACACCCCAGATGGCGGCGCTGCCAATATTGACAGGCCGCGATACGTAGCGCGCGCCTTCTTGCAGCGTGCGGCGCTGGATCAAATCAGTGAGATCGCGGTAGAACAGATTGACCCCCAGCACGCCGGCCTTGTCGCTCAAGTAATGCTCCAGACCCAGGTTATAGACCCAGGCGGTTTCATTCTTGAGATTGGCATTGCCGGAAGTGTCGGGACGGGTTTGCGTGCCGTCGCTGGTTTTGATGATGGTGGTCAGGTCGGAGAAGGCTGGCGGCTTGAGGATGTGCGAGGCGCTGGCGCGCAGGCTGTGGCGGTCGTCGAGTTTCCAGGCGTAGTGCAGGCTGGGCGACAGCGTGGTGCTGTCGGCGCTGGCGCTGATGCCGGCGCCGTCTTCGGATTCGCGCTGCAAATGGCGCACACGCAGGCCCGGGGTCAATGCCATGTTGTCGCCCAGCGCCCATTCGTCCTGCACATAGGCCACCCAGCTATGTTCGGTGATGTCGAAACGGGTGGCCGAGGCTGGAATAACGGGGAAAGTGTCCTTTTCGTCGTTGAGCTTGCGCCAGCCATATTCAAGCCCGGCGGTGAGCAGATGGCCGGGCGCCACCCGTTCTTTCAGCTGCGCGCTGGCATCCACTGCCCAGTCGCGTGCCGTGCCGTCTTCGCTGCGCGCGCCGCCCAGCGAATCCAGCGTGGTTTTTTCAGTGTGGTTGATGCCGCGTTGCACTCCGGCGCGCAGAGTGCGCTCGGATTGCCCCTGCTTGCGTTGCCAGTCGCCGCGCAGTTTCAGCGTAAGTTCATCGCTGTCGCTGTCTTCATTGCGGGTGCTGACCGTTGTGGTGGCCGCACCGATATCGGTATCGGCAATGGCGCGTTCGCTTTTGAAGTTGGACTGGCTGGCGGTAATTGAAGGTTCGATCAATAAACGGTCTGTGGCATTCAGTTGCCAGGTGAATTTGGGTGTGAGGTTGAGGTTGCGGTTGTCGCCGCGCCCTTCCTCAACTTCGCCGATCAGGTGGCTGGCGGCGCCAGCGGTGGTGAAGGTTTGCGTGCTGCTGTCGGTGCTGCGCAGGTTGCCGCGCTGGAAATACGAACCGGCAATGACCCAGGAAAAATCATCCTGCCGCGCTGCGATCTGCCCGCTGAGTATTCCGCCCAAGCGGCTGGCTTCTTCGCCCACGCCAATGTTCAGCCCGGCGCGCAAGACCTGTTGCACGGCGTTTTTGAGGACGATGTTGACGACTGCGCCGACGCTTTCGTTGGACAGTGCAGCGGTGGCGCTGCGCGTGACTTCGATGCGCTCGATCATGTCCAGCGCAATGCGCGACAAGGCCGCGCCGCGCGCCCGTCCGCCCGATACCGGCACGCCGTCAACAAGAATCTGCGGCGCGCCGCTGGCAATGCTGTTACCGCGATTGCCCTGCGAACCCAGGCCGGGAATTTTCTTGAGGTAATCTGCGGCGGACAAATCGCCGGATTGCTCCAGCTCTTTTTTGCTGATGACGACCCTGGATACATTGCTTTGCTGACGTTGGTCGGTTTCGGTTTGGCGGGGTTTGCCTTTGACCACCACTTCGTCCAGTTTGAAGGTGGCGGGTTCTTCTGCGGCCAGCGCGACATGGCTGGACAGCAGGGCGGCGGCGAGCAAAGCGGGCGGTAGCGGTTTGGGAAAGCGGGGTTTCATCGGCGTATTGTCGTGTCAGGCTGGTTTAACCCAGACATTGACCTGTATAAAGTTACGAGATTATATGAGCCTATTTGAGTGGGAATTGCACGATGGCGGAAAACTGGTCGCCAGCAAAATGAGTCTGGGGGGTGGCAAGAAGTGCGCGGAGACGACCGCGCCAGTCAAGCTTGAGTGGCGCGGCTGGTTTGCAGTTTTCCCAGGCAAAAATGGATGAAGGCCAGGCCGGTAAACACAGGCGCAAAGAAATTCAGTACGGGTACAAACTGCACCAGGCCCAGCAGTAAACCCAACCCCCACAGACCGGCTTTGTTTTGTTCAATCACGGCTTTCAGTTCTGCACTGTCAGCATGAATGGCGAGTGCATCGTAGCGGAACAGGCGCTGGTTGAGATAACCGGCAGTTATGAAGGGAATGACCGCGCCCACCGGCCCCAGCAGCCATAGCGGCAAGGTGATAATCCACAAGCCGAGAAACACGACCAGCGCGATGAAGGCATTGGCGCTGCTGCCAATGAGACCGCCACCCCTGCGTTTTTCCAGTTGCGGATAAAAGCGTTCGGCGACATTTTTTACCATGGCGTCCATGCCAAAAATGGCGGTGAGTAACAGCGCCGTCAGCATTACCAGCGGCACAAACAAGGCCAGATGCAGCAGCGCCTGCAAGACCGCGCCGATCCAGCCGGGTTCGATACCGGTCAGCCAGGCGGCCAGTCCAAAGTAATCAAACAGCCAAAGCCACAGATTTTGCAGCGGCGTCCAGAAAACAAAGGCCAGCACTGCCCACACCACGATGGAAACCAGCACCGGCCAGATCATCAGCCACACCATGCGCAGCGAGAACAGACTGCGAAAAGCCCCGGCGAGCGCATCAAGGTAGGCGGACATATGGACTCTCTATCTCTGGCGTATGGCGGATTTGGGGCGGAAAGCCTGGCAGCGTTCCGGCACGGTTTCCAGATATGAGCCGCCAATCAAATCCACGCAATAAGGCACGGCGGCAAATATGCCATCCAGCGTTTCGGCGATGGATTTGGGTTGACCGGGCAGGTTCAGAATCAGACTTGCGCCGCGCACCACGCCAACTTGTCTGGAAAGAATCGCGGTGGGCACATACTTCAGCGACACCGCGCGCATTTGTTCGCCAAAGCCGGGCAGCACTTTGTCGGCCACGGCCAGCGTCGCCTCCGGCGTCACATCGCGCGGCGCGGGGCCGGTGCCGCCGGTGGTCAAAATCAGGCAGCAGCGTTTTTCGTCAGCCAGTTCTTTCAACGCGGCTTCGATCAGGGGCTGTTCGTCGGCGATCAGACGCGACTCAAACTCCAGCGGGTTCAACAGCGTGGCCGATAGCCATTCCTTGAGTGCGGGCAGGCCCTTGTCTTCATACACGCCTGTGCTTGCGCGGTCGGAAATGGAAACAATGCCGATGCGGGCGGCATCATGTGTGTCTGCGGTTTGGGTATTCATATCCAGTTGCGGTTTCTTAATCGACGATAAAGCCAGATGGAGGTGGCGGCGGTGGCGGCAACTACCAGCGGGTACATCCAGGGCAGTTTCAGCTCGGGCATCCATTCAAAGTTCATGCCGTAGAGCGAAAACACCACGGTGGGGACGGCGAGTATGGCGCCCCAACCGGCCAGTTTCTGCACCGCTTCGTTTTGTCTGAGCGTGAGTGAGGCCAGATGAAACTGCATGGCATCCGATGTGTTGCTGCGCAGCATGTCGAGTGCGGAGGTAACGCGTATGGCATGGTCATGTACATCGCGGTAAAACACTTTCAGCTCGGGCGTGACCAGTTTGGGGTGCAGCCGGATCAGATCCAGTACGATGGCTTGCATGGGCTCGGCTGCGTCGTGTAGCAGGCTCAGTTCGCGTTTGACATTGTAGAGTTTATGCAGGTCGTCGCGATCCAGCGCGTCGGTCAAAAGCACGTTCTCCAGGGTGTGGAAACGGTCGCTCATGCTTTCGACCACCGGTCGAAAATGATCGGCAATGATGTCCAGCACCAGGTAGAGCGCTAGCGGAGCGCCCGGTCTGATGTTGCGTTGAGGATCGCGCAGCCTGTCATGCATACGGCCAAAGGCAAGCCCGCGCCCATGACGGATGGCGACCAGATAATTACTGCCAATAAAAAAATGCACTTCGCCAAAATGCACCCGACCCTCCCACAGCTCGGCAGTCTTGGCGCTGATAAACAGATGGCTGGCATATTCCTCCAGCTTCGGGCGCTGGTGTGTGGTCAGCGCATCTTCCAGCGCCAGCTGGTGCAGGCCGAGTTCCTCGCCCAATTTTGCAATCTGCTTGGCGTCGTCTCCTTCCATGTCCAGCCAGATGAATTTTTCTGATTGACCAACATGGTCGCTGACGTCGCTGAAGTTGATGTGTTCGGGTTCGGTGCCGCTGTCGGTACGGTAGAGCAGGCAATGTGGCTTAGGCAAGTGACCTCCTGTTTTATTCGTGAGAGGTAAAACCAAACGCCTTGTTGTGCACAAATACCAATTTGCAATCCCGGGTGTTATTGGCGGTGTGCTTGCGCCAGATGGCGCTGGTATCACAGGTGACTTGGTGAGACATGTTTTGTTCAGAAGGGTAAGCTGAGGTCAGGAGCCTGCTCAATCAGCACGCGCCGGAAATCGGCCTGAATGCGTTCAATCGCGACCTGGTTGTCGGCTTCAAAGCGCAGCACAATCACCGGCGTGGTGTTGGAAGGCCGCGCCAGGCCAAAGCCGTCAGCATATTCGACTCTTAATCCATCCAGCGTGATGACTTCCTTTGCGTCGGGAAATTTTGCGGTCTTTTGCAGCGTGTTCATCAGCGCGTAATGCTCGCCCTCTGCCAGCTTGATTTGCAGCTCGGGCGTGTTGACGGTGTCGGGCAGGTTTTTCAATGTCGAATTCGGATCAGCCTGTTTGCTGAGGTATTCCAACATGCGCGCACCGGCATACATGCCGTCGTCAAAGCCGTACCAGCGTTCCTTGAAAAACACATGGCCGGACATTTCGCCTGCCAGCAGCGCGCCGGTTTCTTTCATCTTGGCCTTGATGAAGCTGTGGCCGGTTTTCCACAGCGTGGGTTTGCCACCACGCGCACGAATCCAACCAAAGAGATTGCGGGTGGACTTCACGTCGAAAATGATTTCCGCGCCGGGATTGCGGCTCAACACATCATCGGCAAACAGCATCAACTGGCGGTCGGGGAAGATGATGGTGCCATCTTTTGTCACCACGCCCAGACGGTCACCATCGCCATCAAATGCAAAGCCGAGTTCGGCGTCCGTGGTTTTCAGGCGTGCAATCAGGTCTTGCAGATTGTGCGGCACAGAAGGATCAGGGTGATGATTGGGGAAATTGCCATCCACCTCGCAGAACATTTCTTCCACTGTGCAGCCCAGGCGGCGGTACAGCTCGGGGGCAAACGCGCCCGCCACGCCGTTGCCGCTGTCAACAATGATCTTCATTGGCCGCGCCAGCTTGATGTCGCTGACGATGCGGCCAAGATAGGCTTCGGCAATATCGTGGCTTTGGTAATTTCCCTGCCCGCTGCTCAACTTGCCTTGTTCCAGACGTAACCTGAGTTGCTGGATGGTGTCACCCGAAAGCGTCTCGCCGCCCAGCACCATTTTCAGGCCGTTGTAATCGGGCGGATTGTGCGAGCCGGTGACCATCACCGCAGAATGCGTGCCCAGTTCATAGGCCGCGAAATAGGTCATGGGCGTGGCCACCATGCCAAGATCAATGACGTGGATACCCGCTTTCTGGATGCCGCGTGCCAGCGCCTGTGAAAGCGCCGAACCAGACAAGCGGCCATCGCGGCCAATGCAGATCGCAGTTTGTTTGCGCGCAGCGGCCTCGGAGCCGATGGCATGGCCGATGGCCTCGACGATTTCAGGCGTCAGGGTTTTGCCGACAATGCCGCGAATGTCGTAGGCCTTGAAAATTTCTGCGGGTAAGTTCATGACGTTGTCTGGTTATGCTTGAGGATATTTGTGTCAGATTATATCCAGCGACCATCCAGAACAATGCTTTTACGGCGGGGTGTGTTGCAGAAATTGCAGGATGCGTTGCGGCAGCCAGTCCATGTTGCCGGGAAACGGGCCGCTGGGGAAAGCGACATGCCCGCCTTCTTCAGGCTGTTCCAGTGCCACTGTGCTGGAAATATCGTCAGCTCCAGGCAAGGCGCGCGCCGGAAGGAAGGGGTCGTTGCGTGCATTGATCAGCAGCGCGGGTACCCGGATGTTCTTCAATACAGGTTTGCTTGACACGCGGGTCCAGTAGTCTTCGGCATCCTTGAAGCCATGCAGGCGCGCAGTCACATGGGTGTCGAATTCCCGGAACGTGCTGGCCTGCCGGATCGCCTCTGTATCCAGTATGCCGGGAAATTGCGCGGCCTTGTCCAGCGCTTTCTGTTTGAGCGTGGTCAGAAAATGGGCGGTGTACACAACGCGGTTGAACCCCTGATCCAGGGCGTAGCCTGCCGCATTCATGTCCATGGGGGCTGAAACAGCGACGGCTCGGTTGACCAGATTTGAGGCTTGCTCACCGCTGTCGCCTAGCCATTTGAGCATGGCGTTGCCGCCCAGCGAAACGCCTACCGCATGTATCGGTGCATCCGGAAAAGCCGACTTCACGCGCCTCAGCATGGCTTCGATTTCGGCTGTGTCACCAGCAAAATAAGCGCGCGGCAAACGGTTGGGCTCGCCGGAACAGCCGCGAAAGTGCGGCACTACGCCGCGCCAGCCCTTATCCCGCACAGTCGCCATCAGTTCGCGTGCATAAAAACTTTGCGAACTGCCCTCCAGGCCATGGAACAGCACGACAATGGGCGCGTCGGGCTGTTCCGCATCGACCCAGTCGGCATCGACAAAATCGCCGTCCGGCCATTCCCAGCGTTCGCGGCGGTAGCTGATATCAGGGCCGCGCAAAAACTGCGATGTATAGATGGTCTGCAAATGCCCGCCGGGCAGCCAGGTCGGCGCCTGGTAAGCATTCTGGGCAAATGTGCAAGCCGGGTGCATCAACAGTGCGAGCAGGGACAGCGGCCAGACAATTCTCATGTGCTAGCGGCGGGCGGATTGTGAGGCCGATCCGCGTACGAACAGCAGGCAGCCGGTTTTGGTCTCGATGTGGTCATGGTTCTTGCCCGCCGGGGCAAAGTGATAATCGCCGACATGGCAATGCACGCCCTGCACGGTGGCTTCGCCTTCCAGTACCAGACTCTCTTCATCCAGCATATGTTCGTGCGCGGGAAGCCTGGAGTTTGGCGCCATGCGTATCAACATGGAACGGCTTTCGGCGTCTTGACGCAAGATCTTGATTTCAACTCCCCGCATGATGCGCACCCAGTCGCCTTCGTGGCTGTGCACAAACCGGTAGTCCGGTTCGGCGGCGTGGATGCGCCGGAAAATTTTCTCCCTCATGCGGGCAGCCAGTTCGCGGCCGGGTTCAACCGGACTGGTTTGCGTGGCAAGTGCAGACAGGATGTCCGCGTCCAGCACTTCCGGGTTGTCAGGTGGTTTAGTCGCCATGATGGCCTCCTTGCGCGGCCAGCAGCACAGACCGCAATGTGTCTTGCGCCCGCTTCAGATGGGATTTCACCGTGCCCAGCGCCATGCCTGCGTGGTCGGAGATTTCCTGGTGGGATAGTCCCCGGTAAAAAGCCAGCGCAATCAATTGGCGTTGCGTCGGGGTCAGGGCATGCATGGCCTGATGCAGCAGACCTGCCTGTTCGGCGGATATGAGCTGGTTGAGCGGCATGCCGCCCGGATCGGCTTCGAATTCCAGCAGCGCTTCCGGTTCCGCCATGCAAACCGCGTCGTCCTGCTTGCGCAACAGATCCAGCGCGCGCGAGCGGCAAATCATCATCAGCCAGGCCATGACCTCGCCGCGGCTGAGGTCAAACCTGATGGCATCGCGCCAGGCCTGCCAATAGGTTTCGACTACGGCCTCTTCGGCCAGATCATGGCGGCGGCAAATTCTGAGCGCCAGGCCAAAAACCCTGGACAGGGTGGACTCATAGAGCTTGCCAAGCGCGGCCTCATCGCCGCCCGCCATCGAAAGCACCCAATCCTGCAATTGGGCATTGCGGTCGGAGTGTGGATTTGCGCCGGGAGCCATTCTGGTCATGGACAAAACTATATCACCGCAAAAACGCGGTATCGCGGTATGCGTGTGCAGGCAATGGTTTTGCAGGACGTCCATGCCACTCATACGCATGAAACATCATTTTGGTTGCATCCATTTTCCGGTTTTGTGCGTAAAGGCAGCAAATGCGGTGCATAGATGCGTACAGAGAATACGGCGATGAATATGACAGAGATATATCAGGCGCAGAACCCCGTCATCCTGCGGTTATCCGAAATTATCGGATCATTGAGCTACGCGCTGGATCTGACTGAAGGTTTGCCGCCAGGACACAGCCTGCGCAGTTGCTGGGTGGGTATGCATATTGGCTATTGCATGGGGTTGAATACTCAGGAGCTGTCGCGGCTTTATTACACCATCCTGCTCAAGGATGCCGGTTGCAGCAGCAATGCGGCACGGTTGTTTGAGCTGTATGGCAGCGATGACCATGTGGTCAAGCGTGATTTCAAAACCGTCGATACCGACCACGTTGTCAACCTCGGCCGATTTGTCATGTCGCATGTTGCAATTGGCAAGGCCTGGCGCGAACGCTTCGGGCGGATAGTGACCTTGGCTCGTAATGGTGAGGCGCTTGCCACCGAATTGATCGAGACCCGATGCGAACGCGGCGCCAGCATTGCGCGTGAACTGGGGTTTGATGAGCAGGTTGCGGCTGGCATCCGTTCCCTGGATGAACACTGGAATGGCAATGGAAAACCTGCCCGCTTGAGCGGGCAGGCAATTCCGCTTGGTTCCAGAATTGCCCTGTTATCGCAGGTGGTCGATGTATTTCACTCCTCGGGCGGCGCGCAGGCCGCGCGCGAGACTGTGCGACAACGAATTGGCAGCTGGTTTGATCCGGAGGTGGCGGGCGCGTTTGACAAGGCTCAGACGCTGCCCGGATTCTGGAACGGCCTCGGCTCCCGGGAAGGTTTACAGACAAGAGTGATGGAGCTGGAGCCGCGCTCTGAATGTGTTCTGGCTGATGATGACAGGCTGGACAGAATCGCCGAGGCATTTGCGCGGGTGGTGGATGCCAAAAGCCATTTCACCTATGGCCACAGCAGCCGGGTGGCGTGTTATGCCGAAGCCGTGGCAGCGCAGATGGGTTTGCCCGTAGCCAGACAAAGATGGCTGCGCAGGGCAGCCTTGCTGCACGACATCGGCAAGCTTGGCGTGAGTAACGAAGTGCTGGACAAGCCGGGCAGACTGGATGCGCAGGAGTGGGAGAAGGTCAAGACACATGCCGCCTATTCCGAGCAGATATTGTCGCGGTTGGGCGCATTCTCGGAACTGGCTTTCATCGCCGCTGCGCATCACGAGCGCCTGGATGGCAAGGGCTACCCGCGCGGCTTGGCCGCCGCCGATATTCCGCTGGAAACCCGCATCATTACGGTGGCCGACATTTTCGATGCCATTACTGCGGAACGACCTTACCGAGGCGCCATTCCGGTTAGCCAGGCACTAGCCATGATGGAAAAGGAATGCGGAACAGCGATTGATGCCGATTGCCTGCAAGCCATGAAGCGCGCCGCACCCTGGGAAAGCAGTTTACCCACGGCTTGAGAGCAGGTTTGGCCAGGTTTGGCTGGACAAAAATGTCTTCACATAATAGGATGAGAAAATCCTGTTAAAACGCCCTTCCGGCCATGCATGCTGATATCGCCCTGTTAAGAAAATACAGCCAGCCCGGCCCACGCTACACCTCGTATCCGCCCGCCCCGCATTTTTCCGAAGATTTTGGCATCGGCCAGTGGCAGCAAGAGTTGATCGAAAGCCAGGAAGCCTCGCGGTCGATTTCCCTGTACGTGCACATCCCGTTTTGCGACACGCTTTGCTATTACTGCGGTTGCAATATGGTGGCCACGCAAAAATACAGCAAGGCCACTGAATATCTGCAGGTGCTCAAACGCGAAATCGACGAGGTGGCGGCCTTGACCGAGCCGACGCGGCCCGTTGTGCAACTGCACTGGGGCGGCGGCACGCCCACTTTTTTACATGCCGACGATATCCGCGATCTGGCGGCCTATCTCAGGCAGCGTTTCAGTTTAGCGCCCGATGCGGAAGTGTCTGTCGAGGTTGATCCGCGCGGCCTGACGCTTGAGCAGGTCAAGGCGCTGCGCGAATCCGGTTTCAACCGCGCCAGCCTGGGCGTGCAAGACATTGACGAAAAAGTGCAGCATGCGGTCAACCGCATCCAGCCCCTGTCGCTCATTCAGGAAGTGTACGGCTGGTTCCGGCAGGAAGGTTTTGACAGCATCAACCTCGACCTGATGACCGGCCTGCCGCACCAGACCCTGGAGGGCTATGGCAAGACGCTGACCGAGATCACCCGCCTGAATCCGGATCGGCTGGCCGTGTTTGGCTACGCGCACGTGCCGTGGATAAAGAAACACCAGAAACTGATTTTGCAATCCGACCTGCCAGACTTTGATACCCGCATGGCCATGCAGGACTTGATCCTGGATTCGCTGGAAGCCGCAGGCTACGCCCACATTGGCATGGATCACTTTGCCAAACCCGAAGACGAACTGGTCAAGGCGCAGCGCAACAAGACTTTATGGCGGAATTTTCAGGGCTACACCACGCACCGCAACGCCGATATTTATGCCTTCGGCGCGTCTGCCATCAGTCAGACCGGCGATGTCTATGCGCAAAACGAAAAGAAATTATCCGACTACCAGAAAATGGTGGCCGAAAAAGGCCTCGCCACAGTCAAGGGCTACCGCATGAGCACGGATGACAAGATCCGCCGCGACGTCATCACCGAACTGATGTGCGATATGTCCATCCGCAGGCAGCATATCGCTACGCGCTGGAGGATCGACTTTGACGACTACTTCAGCGACAGCCTGGAACGCTTGCAGCCCCTGCAAGCCGACGGGCTGGTGGAAACCGACGCAGAAGAAATCCGCGTCACCGCGCTGGGCCGCCTGTTCCTGCGCAACATCGCCATGGCGTTTGATGCCTACCTCAATGCGCCCAGACAGACACTGCCGGGACAGGAAGCGCCACGCTACTCAATGACCGCTTGAGTTTTTTGAAATCACCAAGTGTGAAAAAGCCCCCAACGAGTGGGGGCTTTGTAAGCAGTCTGAGCCGCGCTCGGCGCGGCTTTTTTGCGTGTAAATGAAACCCGCTTATTTCATCACTGCCGCCATCATGGCGTCTTCTTCATTGGCCAGATTGCTAAGTGCGGCGGCCACTTCGCCCTTGGACATTTGTGCCATTAGCGCGGTGTTAAAGCGCATGACGTAAACCTTGCCATCCAGCCCTTCATACACACTGTAGCGGCAAGTGAGCGAGGGCGGCATTTGCGCTTTTTGCTGGGCAGTCAGCACGGCTTCGGCCAGCTTGGGGTGACACATGCCAAGAATTTTCATGGCCTTGGCGTCTTTGTGCCCGGCCTTTTTCATGGCGTCCTGCGCGTCGAATACGCCGGCAATTTTCCAGCCACGTCCCTCCCCCGCTTTCTTGAGCGCTTCCACGGTTTCGTTGAAGCCGAGTTTGCTCTGCTTTTCCTGCATCATGGCTTTCATGATTTTGGCTTGCGCCTGCTGCATTTGCAGCATGGAGTCTTGCATTTCCTTGGGGTTGGCGGCGTGGCTTGTGGCAGCAAACAGGGCGAGTGCAGGCACGAGGATGGATTTGGCGAACAGTGATTTCATGCGAACCTCAGGTTTGGTCAGTGACGGGTTGTTCAATGCGCGCCGTGGTGCGGGCCGCCTTTGAGGCGATATTGCGTGCCGCAGTAGGGACACAGCGCCTCGCCGGTTTTTTCGATGGGCAGGAACACACGCGGATGCGCGTTCCAGGAAACATGCTCGGGCAGCGGGCAATGCAGCGGAAGCTGTTTGTCGGTGACTTCAATCACGCGCTGGGTGTTATCGGTTTGTTCTGCCATGACGAATCCCTGAAAAAATCCTTAACAAGGAGGACAAGAGGACGGGAGGAAACTTCCTGTTGTTTTACCTCTTGTCCTCATGTCCTCTTTGTTCGGCTGTTCTGGCTTAAACGTAAGTCAGCCAGCCTTCATGTGCGGGCGAGCGGCCTTGCACACAGTCAAAATACAGTGTCTGCAATTTTTGCGTGACCGGGCCGCGCGTGCCATTGCCGATGGCGCGGTTGTCCAGTTCGCGGATGGGGGTGACTTCCGCCGCTGTGCCGGTAAAGAAGGCCTCATCGGCAGAATACACCTCATCGCGCGTGATGCGTTTTTCGATGACCTGATAGCCCAGTTCGTTTGCCAGTTGCACGATGGTGTCGCGAGTGATGCCTTCCAGTGCGGAGGTTAGATCCGGCGTGTAGATTTTGCCTTTGCGGATGATGAAGATATTTTCACCAGAGCCTTCGGACACGAAACCGTCCACGTCTAGCAGCAGGGCTTCGTCATAGCCGTCCATCTCGGCTTCGCGGTGCGCCAGGATCGAGTTCATGTAATTGCCGTTGGCCTTGGCCTTGCACATGGTGATGTTGACGTGATGGCGCGAGAATGAGGAAGTCTTGACGCGGATGCCATTGTCCAGTGCGGCCTGGCCTAGATACGCACCCCATTTCCAGGCGGCGACGATGACATGGGTGGACAGGGTCTTGGCAGAAATGCCCATCGCCTCGGCGCCATAGAATGCCATCGGACGAATATAGGCGGATTCGAGCTTGTTCTCGCGCACGGCCAGCTTGTGCGCTTCGTTGATTTCATCCTTGGAGTACGGCATGGCCATGCCCAGAATATGCGCCGAGCGGAACAGTCTGTCGGTATGATCCTGCAAGCGGAAAATCGCTGTGCCCTTGGGCGTCTGGTAGGCGCGCACGCCCTCAAACACGCCCATGCCATAGTGCAGCGTGTGGGTCAGAACATGGGTGGTGGCATCGCGCCAGTTCACCAGCTTGCCGTCGTACCAGATAAAACCGTCGCGGTCGGACATCGACATAAAAACTCCAGAACTTCTGAATGGGATAAGAAATGAAATTGTATCAAAGGCTTGCACTGATATGCCTGGGCGGCTGGGCAATGTTTGCAATCAGCGGCTGCGAAGCCCGGCAGGCAGCGTCAGGCCAGGCTATGCAAAAGGCGGATTATGACTATTACCTGCTGGCACTTTCGCTCGCCCCGGCATTTTGTGAAGACTCGATTGGCAAGCGTCGCGTGCCCCAGCAGTGCAGGGATATGTCGCTGGCTGACTTTCAGCGCATGCCGCTGACGCTGCATGGGCTATGGCCCAACAACCGCTCAGGCAAGCATCCGTTCAATTGCGGCGCGGAACGCCGCGATGGAGGCATGTGCAGCCTGTCGGAAGTGGCGTTGCCGCGTGCGCTGTCGGCGCGGCTGGAGACCGTCATGCCCGGCACGGCGGATTGCCTGGATCGGCATGAATGGGTCAAGCATGGCACCTGCTCTGGACTTGCGGCGGCGGATTATTTCGAACAGTCCATCCAGCTGACGCAACGCGCCAACCGGGCGCTGGGTACGGTGCTGGGCGAACATGCGGGGCGCGAAGTGCCGCTGGAAGATTTACGCACTGCGCTGAAAAAACACGACCCGGCGCTGCTGGAGAGTGTGACCTTTGACTGCCGCACCCCACGCAGTGATACGCCTGCAAGGCGCAAACCCATGCTGCGCGAAGTGCGTGTGTACTTTCAGGTTTTGCCAGATGGGCGACCGGGCGAACCGATGAATTTCCGCGATGCGGGAGTGAAACATTTCAATTCGGGCTGCCAGGCAGGGCGGGCGTATGTCGACGCGCCATAGCCCCTCTCCCAGCGGGAGAGGGTGGCGAAGCCGGGTGAGGGAGAAAAGCTTGATATGCCCCTTGCATTTGGGTTCCCACCATCTCTCCCTCACCCCTATCCCCTCTCCCGCTGGGAGAGCGGGACACGGCTGCGAACTGACAGTTAGTCTGCCCGCTCAAAAAAATTGAATGGACCAATCAATCACCCCGGCAAATTCTGCCGCACGAATTCCGGAAAATAATCCGCCCGCACGATGTAGGTGCCGTCGCAGTTGAACGAGGCGCGCACGATGCCTTCGGACAGCGAAATGGCGGCATTGCGCAGGTAGTAGCCCTCGATGGCGCGGAGCTGGTCAAAGCCGTGGATGATTTCGTGGATCAATTCCTGCTTGACCGGCTGCCAGCTGGCACGCTGTTCATCCATCAGCCTCTGCCAGTGCTCCGGCATGTAGTGGCGCAAGGGGCCGGTCTGGATCATGCTGCGCACCCAGGCGATGGTGTTCATTTTCTCCGCGAACGGCACGCGCACGAAATGCCGTGCGAGATAATCATCCGACATCAGTGAATCGACATCGTGGATCTCATAATTGAACGGGTTGAAAATCGATTCGGTGCGTACCTCGGAACTGTTGAAGCCGACGTAAATCGCATAGCATCCGGTTTCCGCCAGCAGCCACTCAATGCGTGAAAGCGCCGCGCCGACTTTCTGGTCGATGCGGGATTCGTATTTGCTGCGGATGGGCGCGGTTTCACGCAGGGAGGGGTCGCCCTTGATGCCGACAAAAGGCTTGTCGGCGGGCAGGCCAAACGCACCGACGATGGCTTCCTTGAGGACGCAGAAGTCGCCTTCAGCAGCGGGGATGAGGGTAACGGGATGGGTATTCATGCTGTGCCAGTGATTATGAGCGATAAATGTGTGCCATAGAGGTGACATCAAGATGAAAAGTTTGCTGATTGCGGGCATATTTTTTTGCGCCGCCACCGCATGAGCCGCGCAGCCTTGCGAAGAGACGCTTGCGCAGTTTGATTATGCGCAGGCAGCCAAACAGGCGGATTCCGCCTTGCAGCAAAATCCTGCCGACGCGGCAATCTGGATTTGTCTGGCGCGTGCGCGCTACGAGCAGGGCGATTTCACAACCGCGCTGGAAGCACTGGATCGAGCAGCTGCCCAGCAGCCTGCGGGTGCTGTTGCCGTGCGCCTGGGTAACTGGTTTGGTGTCACCTTGCGCCGTCTTGGAAGGCTGGACAAAGCCTGGTTTTACCAGCAAGGCGCGTTACAGCTTGCCCGGCAGATCAATGACCAGGCCGGGCTGGCCACCGCGCTGCACAATACCGCTGGCATGCGCTACGACCGTGGCGATGCCTTTGGTGCACTGCGTGATTACCAAACCAGCATCCCCATCAATCCCGATCTGGCCGAACGCTCCGCCTCATTCAACAACATGGGGTTGATTTACCAGGACATGGGCGATGTGCGCCGCGCACGCGAACATTTGCAGGCCGCGATCACGCTCAACCGCAGCAATAATCACTTCCATCATCTGGGCAAGCACTTGATGAACCTGGGCAACCTGGAACGTACCCAGGGTAGGTTTGACGAAGCCCAGCGCCTGTTGCAGGAAGGCCATGTACTGATCGAACAATCCGGCGACGTATTCTGGCTGGGCGTGGCCGCGCACTACCGCGCCTGGCTGGCGAAAGACCGCAAGCAGATCGAGTCGGCGCGCACCGCCTACGCCGAGGCGCTGGCGTTTTACCGCAAGGCCGGTGCGGCGGGCGAAGTGGCGCGGCTAACGCGCGAGCTTGCCGAAAACCGCTTCCCGTAAGGCGCTTACGGCTTTGCGTGCGGCTCCAAGCTGTTGTGCATCCACGCGCGCGTGCTCGGCGCCCGCAAGTTTCACCGTGTGTTGCACGCGGCGCAGTTCGCGGTAGGCGTCTGAGGCGTTGTCTGCAATATCGCTGCTCAGTAATCCCAAGCTGCCGCAGCGTTTGAGCAGGGCGATGTTGCCGATGTTGTCCAGCAGTTCGGGGTGTTCCCGGCCATGCAACAGGATCAGGTATTGCACGCAGAATTCGACATCGACAATGCCGCCGGTGTCATGCTTGAGGTCAAATAAATCTGTGTTGTTCTTGTGCCCGTCGTGCATGCGGCTCCGCATGGAGAGCACGTCTTCGCGCAGTTTTTCCGGTTCGCGCGGCAGGGTGAGAATGGCTTTCCGAATGGCTTCGAATTTTTCGCCCACATTCGCATCGCCACAGACAAAACGCGCACGGGTCAATGCCTGGTGTTCCCAGGTCCAGGCGTGATTGCGCTGGTAGTCATCGAATGCCTCGACCGAGCTGACCAATAAACCTGATGCGCCATCCGGGCGCAGGCGCAGGTCGGTGTCGTAGAGCACGCCGGCAGCGGTGGCGGTACTGAACCATGTGGAGAGTTTTTGCGCCAGGCGGGCGTAGATCATGCCGGAGTCGGCCGTATCGTCGTCATAGAGGAACACCAGGTCCAGATCGGAGGCGTACCCCAGTTCCTTGCCGCCCAGTTTGCCGTAGCCAATGATGGCAAATCGGGGTGCGTCCAGATGTCGATTGGGAACCGTGAGCCAGGCGCGGTGCAGGGTCTCATTCAGCAGTAGGTCGGCCAGCGCAGCCAGGTGATCAGACAGGGTTTCGAGCTTCAGCGCGCCCGCTACATCCTGCGCCAGCAGGTGCAGGGTTTGCGCCTGTTTGAAGCGGCGCAGTCTATCCATTTGCGCTTCCATGTCACCCGCGTCGGCGTCCATCGACGCCCGTAACTGCATGGCCAGCGCGGGCCAATCTGGAGCCTCAAACAATTGCCGTGGATCAATCAGCTCGTCCAGCAACTGCGGTTGCCGGGTTACCAGTTGCGCGGCCCACGGGCTGGCGGAAAACAGCCGGGCAAGCTGTCGCAACGCGGCGGGGTATTCCGCCAGCAACGCCAGATAGGTTTGGCGGCGGGCGATGGTTTCGATGAAATCTGCAAACCGCAGCAGGGTGTCGTCGGGGTGTGTTTGCTGCGCAGCCAGTTCTATCATGGGCGGCAACAGGCTGTTGATGCGGATTCGCGCGCTTTCGGGAAAGCGCGATTCCGCCGTGTTCTTGAGTTGCTGGAGGCGGGCGGCCATGTCCTGCGCACGCGCGAATC
Source organism: uncultured Thiobacillus sp. (assembly GCA_964442685.1). Lineage (GTDB taxonomy): Bacteria > Pseudomonadota > Gammaproteobacteria > Burkholderiales > Thiobacillaceae > UBA6918. Next base: position 22,035 of record CAYTZP010000007.1, read on the forward strand.
CCAGGGTTTTCAACGTGCCGGACTGATTGCCGGGATCAATCCAGATATTTTGTAGCGGATGCGAGGACTGGTCGGTTTGCGGCGCGGCAAAAATCTGCTCGAAGTGCTGCCCGGTAATTTTGCGGTGACGATTGAGCGCCCGCAGCAGGGTGTCCCAATCGCTGAAATGCATGGCGCGGGCGATGCGTGTCTGGCTCTCGACATCATTGGGCAGGGTCTGGGTTTGCGCGTCATCCAGATATTGCAGGCGGTGTTCCAGATTGCGCAAAAAACGGTATGCCTCGATCAGTTGATCGACATTTGCCTGCGGAATGAACTGACGCGCCGCAAGGATATGCAGCACGTCTTGGGTCGGACGCGTGCGCAGCGCGGGTTCGTAGCCGCCGCGCATCAACTGGAAGACCTGCGCCGCGAATTCAATCTCGCGGATGCCGCCCGGCCCCAGCTTGATATTGTTCTGGCGATCCTTGCGGATGACTTCGGCGCGAATCTGCGCGTGCAGTTCGCGCAAGGACTGATACGCATTGAAGTCGAGATATTTGCGGAACACGAAAGGCCGCACGATATCGTCCAGCTCATTCAGGCGGGTGCCTGTCAGCGGCCTTCCCTTGATCCAGGCATAGCGTTCCCACGGGCGGCCATGCAGGGTGAGGTAATCTTCCAGCATGGCAAAGCTCATGGCCAAAGGCCCCGATTCGCCCCACGGGCGCAGGCGCAGATCGACGCGGAAGACATAACCGTCTGCGGTGTTCTCGGAAATCGCCGCGCTGATTTTTCGCCCCAGGCGAATGAAAAACTCGTGATAGGAAAGCGGAGAAGACCCGCTGGTTTGCCCTTCCTCCGGGTACAGGTAGATAAGGTCGATGTCGGATGAAACGTTCAGCTCGCGCCCGCCCAGCTTGCCCATGCCAACCACGATCAATTCCATTGGGCTGCCATCGGAGTTTAGCGGCTGGCCATGTTTTGCTGCCAGTTCGCGGGTGTAAAAATCCTGCGCCGCGCGGATGGAAACCTCGGCGATATCCGAAAACACGCCAGTCACTTCCTCCAGCGTGGCAAGCCCGGCCAGATCGCGTGCCACAGTGACCACCCAGGCGCGGTCTTTCAATTGCCGCAGACGGGTTTTGAGCGCCGCCTCGTCGGCGATCGGCGCAGCCAGCCAGGCTTGCATTTCGGCCAGCGCAAAAGGTTGATCCATACGGCTGGAAAATGCTTGCAGATCGGGGCGAGCCTGTACCAGGCGTGCGCCATAGCGGGAAAGTTGGGCGAGTCGGTCGAGCGGGGCTTCCGGTGGGGTCATAGCCTGATTAGAATGGCAAACATCAACAATCAATATAACCCCAATTTTTCCAGGAGAGGTCGCAATGTCCGCCATTACTTCCGTATTGCATGAAAACCGTCAGTTTCCGCCTTCGGCAGAGTTTGTAGCGCAGGCCAACGTGTCGGGCATGGCGGGCTATGAAGCCTTGATGAACGAGGCCAAGACCGACTACAGCGGATTCTGGGCGCGGCTCGCCAAGGAAAATATCAGCTGGCACAAGCCGTTTACACAGGTGCTGGACGAGACCGGTGCGCCGTTCTACAAGTGGTTTGCCGATGGCGAGCTGAATGTGTCGTACAACTGCCTGGATCGCAATATCGCGGCGGGCAAGGGCGACAAGACCGCGCTGATTTTCGAGGCGGACGACGGCACGGTCACGACCTCGACTTACAGCGATTTGCTCAAGCGCGTATCGCAGTTTGCCAATGCGCTCAAATCGCTGGGTGTGGCAAAGGGCGACCGCGTCATTGTCTATATGCCCATGGGGATCGAAGCGGTGGTAGCGATGCAGGCTTGCGCACGCATTGGCGCGATCCATTCCGTGGTGTTCGGCGGCTTCTCGGCCAAGTCCCTGCAGGAGCGCATTGTCGATGCCGGTGCGAAAGTGGTAGTGACGGCGGACGAATCGCTGCGCGGCGGCAAGGCAGTGCCCTTGAAAGCCGCCGTGGATGAAGCCATTGGTATCGGCGGCTGCGATTGTCTGAAAAACGTGGTGGTGTACAAACGCTCTGGCGGCGCGGTGAACATGGCGGCGGGGCGCGATGTGTGGTGGCACGACGCCACCGTAGGACAATCCGAAACCTGCGAGCCGGTGTGGGTTAACGCCGAGCATCCGCTGTTCATCCTCTATACCTCCGGCTCTACCGGCAAGCCCAAGGGCGTGCAGCATTCCACCGGCGGCTACCTGCTGGGCGCGATCCTGTCGATGAAGTGGGTGTTCGACGCCAAACCCGATACTGACGTGTACTGGTGCACGGCAGACGTGGGCTGGATTACCGGCCACACTTATGTCTGCTACGGCCCGCTGGCGCTGGGCATGACCGAAGTCATTTTTGAAGGTATCCCCACCTATCCGCACGCCGGACGTTTCTGGGAAATGATCGCCAAACATCGCGTCACCACCTTCTACACTGCGCCAACGGCGATCCGTTCCCTTATCAAGCTGGGTTCCGATCTGCCGGCGAAATTCGATCTTTCCTCCCTGCGTTTGCTGGGCACGGTGGGCGAGCCGATCAACCCCGAAGCCTGGATGTGGTATCACGAAGTCATTGGCCAGTCGCGCTGCCCCATCGTCGATACCTGGTGGCAGACCGAAACTGGCTCCAACATGCTCTCCCCGCTGCCCGGCGCCGTACCCACCAAGCCCGGTTCGTGTACTTTACCTTTGCCCGGCATCATGGTGGGCGTGGTGGATGAGGCTGGGCACGATGTGGAAAAAGGCCAGGGCGGTTTCCTTGTCATCAAACGTCCCTTCCCTTCACAACTGCGCACCCTGTGGGGCGACCCGGACCGTTTCGTGAAGACTTACTTTCCGCCTGAACTTGGTGGAAAAATGTATCTCGCCGGGGACTCCACCCATCAGGACGAGGACGGCTATTTCTGGATCATGGGTCGTATCGACGATGTGCTGAACGTGTCCGGCCACCGTCTGGGCACGATGGAAATCGAATCCGCGCTGGTGGCCAATCCACGTGTGGCTGAAGCAGCCGTGGTTGGCAAGCCGCATGACATCAAGGGCGAAGCGGTGGTGGCCTTTGTGGTGTGCAAGGGCGCGCGACCGGAAGGCGACGAGGCCAGGATGTTGGCGGATGAGTTGAAGAAATGGGTGGGCAAGGAAATCGGCCCCATCGCCAAGCCCGACGACATCCGCTTTGGCGACAACCTGCCCAAGACCCGCTCCGGCAAGATCATGCGCCGCCTGCTGCGGGCGATTGCCAAGGGCGAGGAAATCACCCAGGACACCTCCACGCTGGAAAACCCGGCCATTCTCGACCAGCTCAAACAGGCGGTGTGACTAGTGTTGTGAATCGGAAATATCGAAACATAAAAGGCGGCCAAGGTGCCGCCTTTTGTTATGAAATGTTTACATTGTTGTGTGCGCCTTCTGACTAGAATCTGCCTGGTTAACGTGAAACACGCGAGGGGTGCCCCTGTCCCCCTCTCCCGCTTGCGGGGGAGGGCGGGGTGGGGGAACGGGCACGGCGAATATGAGTTTCATAACGTGGGGTGGCAACTCGCCATGTCGGTTAGCGGGGAGATACCAAGATGGGCAAACGCGGGTGTCGGCGTATTTCGACACTGTCGATCATTTCAGCAGCTTTAATCTGGCCATTGGATGCCTGGCTGGATACGGCATTGTTTGAACAATCCCAGAGTCTGTTTGAAGCCCTGTTTTTGCCAACACCGGAGCAGTTATGGACGCGCTCTTTGATCATACTGCTTCTGCTCATGCTGACTTTGGCGTGCAAAGAGGTTATTGCCAGTGCGGGGCATCCCGTTGCCAGGGCGGGCAGCGCAAAGCCGATCCGGCATGTGAGCGGCAACCAGCGCTACGTTGAAGAAAACTCCAAACTACGCTCGCTGGCTTACCGCGATTATCTGACCGGTCTGTACAACCGCCGGCGTATTGAAGAGCTGCTGGATGCCATGTACAAAACCGAACAGCTTAAACATGGCGGTCTGGCGCTGCTGTTTTGTGACATAGACCATTTCAAGCGTGTGAATAGCCGTTATGGCCACCCGGCTGGGGACGAAGTGCTGGTCAAACTGGCAGGGCTTTTCAGGCAGCATTTCCGGCGCGGCGATGTGCTCGGACGCTGGGGGGGAGAGGAATTCATGATCGTCCTCAGCAATCTGAACCAGAATAAAACCGGGGAGATCGCCGAGGCATTGCGCAAACGCGTCGAGGCAGAGACCTTTCCCCATGTTGGCACGCTCACCATCAGTATCGGGATCGCTGTTTTACAGGCTGGCGAAGATGTTGATAGTTTCGTTGGCCGTGCGGATCGCGCACTGCGCCAGGCCAAGCGGGCCGGGCGTAATCGCTGGCATCTCTGCAGGGGTGAAACCGAATTGCCACGCGGGCAAGGCCGGGACTTTCACTCGGCGTAGGCTTCGATCTGGATCAGCAGCCTGACATCATCGCCCACAAACGGCAGGCTCTTGATCATGCCGAAGTCGGAGCGTTTGAGCATGGCCACGGCATCCGCGCCACAGCCGCGTTTTCTGACGGCCAGATTCAGGCCGCATTTGTAGCGCACGATGTCAAGCCGCACCGGGCGGGTAACGCCGCGCAGGGTCAGCTCGCCTTCAACTTGCGCAAGACGCCCGTTGTTGAACAACAGACGCGAACTGCGATAGCGCATTTGCGGATGACGGGCGGCGTCGAACCACTCGGCGCCCTTGAGGTTTTCATCGCGCTTGGCGTGGCCGGAGTCGATCGAGGCGACGTTGATGTTGACCTCGATGCGTCCGGTTTGCGCCATTTCGTCCAGTTCGACAATGCCGCTGGTTTCATCGAACTGGCCGCGCTGGATGGAAAAGCCCAGGTGGTCGATCTCGAATACGGTATAGGTATGCGAATTGTCGATGATGTAGCTGGCCGCAGTCGCGGTCTGCGCAACGATGAGGCCGACGGCGGCCAGGACAAGTGTGTGCAGCGGTTTCATTTGCGGGGTGCTCCTGTGGCGGACTTGTTGGTATGCGGTATGAGCAGCAGGGAAAATGCGGCACGAACTTCATTGGCCAGCGTGCCGGTGTCGCCCCACATGCCGGTGCCGATGCCGTAATCCAGACGCTTGAGCAGCAGCGTGCCATTAAGCCGCTGTTGTTTGCCTTCGGGTTTGAGCAGGATGACGACGCTCAAGGGACGGCGCTGATTGCGCAGGGTGAGTTCGCCATTGACCTGGTAGCGTTGCTGGCCAAGCGGTTTGACCGAAGTCGAGACAAACTGTGCTTGCGGGTAGCGTGCGGCATCCAGAAAATTGGCTGAGCGGGCTTCGGCAGTGGCTTCCGGCAAGCCTGCGTCGATGCTGCCAGTATCCACTGTGAGCCTTACGCTGGCGGATTGGGGCTGTGCCGGGTCAAAGCGCACGTCGGCGGAAAAACGATTGAATTCGCCCTGCATCTCCGCGCCCATGGCCTGATAGGCAAAGCCCAGGCGGCTGTGCGCCGGATCAATGCGCCAGTCTGCGGCCTGGATGTTGTGTGCGGCCAGCATAGCGAACAACAGGGGGGCAATGCGGAAACTCAAGGGCGTTTCTCCTGTTTTTCAAGACCGGGCAACATGCGCATGAGGGTGCGATCACGGTCAATGTAATGATGCTTCAATGCAGCCATTACATGCAGGATGACCAGAAGCAGCAGTGTCTGGTTCAATATTTCGTGGATTTCCTTGAGTGTGTCCAGCCACGGCAGATTCTTTGGCAGCAACTGCGGCAGCTCCCAGAGGCCAAGATAAATCACCGGAATGCCTGCGGCAGAACTGACCAGCCAGCCCGAAACGGGAATGGCGAACATCAGCAAATACAGGGCGAAATGTGTGAGCCGGGCAATGTAAAGCTGCCAGGCGGGCGCGGGTTCTGGCGCTGGCGGCGGAAATATCAGGCGATTGATCAGGCGCAGGCTGACCAGCGCAAGCAGCGTCATGCCCGCCCATTTGTGCCAGGCCAGCCATTGCAGTTTTTGTGGCGACAAATCCATTTCATGCACGCTTGCGCCAAGGATGAAATTGGCCGCCAGTGCGGCGGCCATCAGCCAGTGCAGAAAACGGCTGCTGGATGGGTATCGCGCGCTATTCATAATTTGTGTTGTAAAGCGGCTTAGCGACCATGCCAGCGTTGCAGCGCCTGCGCCAGTTCTGCGCCAGTGTCATGCAAACGCGTTTTCATGTTGTCCGGCAGGACTTGGTCGGCCTGGCTTACGGCCAGCTGGGCGGGCAGCACCATGACCCCCAGCGCGGTGAGAATTTCGCGTACATGGCGCAAGCCGCGCAAGCCGCCCAGGTTGCCTGCCGAGGCGGCGATCAGCATGGCTAATTTTCCCTGATACGGTACCAGGCCAGACTCGTCGCCATGCGGGCGTGATACCCAGTCCAGCGTATTTTTCAGCAGGGGCGTGATCGAGCTGTTGTATTCCGGGCAGGCCAGCAGCAAGCCATCATGTGATTTGAACAATTTTTTCAAGCGTGCTGCCGAGTCCGGAATGCCATGACTGATTTCCAGGTCGCCGTTGTATAGCGGCAGGCTATAGTCTCTAAGGTCAATCAGCGTGACTTCTGCTCCGCCAGCGCGGGCGCCGACAACGGCATGATCGAGTATGGCGCGGTTGTATGAGCCTTGGCGGGTGCTGCCGGCAAAGGCGAGGATTTTATTTGGCATGAAATTTTTTCCGGAAAATCAAGATTCGAGTAAGGTGTGGCAGACTGGAAAATCAACCGTGAAATCCAACAATGAAATCAAATAATGCGTATTGATAAATGGCTGTGGAGCGCCCGGTTCTTCAAGACCCGTTCGCTGGCGTCACAGGCCGTGGACAACGGCAAGGTACATTGGCAGGGCGAACGTTGCAAGCCCGCGCGCGAAATCCGGGTGGGGGATACCCTGCATATCCGGGCAGGCGATGTGGCGTGGGAAATTCTGGTGCGCGGCTTATCGGACAAGCGCGGCTCCGCCCCGGTTGCGCAGCTGCTGTATGAGGAAACGGCAGCCAGCCGCAGCCAGCGGGAGCAGCAGGCTGCGTTGCGCAAAATGACCCGCGAACCCGCGCGCGACATCAAGGGGCGGCCAACCAAACGCGACCGGCGCGCGCTGGGTGCCTGGAAAGGCGAATAAATGTAGGTTTGGGCTGACTGCGGCCACCATCCCGGGGTTTCAGGCAATAGAATAGAAACATGCGTCGTTTTTTCTTTCCCGCGTTCTTGCGCCGCCGCTGGCTGTGGTGGCTGGCGACGGGTGTGGCTGCCGTACCCTTGCTGGTGCTGGCGGTTTTTTACTGGTGGCTGCTGCCCAATCTGCCTGCTTACAAGGACGATGTCGCGCGGCTGTTGTCCACCACCACCGGCTACACCATTACGCTGGATAAGCTGGATGGCGAATGGAGCGGTGCCCGCCCGCGTTTGATGCTGGATGGCGTGCGGATCTCGCAGGGCGGGCGTTCGTTGCTGTACTTTTCCCGGCTGGATGGCAGTTTTGGCTGGCGTACCCTGTTGACGCTGGAGCCGCGCTTTCATGCGCTGACAGTGGAAATGCCGGCGGTTACGTTACGCCGTGCGCAGGATGGCATGATCCATCTGGGGGGAATGCGTATCGACCCCAACAGTCCGGATACCACGTTCAGCGACTGGCTGCTCAGGCAGGGCGTGGTGAAAGTGGATGGCGCCACTGTTGCCTGGATTGACGATACCCTGAACAGCCCGCCGCTGGTGCTGCGTGATGTGCGTTTCGAGTTGCAGAACCTGTTTACGCGCCACGCATTTCAGGCTTCGATGACGCCGCCTGCCTGGCTTGCGCGTCCGCTCCAGGTCAAAGGCGTTTTGCATGGCCGCAGTCTTGACCGGCTGCCGGACTGGCATGGCAATGTGGAACTGGATGTGCCAGCGATCGAGTTCGCCGCCTGGCGTCCATGGTTGCCAACAAATTACGCAGATGTGCGCGGGCACGGCAGTGCAGAGGGCACGCTCTCGATATATAAGGGACGGCTGTCAGCGGCTGCTTTCAAGTTCAATCTGGCAGATGTGGATGCAAAGCTGCCGCAATTGGCAGCACCACTCAAATTGATCCGGGTTGCGGGCGAGGCGGGTTGGAGCCAGGAGTCGCAAGGCGCGGGTGCAGCAACCACGGTGTATGCGCGCAAGCTCAAGCTGAAAAGTGCTGGTGGCGTACAACTCGAACCATTCGATTTTTCCTGGCGTGAGCAGGCGGGCAGACATGCCATTGCAGCCAGGAATTTGCCGCTGGGTTCACTGACTGCCATGGCCGCTGAATTGCCCGTTAGCGCCACCAGACGCGATAGCTTGCGCGCGCTTGCGCTTAAAGGTCGTCTGGATCAACTGAGCCTTGACTGGCAAACCCCGCAGGGCAAGACACCTGGCTTGCCGGGATTATTCAGGGTTGATGCGCGCTTTACCGGTCTGGGCTGGGCGGCAGATGGCGCGCGACCTGGCGCAGTCAATCTCAACGGCATGTTGGCGGGAGACCAGAAACAGGGACGCTATCAGATTTTTGGCGGGCAAATTTCCGGCGGCCAGGTTTCCGGCGCTCAGTCTGGGGGTGGTCAGGCTGGGTTTGATTTTCCCGAGGTATTTGCCGAGCCGGCAATCCGTTTTGACAAGATGAATCTGCGTGGCGGCTGGAAACGCGAAACCGGCAAGGACGGAAACGCAAATCATGTGATCGAGATTGCCGAAGCCTTGCTGTCCAATGCCGACCTGACGGCAAATGTGTATGGCAGTTACAAACTCAGCGCCAGCGGCCCCGGATTTGCCGACCTTAACGGCAAGGTGATGCGCGCTAGCGGGCCGCGCGTGCAAAGGTATTTGCCGACTGTCATCAATATCGGTACGCATGACTGGCTGCGCAGCAGCATCCTGCGCGGCGAGGTTGATGGCGGCTCGTTCAGGTTGCAGGGTGACTTGTCACGTTTCCCGTTCAAATCTGCGCGCGAGGGGCTGTTTCAGGTCAAGGCGCATGTGCGTGGCGTCCAACTGCGTTATGCCGATGACTATCCCATGATTGAGGATATCGACGGCGACCTGCTGATGGACGGGGTGCGGCTGGAGGTTAGGTCGGATAAGGCGCGCATATTCGGCGCCCAACTGAATAAGGTCAGGGTCGTGATTCCTGATTATGAAACCACGGACGAACTGCTGGAGGTCAGCGGTGAGGCGCATGGCGCAGCGGCAGAATTCATCCGCTTTGTGAATTTCAGCCCGATCAGCGAAACCCTGGAAGGTCTTACGGAAGAAATGAGCGCCACTGGCGACATGCACCTTAAGCTGAATCTGAAAATTCCCTTGCGGCGTAGCCAATACACCACGGCGGGCGGACGCTTGAACTTTTTGGGCAATACGGTTTTCCCCGCACCTGATGTGCCAAGGATAGAGCAGATGACCGGGGTGCTGGATTTCACCGAACGCTCCATCAGCGCGCCCAAAGTGACTGCCCGTATTCTAGGCGGCGCCGCGTCGGCAACGGCCATCACCGAGAATAATCAGGTCAGGGTGCGCGGCCAGGGGGTGTTCCAGGCAGCGGCGCTGGAATCCTGGCTGGGCAAGGATATTGCCCAGCGTCTGAGCGGGCAGGCCGAATGGCGTGGTGAAATTTACCTGGGCGGGGACAGGAGCCGCTTGCGTTTCGAGTCCGGACTGGTGGGGCTTGAATCAAGACTGCCCGCCCCGCTGAAAAAAACCGCAGCCAAGCACATGCCCTTCGTTTACGAACAGCAGGCGCTGCCGACCGGAGGCAAGCGTTCCGGCCTGCAATACGGCAACGTGGTGTCCTCGGTGTGGTTATCCATGCCGACGGCATCCGGTTACAAGCTGGAGCGTGGTGAATTACGCTTTGGCGACAAGGCGCAGTTGCCCGTCGAGAGCGGCTTGCAGATACAGGGTAATGTAAACACCTTCGATCTTGGTGGCTGGGTCGATATCTTGCCTGACGACCAGGCGCCGCAGACTGCGGTGAATATTTCCGGTATCAATCTGACCTTGTCCAGCCTGGATTTCCTCAATCGCCGTTTCAAGGACATCAGCATCAAGGCGCGTATGCGTGGCAATCTTTTGCGGGTGGGCGTAAGCGGCAAGGAAATGGCGGGTAATCTGACCTATCGCCGCTCTGGGGAAGGACCTGCGCGGCTGTCTGCGCAGTTCAAACATTTCATCTTGCCAGACGCCAATCCCCAGCCGACTACGACTGATACGGCGCAAACGGTAAAACTGGAAGCAGGTGATTTGCCGGCCTTCGATTTGCAGGTGGAGGAACTGAAGCTGGGAAGTCTGCCCATGGGGCGACTGGAGGTGATCGCGCACGGCGTGACTAATGGCGTGGCGATCGATCAGTTGAACCTGAGCCACGCCGATAGCCTGATCCGCATGAGCGGTTTATGGAAAGACACCGGCAAGGGCGAAACCCGCATGAAAGCCAGTGTGGAGGTGAAGAATGTCGGCCATATGCTTGAGCGTTACGGGTATGCCGATGCCGTCAAACGCGGCACGGCACAGGTGGAAGGTGAGGTGAGCTGGCTTGGCTCGCCAGCCGATTTCGCTTTCGAGACCCTGGATGGCAGGCTCAAACTCAGCGCGCGCAGCGGGCAGTTTCTGAAAGTGAACCCGGGGGCGGGAAAGTTGCTGGGAATCGCCAGCCTGCAATCTTTACCGCGCCGTATTACGCTGGATTTTCGCGACGTGTTTTCTGATGGTTTTGCTTTCGATGAGATTTCTTCCACCATGCAACTGGCCAGAGGCGAGCTCTACACGAATGATTTTCTGATGAAAGGCCCGGCCGCCACGGTTAAAATGTCAGGCGTGGCGCGCTTGCAGAATGAAACCGCACGTCTTCGGGTCAGGGTTATCCCAAAATTGTCTGAAGGCGTGGCAGTAGCAGGGGCGCTGCTGGGCGGCCCGGTAGCGGGGCTGGGCGCGCTGGTGGTGCAAAAAGTATTGAAAGACCCGATCGAGGAAGCGATTGCCTTCGAATATCTGGTGGAGGGTAATTGGGAAACCCCCACCGTAACGCGTTTGTCCAAACCCAGACCTGAAAAAGAACCGGAATCATGACAACCCGAAAAACCTCCTCCGTCGCTGCAACAAAAGGCGGGCGCGCCAAACTAGTTGCCAAAAAAACGCTGCCGCAAGCGGGCACAGTGCGGGTGGCGGCCATCCAGATGGCCTCTGGCCCCAATGTGGCGGCCAACCTGTCAGAGGCCGAGCGATTGATTGAGCAGGCGGTGGAAGGCGGCGCAAAACTGGTGGCGTTGCCAGAATACTTTGCCATCATGGGCATGAAAGATACTGACAAAGTGGCAGTGCGTGAGGTGGAAGGCAAAGGCACGATCCAGTATTTTCTTGCGCGCATGGCCAAAAAGCATGCCATCTGGCTGGTTGGCGGCTCGGTGCCGCTGGTGGGCGATAGCGAAGAAAAAGTACGCAACAGCTGCCTGGTGTATGACGTCAAGGGCAAGCAGGTTGCACGCTATGACAAGATTCACCTGTTTGGACTGGATCTGGGCAACGAACACTACAAGGAAGAAAAAACCATTGAGCCAGGCACCGAAATCGTGGTGATTGATTCACCTTTCGGGCGCATCGGGCTATCTATCTGCTATGACCTTCGCTTTCCCGAACTGTACCGTGCCATGCAGGGCGTGGACATCATTCTGGTGCCCTCGGCTTTTACTGCTACCACCGGCAAAGCGCATTTTGAAACGCTGGTGCGCGCCCGCGCCATCGAGAACCTGGCCTATGTCATTGCCCCGGCGCAGGGCGGTTATCACCTGTCCGGACGCGAAACCCACGGCGACAGCATGATCGTGGATCCCTGGGGCGTGGTGCTGGATCGCCTGCCGCGCGGCTCGGGTGTGATTTTTGCCAACCTCAACCCCGCATACCAGAGCGGCTTGCGCAAGAGTTTGCCCGCGCTGAAACATCGTCGCATTGGTTGCGACAAATTGCGCGTCAATATTGCTGACGCCAAGAAATGAGCACCATGAACCCGACTGAAGCCCTGAATGCCATCAACACCACCGAGCGTTTGTTCGATGTGGCAGAACATACCTTGCTGATGCCCAACCAGCTCGATATCGGCAAACTCTCGCCGGTGTTCGGCAAACTGATGAGCCACGACCTCGACTATGCCGATCTGTATTTCCAGTACAGCCGTTCCGAGGCCTGGACGCTGGAAGAAGGCCAGGTCAAATCCGGCAGCTTCAATATCGACCAGGGTGTGGGCGTGCGTGCCATCTCCGGCGAAAAAACCGCTTTTGCCTACTCCGACGAAATCAGCCTCGATGCCTTGTCGCAAGCGGCGGACGCCACCCGCGCCATAGCCCGCAGCGGCGGAAACAAACGCTATGCCGTGACAAAACAGGGCGACGGCCGCGCGTTGTATCAGCCGGTTGATCCCTTGGCGAGTCTGGAAGACCCCAAAAAAATCAAACTGCTGGAACAACTTGAACAGATTGCCAGAAAGCTCGACCCGCGCGTGATCCAGGTCATTGCCAGCCTGGCCTCCGAATATGAAGTGATTTATGTTGCGCGTTCCGACGGCCACACAGCAGCCGATGTGCGCCCGCTGGTGCGCCTGTCGCTGCAAGTCATTGCCGAACAGAATGGTCGGCGTGAGCAAGGCTCCGGCGGCGGCGGCGGGCGCTTTGGCTACGAATATTTCAGCACCGAAATACTCGAAGAATATGCACGCCAGGCCGTGCACCAGGCCGTCACCAACCTTGCCGCGCGAGCTGCGCCAGCAGGCATCATGCCGGTGGTGCTGGGTTCCGGCTGGCCGGGCATATTGCTGCACGAAGCCGTCGGCCATGGCCTGGAAGGCGACTTCAACCGTAAAGGCAGCTCGGCGTTTTCTGGCCGTATTGGCGAGCGCGTGGCCTCGCCCGGCGTTACCGTCATCGACGACGGCACCATCCCGCTGCGGCGTGGCTCGCTCAATGTCGATGACGAAGGCAACCCGACCCAGCACACCGTGCTGATTGAAGATGGCATACTCACCGGCTATATGCAGGACACCCTCAATGCGCGCCTGATGTGTGTGCCGGTCACAGGCAACGGACGGCGCGAATCCTTCGCCCACCTGCCCATGCCGCGCATGACCAACACCTACATGCTGGCAGGCGACAAAGACCCGCAGGAAATCATCGCCTCGGTCGAGCGCGGCATTTATGCCGTCAACTTCGGCGGCGGCCAGGTGGACATCACCAGCGGCAAATTCGTTTTCTCCACCGCCGAAGCCTACATGATCGAAAACGGCAAGGTCACCTATCCGGTCAGGGGCGCCACCCTCATCGGCAACGGTCCAGACGCGCTCACCCGGGTGGAAATGATCGGCAACGACATGCAGATGGATTCCGGCGTTGGCACCTGCGGCAAGGAAGGTCAAAGCGTGCCGGTCGGAGTGGGACAGCCGACCTTGCGGATTGATGGGTTGACGGTGGGTGGGACGGGTTGAGTGCGCGTAGGTTGGGCTGAAAAGCCCAACGATTGACTGGTATTGCACCGAATCTCACCATGTCAACCCCCGGCCAATGGTAAGTTGATATGGTGAAATTCGCCGCAATGCGGCAGCGCGTATTGCGCCCTTATTCAAACTCCATCGCCCTGAAAATCCTCCCCGCGTTGATCTTGGCCAGCTCGTCCGAGGTGTGCAGGTGCATATAGGCCGACTGGTCTATTTTGTAGGCATCATCGAGCGAACCGCCGTTCTTGAGCAATTGCGCGACTTGTTCGCGCATGTAAACCAGATAATCGCGCGTCCATTTGCGCACGGTGGGCATGTCGGTAGGGCCGCCGTGGCCGGGGATGACAATCTCGGCGCCAAGCGCCTCGAACTTGTCCCAGACTTCGATCCAGCGTTTGGTGTCTGTGTCTTCAAACACCGGCAACATGCGTACATGGAATGCCGTGTCACCCGAGATGACCAGTTTCTTTTCCGGTAGCCAGACCATGGTATCGCCGTGGTGGTGGGCGTCGCCCAGGTGCAATACCTGAATGTTCCAACTGCCCATTTTCAGATCGAGCCTGTCGTCAAAAATGATGTCGGGGGTGAACAATGCGGTTTTGAATGCTTTGTCACGCGCGCGGGATTTCATGGCGGCCAGGGTATCGTAGCCAAATTCTTCGATGTGTCTGGCAATGTTCCGGTGGGCGATGATTTTTGCGCCCTGTTCTTGCCAGTAGCCCGAGCCGAGCATGGCATGTCCCTGGCCGTTCTCCAGCACCACATATTTCACCGGTTGGCTGGTGTGCTTCTTGATTTCTTCATGCAGGCTTTGCGCCAGCAGGTAGTTGTCGCCTGCGTTCATCACCAGCACGCCGTCTTCGGTGATGATGAAAGACAGGTTGTTGTTGTGGCCGCTGTTTTCATAGGTGCCGGGTGCGGTTGCACCGATGGCCGACCACACACCGGGGATAACTTGCTGCGGCATGTCGTACAGGAAGGAAGCGGAAGCCTTGTCCAGGGAACGAATCGGCAAACCGGCGGCGCGCCATTTGAAAAAGCCGTCAGCATAATTCTTGACGTTGGTATAGCCCAGTTTTGTCAGCGTATCCGCCGCCAGCGGGCTGCGCTGGCTGACGCCGCAATACACCACAATGGGGGTGTTCTTGTCGGCTACGGCAGCTTCAATCTGGAACTCCAGCCAGCCGCGTGAAATATTGAAAAAACGCGCCGCTTCAATGTGACCGCCCAGACTGGCCAGTTCTGCCGGTGTGCGCACGTCGATGACAACGGTATTGGGCTGCGTCTTTAATTGGCTCTGCAACTCAAGAGTATTGATGTGCGTGAGACGCTTGTTGACCTCATCCAGCAACTGCTTCGCCTGTGTTGTCAGGGCGGGCGCTTCGGGTACGGGGGGCGCAGCTGCGGGTGGAGGCACGACGACGGGGAGGGGCGTTTCGCTGGCGGCGAATACAAGTCCGACAGAAAACAGGCTGGCGCAAAACCAAACCAAACCAGACAATGCACGCGACATCATGGGAGCCTTCATTGGGCAACATCGAGCCTCCAGTATAGTTCCCGGCAAGGAGCTTCCCAAGAGTATTTTGCTACCGTGATGACCAAAAAAAACGGCGGACAAAGCCGCCGTTTTTGTTCTTTGCAACAGGCTATTTCCTGACCATGACTTTTTCCACCCAACCTTCGCCGTCCTGGCCTTGTACGGAGATGAAGCCATCCTTGTCCCTGCCGGTATAAATGACCTCCTCGCCCCTGCTCAAGGTAGCAACCACCTTGGATGACTTGCTCGGCTGCGCATAAATACGCAGGCCGCCGATCTTGCCGGTTACTACGTCGCCTTCCTCGAATACCACACCGGCCTTGGTCGGTTGCCCGGAACTGCCCTTGAGGTTGATGTCCTGGCGCGCCATTTGCGGGTTGTCGCGAATGGAACGCACGATGTTGTTCCAGTTGTCCAGATAGCTTGCAGCAATGACTTTGCCTTCCGGCGTGTTGGTGTAGGCGCCCAGACCGCCCGCTGCGCCACCGCCTACCAGAAGGCCGCCGACACTCCAATCGGTTTTTTTGGCAACACCTGTGGCCGAAGCGAGTTGCAGCGAGGTGCGCGAATCCGACAGGATCATGGTGGTTTGCGCCGACTTGAATTTGAGGCCGGCGGCGACTAGCCCTGCCACTGCCCCAAACACGCCCAAGCCGCCCAATGCGCCACCCACTCCGCCGGAATCCCTGCTGGAAAACACCGCATCCGGGGTCAGCACGTAATCCGCCGTGACCATCTGGCCTTTGCCCATATTGGAGCCCCGGCGCAGTTCACCTGATTCGGCCAATTGCCGTTCCTGCATCAGATTTTGCATGGCGCGACCGCGTTCTACCAGCACAAAACAGTTGGATTGCTGCACCATCATGCGGATGAGGCCGACTGGCGATTGCAGGCCGTATTGCAGCAGATGCGAAGTTACCGCGTCCTGCGGCTCGACCACGGCCAGCGTGCCGTAGGGTTTGTCGCATTTTTCCAGTTGTGCTGATTCATCCTTGGCGCCATCCGGGCCAGCCGCCCCGGAAGGCTGGCCTTCTTCCTTGTTGCCGCCCAGTTTGAAGCCAAACAAACTTGCGTGGGCGGGAGCAATCAGTACTTGGCTCATGAAAATGCTGGTAATCAGCGCGGCGGTGAGTTTTTTCAACATGACAGCTCCCTGTTTGGTTGAATGAAATGAGCGAGATGAACGAATTCAGACGCAAGTTTACCCAAATCCGGGGGCGAGGCGAATCAGCCAAAAGTTATAGTTTGCAGCCGCCTGCGTGGGGCGCGGTCTCGCCAACAAAGCATTCCTGCTTGCGGGTGCCATCCAGTAGCATCTCAATATCGTATTCATCTGCGGCCTGACGCAGCAAAAACTCGAAACGCTGGGGATCGGCAACGTTTTCATACACTTCCATCCACAGACCGGGGTCGTCGCGCTGTTTCAGCAGGCGTCCGCCAGTGCCGCTGCGGCAGGCCAGCCGCGTCTGCATGGTGCGGATGAGGTGCTCGGCCTCATCCGCGTTCTTCTCGTTCACCCGGTAGTAGATGTAGTAATGGTGCAAAGCTGACAACGCCAGCTGCTCAGGGCAGCGCGTAGGGCTGGAGTTTAAGTTGCAGCAGCGGACCATCCACCGATTTGAGATGAATGGGCTGCCTGCTGTTCACGCTCTCGATTTGCGCCACCGCCAGCAGGTCAAAGCCGCCTTCCGGCGCGGGCGCGGCGTTGACTACCTTGCCCGAGGCCTGGCCTTCCATGTCCGGGGTGTACAGATTGTCGCCCGGCCTGGGGGCTTCGCTGCCCTCCACATGCGCCAGATACATGCGGCGCTTGAGTTTGCCCAGATACTGCGTGCGTGCCACGATTTCCTGTCCGGGGTAGCAGCCTTTCTGAAAACTCACGCCACCCAGCGCTTCCCAGTTGACCATTTGCGGGACAAACTCATCCTGCGTGGCGGCAGTAATCATGGGAATGCCATTGGACAAGCGCAGCCAGTCCCAGCTTGCCGTGCCTACCGGCGTGGCGCATGTGGCCAGCGCCTGCCAGATGCTGGCCGCGTTTTCCGGTGCCAGGCTCAAGACATATTTGCCATCGCCAATGCGCACCACCAGCCCGCGTTCGTTGCCGACGGATTGCATATTGCCTGCGGGTTGCGGCAGCCCGGCTGCGGTCAGCGCCGCCTCGGCCTGCGCGCCTGCCAACACCAGCCGCACACGCTCGTCGGTGGCATCGCGGCCACTGGTTTTGCTGCGCAACACAAACATCTTCAAACGCTTGAGCACGCTCTCGCGGATATCGCCCGACATCTGCAGGCAGGTGTCCGCGCCCTGTTTCCACATCAGAAAATTGGCCAGCATTCGGCCCTTGGGCGAGCAGTAACCATTCCAGGCTGCGCCGTCGGCATGCAAACCGCGCACATCATTGGTGAACTGATTTTGCAGAAACTCGGCGGTGTCCTCGCCGGAAAACGCCAGCAGCCCCAGTTGCGACAAATCGGCCATGACCGTGCCGGTTTTCGCTGCGGCCAGCTCTGTGGCGGCGTTGCCAAAATCCTGCACTTGCCCGTTCTCAGTACGCGCGCCGTGTTGAACCAGAAAATCTTGCCAGGATGCAATCATGATGGTGCAATCGGATAATTATTCAATTCGCCAAATTCTACATGTTTCTCCCGCTTGAACTGACCCTGCGGCCTTCGCGGATATCCCTGACCGTGAGCCTGGCGGGATTTGCCCTGGCCGCAGGCGGCGTCTTGCTGGCAGATTTGCCCGTCTGGGGCAAAGCAGTCGCCGCGCTGGCCTTGCTGGCGGGCGGCGCGCTGGCGTGGCGGCAGCGCCATGGCATGGCGCACGGCGTGCGCGTTAGCCAGTCGGGACAAATGGCAATCCTGCTGGATGACTGGCAAGCCGCCAACATCAAAGGACAGGCCGTGGTGCTGCCATGGTTGGTCAAGCTCAACGTGGTGCTGGAAAACGGCAGGGTCAAGACCCTGAACCTTTGGCCGGACAGCACCGATGCCGATGGTTTCAGAAAACTGAGGGTGTGGTTGAAGTGGGGCTTGCGCCAGACCGATTAAGATTTTTTGTCACGCGCTGCTGTGCGCGATGGACGCAAGAGTTGCTCGGTGCGCATGATGTAGAGAATCAACACCCGTTCGCTGTTTTTTTCTGATTTGACCTTGGACTCAATTTTACGTTCTTTGGTGCTGCCTGACTATGCGCGCCCGGTTATAAAACATCATGCAAATCATTCCGTCAGTTTTGTCTGATCTTTCCATTCCGCTTTGTCAGAACTCCGGCATCAGCACTTCGCACGCGCCGGGGCAGACCAGTCCGGGGCGCGGGTTGATGATGGTGTTGCCAGTGACGGGTTGCGGGTTGGGATAGTCGCGGCTGTAGTGCAGGCCGCGGCTTTCCTGGCGCAGCATGGCGGAGCGCACGATGAGGTCGGCAGTCATGACCAGGTTGCGTAATTCGATGAGGTTGTTGGAGACGCGGAAGTGACGGTAGAACTCGTCGATTTCGTTTTGCAGCAGTTTGATGCGATGCGCGGCGCGGGACAGCCGTTTGTTGGTGCGCACGATGCCGACGTAGTCCCACATGAAGCGGCGCAGTTCTGCCCAGTTGTGCGAGATGACGATTTCTTCGTCGGCGTCGGTAACGCGTGATTCGTCCCATTCTGGAATGCTGTCCGAGACTGATGGGCTGTTTTCCAGGATGTGGCGGGCGGCGGCGCGGCCAAACACCAGGCATTCCAGCAACGAATTTGAGGCCAGCCGGTTGGCGCCGTGCAGGCCGGTAAAGGCGACTTCACCCACGGCATACAGGTTGCATAAACCCGTGCAGCCCCACATGTCGGTGACGACGCCGCCGCAGGTGTAGTGCGCGGCGGGCACCACCGGGATGGGTTCGTGGGTCATGTCGATGCCCCATTCCGACAATTGGCGAAAGATGTTGGGAAAATGCTGGATGATGAATTCGGCAGGTTTATGCGAGATGTCGAGATACACGCAGTCGATGCCGCGTTTTTTCATTTCGTAGTCGATGGCGCGGGCGACAATGTCGCGCGGGGCGAGTTCGGCGCGCGGGTCGTGCTCGGGCATGAAGCGCGTGCCGTCGGGAAGTTTGAGCAAGCCGCCTTCGCCGCGCACAGCTTCGGTAATCAGGAAGGATTTGGCATCCTGGTGGTACAGGCAGGTGGGGTGAAACTGCACAAATTCCAGGTTGCCCACGCGGCAGCCTGCACGCCAGGCCATGGCAATGCCGTCGCCGCTGGAAGTGTCAGGATTGGTGGTGTACAGATACACTTTTCCCGCGCCGCCGGTGGCCAGCACGACGAAACCGGCCGAGTAGGTTTCGACGACGCCGGTCGTGTTGTTGAGCGCGTATACGCCGTACACACGGCGTTCGTCCTCGCCAGTATGCTTGCCGGTGATGAGGTCAATGGCGAGATGATTTTCCAGCAGGGTGATGTTGGGATGGTTGCGGATGCGTTCGCCCAGCGAGGTTTGCACCGCGCGCCCGGTGGCGTCGGCTGAATGCACCACGCGGCGTTCGCTGTGGCCGCCTTCGCGGGTTAAATGATAGCTGGACGAGCTGGGGTCACGGGTAAAGTCCACGCCCTGATTGGCTAACCAGTCGACCATTTCGCGGCTTTGGCTGACCACAAAGCGCGTGACCTGTTCATCGCACAGCCCTGCGCCGGCAATCAGGGTGTCGCGGATGTGTGATTCTTCCGAATCGTGTTCGGCCAGCACGGCGGCAATACCGCCCTGCGCCCATGCGCTGGCGCCGTCAAGTAATTTGCGTTTGGTCAGCAGGGTGACGTGCTTGTGCTCTGCCAGGTGTAGCGCGGTGGTAAGGGCGGCCAGGCCGCTGCCTATGATGAGAACGTCGCAGTGCTTCATATTGGTGTAATCATAACCGATGAACTTTTTACGGGTCATTGTGTCCGACCCGTCGAAGCAACTTATATATACTGTGACGGATAAAAATGCTTCAAGGGAGTGCTGTGGATCGCGAGCTGGACCAGGAGCTGGTCGAACGTGCGCAAAAAGGCGACAAGCGGGCTTTTGAGCTGCTGGTGATGAAATACCAGCGCAAGCTGGCGCGTCTGCTGTCGCGCATGGTGCGCGATGCGGCCGAGGTGGAAGACATTTCGCAGGAGGCGTTTATCAAAGCCTACCGGGCATTGCCGCAATTTCGCGGCGAGAGCGCCTTTTATACCTGGCTGTATCGCATTGCCGTGAATACGGCCAAGAATTACCTGGTGGCGCGTGGGCGTCGTGCGCCCACTACCACCGAGTTTGATAACGAAGAGGCCGAGGGTTTTGAGGAAGCCGAGTTGTTGCGGGACATTTCCACGCCTGATGCCGAGTTGCAAACCAAACAAATTGCGCTGGCAGTGAACCAGGCGGTGGATGCGTTGCCAGAGGAATTAAGAACGGCGATTACCTTGCGCGAAATTGAAGGCCTGTCGTATGAAGAAATCGCCCAGATGATGGATTGCCCGATCGGCACGGTGCGCTCGCGGATATTTCGTGCGCGCGAGGCCATCGCAGAAAAAATTCGCCCCATGCTGGGCACCAGCAAAGACAAGAGGTGGTAACCATGAAAGCACATGCAAAACAGATGCATTTGCGCTCGGAAGAGGCAACTGACTGGTTGAGTGAGTTGATGGATGGCGAGCTTTCGCACAGCGCGCGTGCACAGGCGACGTCGGACTTGTGCCACGATGCCCAGGCCAGGGAACGCTGGGCGCTGTATCACATGGTTGGTGATGCCATGCGCGGCACGCCCGGATTGTCGCCTGCGTTCAATGAGAAACTCAGTGCGCGGCTGTCGCAGGAACCCACCGTGCTGGCGCCGCGAATGCGCCGTTATGCTGCGCCCGCAGCCGTGGCGCTGGCCGCTTCATTGGCGGTTGTGTCGGTTGTGGCGTTGATGCCGGGCTTGAGCGGGCAGCAGGATGGTTTGCAACTGGCCGACAATACAAGCCAGCAGCTACAGCGTGTGGTCGCTGGTGGGCGCCAGGTGGAAGTGCAAATGGCACCATATCTGGTGGCGCACCAAGAGTTCTCTCCCGTGGCGGTGGCCTCGCCTTATCAGCGCGCGGTCGTGACTATCAACCCAGATGAGTCGGCAAGATGATGCCAAGCATGACGCGTATGCCGGGTTTTCTGTTCAGGGGAGTGCTGCTGGCGGCCTGTGTGATGGCCGCGCAAGTCGCGCACGCCAGAGATGCACTGAATTGGCTGGAACAGGCCGGCCATGCGTCCAGAACCCTGAATTACTCGGGTACTTACTTTTATCATCATGGTGAACATACGGAAATCATGCGCGTGGCGCACCGTACAGATGGAAAAAGTGAGTTGAACAAAGTCGAGGTGCTAGATGGTTCGCATCGTGAATTCATCCGCATCAATGATGAAGTCTATTGCCATCTGGCAGACGGCAAGACGGTGCGGGTTAACCGCAACGCCGTGCAGCGTTTTTTCCCTTCGGTGTTGCCGGATAACCCCGGCAGGATGGCCAGTCATTACATTCCCAAACTGGGCGGGGTTGATAAGGTGGCCGGGCGACCTTGTCAGGTTGTGATCCTGGCACCGCGCGATGGCTATCGCTACACGCAAATGCTCTGGCTGGATCAGGCAACGGCGTTGCCACTCAAAACCCGCACCGTGGATGACCGGGGGGCAACGGTATCAATGTTTGTGTTCTCAGAGGTAGAAATAGGCAAGCAACCCGACAAGGCGATCTTTGACGTGCGAACGGCGGGTAAAAAAGTGCAGCAAGCCAGTCTTGCAAAAACTGACAGACAGGAAGTATGGAACATGACTCCTCCACCTGGTTACATGCAAACATTTGAGGTCATGCGTTCCTTGCCAGGGCGCAAGAACCCAACCTTGCATCGTATTTATTCTGACGGGATGAGTACTTTTTCCATGTTTATCGAGCCGGCGCTGATTAATGTGCAGGCATTGGAAGGTTTGTCCACCGAGGGCGCGATCAATATTTATTCGCGCCGCGTGGATGGCTATAAAGTGACTGCGCTGGGCGAGGTGCCTGCGGCCACCTTGCTGGAAGTGGCCAATTCGGTGCAGCGTAAACCATGATGCTGGAACAACATGCCGTAGTTCTGAAAACACACGGTGACCGGGCCTGGGTTGAGGCGCGCGAATCCGGCACCTGTGGCAGTTGTAGTTCTGGCGGCTGCTCTACCCGCAGGCTGGCCGATTTGTTCGGGCGACGGGAACGCGCATACCCGGTCGAGAACCCCTTGCAGGCGGGCGTGGGCGAACGTGTTGTCATCGGTATTCCTGCTGGTGTCTTGTGGAAATCCGCGTTCGGACTGTACGGCTTGCCCTTGCTGCTGATGCTGACAGGGGCGCTGGCCGGGCAGCGTTTTCAGGGTGATTTGGGCGCTGCCGCCGGTCTGCTGGCCGGGCTGATAATGGCGCTGGGTTTGCAC
This sequence comes from uncultured Thiobacillus sp., assembly GCA_964442685.1. Classification (GTDB taxonomy): domain Bacteria; phylum Pseudomonadota; class Gammaproteobacteria; order Burkholderiales; family Thiobacillaceae; genus UBA6918. Next base: position 44,522 of record CAYTZP010000007.1, read on the forward strand.
AAGCTGCGCCCGCTTTCTTCTGCCATGCGCCCGGTCATGCTGCGGCGCGAAAATACCTTTGAACTGCAATCAACCCACGAAGGCAACCTGCCTTGAATGGTTTTTAATCTGGAGGTGTTTATGAACCAAACATTTAACATCCGGCGTTTGAGCGTACTGGCAGGTGCGTGTGTATTCCTGCTTGCCAGCGCACAGGCAGCCGTACTGGATGTGTCCGAGCTGGTTGAAAAACATGGCCCGGCGGTAGTCAATATCAGCACAACCAAAATCGTGCAGAAATCCCAGGGTGGCTTTCCGGGTATGCAGGACGAGGACGAGATGTTTGAGTTCTTCCGCAAATTTTTGCCGCCTGGCGCCATGCCAAGGGGGCAGGCTCGTCCGCCCATGCGACACGCGCCTGCCATGGGTGAAGGTTCCGGCTTCATCATCGGCGATGATGGCTACATCATCACCAACGCTCATGTAGTTAAAGGCGCGGATGAAGTGACGGTGAAGCTCACCGACAAGCGCAAGTTTGCCGCCAAAGTGGTGGGCTATGACAGCCGCACCGATATCGCGCTGATCAAGATCAGCGCGACCAACTTGCCCAGGGTGGTGATCGGCGATCCCAACAAACTGCGGGTTGGCGAAGCGGTGGTGGCGATCGGTTCGCCGTTTGGATTTGAGAATAGCGTGACTTCGGGCATTGTCTCGGCCAAGGGACGTTCGCTGCCTGACGAGAACTATGTACCCTTCATCCAGACCGATGTGGCGGTCAATCCAGGCAATTCTGGCGGCCCGCTGTTCAACCTGCGGGGCGAGGTGGTTGGTGTCAATTCGCAGATTTACTCGCGTTCTGGCGGTTATCAGGGCGTGTCGTTCTCCATCCCGATTGATGTGGCCATGGACGTGGCTGCTCAGCTTAAAACCGGCGGCAAGGTGGCGCGTGGCTGGCTGGGCGTGGCGATTCAGGAAGTCAGCGCCGATCTGGCCGAATCCTTCGGTCTGGATCGTCCGCGCGGCGCGCTGATTGCCAATGTCGAGGATGGCAGCCCGGCAGCAAAAGCTGGCCTGCAAGTGTCTGATGTGGTGTTGAAATTCGATGGCAAAAATGTCGATAGCGCCAGCGATCTGCCACGCATAGTTGCCGCCACCAAGGCAGGGAGTAAAGTCGGTGTGCAGGTCTGGCGCAAACGCGCGCTCAGAGAGTTGAGCGTTACAGTCGGGCAGTTGCCCGAAGAAGAAACCCAGGTGGCTGGTGCCAAGTCGCAGAAATCCTACTCACGCGGTGGTATGGTGTTGTCCGAGCTGTCTGCAGAACAGCGCCGGGCGCTCAAGATCAGCAGCGGCTTGCTGGTGCAAGAGGCGCGCGGCGATGCCGTGCGTGCGGGGATTCGTGAGGGTGATGTGATCATGGCGGTCAACAACAGCGAAGTCAGCACGGTAGAACAATTTCGCAGACTGATTGCGGCAGTTCCAGTCGGCAAGAGCGTCGCAATTCTGGTGCGTCGCGGCGGCTCGTCCATGTATGTGCCGCTTAAAATCACCGCCAACGAATGATGCCCAAGCGCCTGTTCTGACCTTGCTGGGTCGGAACGGCTGTCATTTGTGCGATGACATGCGGACAGCCCTGAATCAATGGGCTGTCGGTTTTTCATTCTCGGTCAGAGAAATCGACATTAGCGGAAATCACGAACTGGAAGCCCGCTATGCATGGGATATCCCGGTGCTGCTGGCGGGCGAGACCGAAATCTGCCGGCATTTTCTCGATGAGGCCGCCTTGCGGCGCTGGTTGGCGGCAAGGCGTTAGAGATAGGCAGTTAATGGCCTATTCTGGCTGGTTTCCGGTAAAATTCAAGCCGTTACGAAACCCTCCGGGCACGTTTTTCGTGCCCGTTTTTGTGCTAGAAAAGCTGCGCTGTGCAAAACAATACCCGCAATTTCTCCATCATCGCCCACATCGACCACGGTAAATCCACGCTGGCGGATCGCATCATCCATTTGTGCGGCGGGTTGTCCGATCGCGAAATGGAAGCCCAGGTGCTGGATTCCATGGATCTGGAAAAAGAACGCGGCATTACCATCAAGGCGCAAACCGCCGCGCTGGAGTATAAGGCCAAAGATGGTCAGACCTATTTCCTGAATTTGATCGACACGCCCGGGCATGTGGATTTTTCCTATGAAGTCAGCCGCTCGCTGTCGGCCTGCGAAGGCGCGTTGCTGGTGGTCGACGCCTCGCAAGGGGTAGAGGCGCAAACCCTGGCCAACTGCTACACCGCGATTGATCTTGGGGTGGAAGTGGTGCCGGTGCTGAACAAGATCGACCTGCCTTCTGCCGACCCTGACCGGGTGGCCGAGGAGATCGAGGACATTGTCGGGCTGGATGCCAGCGATGCCGTGCGTGCTTCGGCCAAGACCGGCATTGGCATTGCCGAGATTCTCGAGGACGTGGTCAAGAAAATTCCGCCGCCGCGCGGTGACGAGAACGCGCCGCTCAAGGCGCTGATTATCGACTCGTGGTTTGATAATTACGTTGGCGTGGTGATGCTGGTGCGCGTGGTGGACGGCGTGCTCAAGCCCAAGGACAAGATTCGCCTGATGGCGACCGGCTCGCAGTTTCTGACGGAACAGGTCGGTGTGTTCACGCCGCATTCGCGGCAGCGCAGCGAGTTGTCGGCAGGTCAGGTCGGTTTCATCATCGCCGGCATCAAGGAACTCAAGGCGGCGCAGGTGGGCGATACCGTAACGCTGGTGGACAAACCAGCGGGCGAGCCTTTGCCCGGCTTCAAAAAAATCCAGTCGCAGGTGTTTGCCGGGCTGTATCCAGTGGAATCTCACGATTTTGAGTCACTGCGCGATGCGCTGGAAAAATTGCAACTCAATGACGCTGCGCTGCAATTTGAGCCAGAAGTGTCGCAGGCACTGGGTTTCGGTTTCCGCTGCGGCTTCCTTGGCCTGTTGCACATGGACATCGTGCAGGAGCGGCTGGAGCGCGAGTTCAATCAGAATCTGATTACCACCGCGCCGACCGTGGTGTATCAGGTGCAGCTCAAGGACGGCAGCATGATCGAGGTGGAAAATCCCTCCAAGCTGCCGGAAATTTCCAAGATCGAAACCATCCTTGAGCCCATCATTACCGCGACGATTTTTGTGCCGGAAGATTATCTGGGCAACGTCATGACGCTGTGCAACCAGAAACGCGGCGTGCAGATCGACATGAAATATGTCGGCAGGCAGGTAATGCTGAAATACGAGTTGCCGATGAACGAAGTGGTGATGGACTTCTTCGACAAGCTCAAATCCACCTCGCGCGGTTATGCCTCGCTGGATTATGAATTCAAGGAATTCCGCCCGGCCGATCTGGTGAAACTGGATATTCTGGTCAACGGCGACAAGGTGGATGCGCTGTCCTTGATCGTGCATCGTTCCAACTCGGTGTATCGCGGGCGCGAGCTGGCTTCCAAGATGCGCGAGCTGATTCCGCGCCAGATGTTTGATGTGGCGGTACAGGCCGCCATAGGCGCCAACATCATCGCGCGCGAGAACGTCAAGGCGCTGCGCAAGAACGTGCTGGCAAAGTGCTATGGCGGCGACATTACCCGCAAGAAGAAGCTGCTGGAAAAACAGAAAGAAGGCAAAAAACGCATGAAGCAGGTTGGTAACGTGGAAATTCCTCAGGAGGCTTTCCTGGCCATTCTGCAGGTGGGAGACAAGTGATGGACGCGTTGGCGATTATCCTCATCGGTCTGCTGGTTGCGGGCGTGGCAATGCTGTTCAATGGCATGATGAGCCTGCCATTGCTGCTGTTGCTGGCCACCGTGATTACCGGACTGGGGTGGGCGCTGGACAAATTCTGGCTGGCGAAAAAACGCGATGCCGATACGCCACGCTCACAGGGTCTGGAATACTGCGTCAGCCTGTTCCCGGTGATTTTTCTGGTATTCATGCTGCGCTCGTTTCTGGTCGAACCGTTCCGCATTCCCTCCGGCTCGATGATGCCGACCTTGCTGGCGGGCGACTTCATTCTGGTCAACAAGTACACCTACGGCATCCGCCTGCCGGTCATCGACAAAAAAATCATCGATATCAACGATCCTGAGCGCGGCGATGTCATGGTGTTCCACTTTCCGGAAGATCCGGCAATTGACTACATCAAGCGCGTGGTGGGTTTGCCTGGCGATGTGGTTGAATACAAGGATAAACGCTTGTCCATTAACGGACAGCAGTTGGCATACGAGGAAAACGGCACTTACAGTTTTGAAGCGGGCGGGCTGAATTTTGTGACGGGCATTGTTTACCGCGAGAAACTCGGCATCGAGCCGCACACGGCCATGGTCATTCCGGGCATTCCCGGCTTTATGCCGCAACAGGTCAGACTCTTTCCGCATCAGGAAAACTGCACTTACAATGAGGACAGTTTTTCCTGCAAGGTTCCCGCCGGCCACTACTTCACGATGGGCGACAACCGTGATGGCAGCAATGACGGCCGTTACTGGGGCTTTGTGCCGGACAGAAATATCGTCGGCAAGGCTTTCTTCATCTGGATGAATTTCGGGGACATGAAACGTATTGGCACGACCATACAATAAGGAGCGCACAGTGTTCAGACGTCAGCAGCAACGCGGTTTTACCTTTGTCAGTTTTCTGTTTACGGCGGCGATTGTTGTGTTTGCCGCCATGCTTGCCATGAAACTGGTGCCTGCGTATCTGGAGTTTTTCGCGATCAAGAAAATTCTGCACGATATCGGCAGCAGCCCGACTATTGCCGGCATGAGCAATGCCGAAATCCGCGAGAAATTCGGCAAGCGCGCGCTGATCGACAGGGTGAGCAGCATCGGGGTGAATGATCTCGAAATCAGTCGAGAGAACGGAAAACCTGTTGCCAAAGCCGAATACACTTTTCAGACCAGGCTTGTGGGTAATGTGAGTTTGCTGGTGGAGTTCAAGGCCAGTTCAGGCGACGGTTCGGACAACACCGCTGCCGCACAGTAAATCAAACGGCGCTTCGACTGTGAATACGCAACTGTCCAGACTCGGTGTTGCCCTGGGTTACGCTTTCCGTCAGGAGAGCCTGCTCAGGCAGGCGCTAACGCACCGCAGTTTCGGCAATCAACACTATGAACGCCTGGAGTTTCTGGGCGACTCGGTGCTCAATTGCAGCATCGCCCGTGCCCTGTACGACGCTTTTCCCCAACAGCCCGAGGGCACCCTGTCCAGAATGCGCGCCAATCTGGTCAAACAGGATACGCTGGCGGAAATCGCATTAAATCTTAAACTTGGCGATTACCTGCAAATGGGCGAGGGTGAGCTGAAAAGCGCCGGTTTCCGCCGCCCGTCCATTCTGGCGGATGCGCTGGAAGCCATTATTGGCGCGATTTTTCTGGATGCGGGGTTTGATGAAGCGCGCGCGACGGTTCTGCGTTTGTTTGCACCGACCATCGCCGCCATTGACCCCAATGCCTCAGGCAAGGATGCCAAAACCCAGTTGCAGGAATGGCTGCAAGGCCGCCGCCATCCCCTGCCAGACTACCAGTTGATTCACACCAAGGGCGAAGCGCACGACCAGGTATTTGTGGTTTCGTGCCACATTCCCGCATTGAAGATGCGTACTACGGGCGAGGGAAAAAGCCGCCGTGCAGCAGAACAGGAAGCCGCCATGGCCGTATTGAAACAAGTTGGTGCGCTCAATTGACCGCGTCATTCCGTTGCGGATTCATCGCCATCGTCGGGCGTCCCAATGTGGGCAAGTCCACATTGCTGAATAAACTGGTCGGGCAAAAAGTCAGCATCACCTCGCGCAAGGCGCAGACCACCCGCCACCGCGTGACCGGCATTCGCACCGATCCGGAAGCGCAATTTGTGTTCGTCGATACGCCCGGTTTCCAGACCCGCCACGGCGGGCGCATGAACACTGCGCTCAATCGCAGCGTGCGACAGACCTTGTCCGACGTCGATGTGGTACTGGTGGTGGTCGAGGCGGGCAAATTCAATCAGGGCGACAAACAGGTAGTGGAGCTGCTGCCCACTGATCGTCCGGTGCTGCTCATCATCAACAAGCAGGATGAGCTGAAAGACAAGGCCGACATGCTGGCGTTTGTGCAAAAGCTATCCGAGGCGCGAGCGTTTGACGAGATCATTCCGGTTTCCGCCAAACACGGTACCGGTCTGGAAAATTTGCTGCATACCCTGGCCACGCATCTGCCCGAGGGTCAGGCCATGTACGGCGAGGACGACGTGACCGACCAGACCGAGCGCGTGCTGGCGGCCGAGCTGATTCGTGAAAAACTGTTCCGCCTCTCTGGCGATGAAATCCCCTACGCCACCGCTGTCGTCATCGACAAGTTTGAGGAAGCGGGCAAGCTGCGCCGCATCTATGCCACCATTCTGGTGGACAGGGACAGCCAGAAAGCCATCGTCATCGGCAAGGGCGGCGAAAAACTCAAAGCCATTTCCACCCAGGCGCGGATCGACATGGAAAAAGCCTTTGACGGCAAGGTCTATCTGGAAGTCTGGGTCAAGGTCAAAGGCGGCTGGGCCGACGACGTGCGGGTGTTGAAGTCGCTTGGGATAGAGTAAAAATAAATTCATCCGCGAAGGGCGCGAAGATGCACGAAGAAAACCCGGCTTGATTCGTTTTGCTTTCGCGTTCCTTCGCGTCCTTCGCGGATAAAGTTCTTCTACCCAGTTCAAACATGGCTCAAGCCCGCATCGACAACGAACCCGCCTTTGTCCTCCACACCTGGCCGTACCGCGAGACTTCACTGGTGGTAGAAGTGTTCAGCCGTCAGCATGGCCGCACGGCGCTGATCGCCCGTGGTGCGCGCAGGCAGCGCTCCGCCATGCGCGGGCAAATCCAGCCGTTTACCCCCTTGCTGTTGTCCTGGTTTGGCAAAAACGACATACGCACCTTGCATAGTGCCGAGTGGCAGGGCGGTCTTGCACCCCTAAGCGGACTGCCGCTGCTGTGTGGCTTTTATCTCAACGAACTGTTATTGAAACTGCTGGCGCATGACGATGCGCACGAGAATCTGTTTGATTATTACCGCGCAACATTAATGGAGCTGACACAAGCCAGCGATCTGGAACGCGTGCTGCGGCGTTTTGAGAAACACCTGCTTTCTGAAATCGGCTATGCCGCAACTTTTCACGAAGAAGCCGAGTTTGCGCGTCCAGTCGAGGCCGGGCGCAATTACCTCTTTGTGCCCGAGCGTGGCGCGTATCGGGCAGAAACGCGCGGCCTCAGCGGCATCCCCGTATCCGGCCAAACCCTGCTGGATCTGGATCAGGACAATCTTGATTTGCCTGCAACGCGCGCCGAATCCAAGCAGTTGATGCGTGCGCTGATAAACCACCATTTGGGTCACAAGCCACTTTATACTCGCCAGATGTTGAAAGAATTCACCGAAAAATGATTTATCCAAGCCGAATATCACTGGGCGTCAACATTGACCACATCGCCACCCTGCGTCAGGCGCGCAAGACCCGCTACCCCAGCCTGGTTGAAGCGGCGCTGGCTGCTGAAACCGCAGGCGCGGACAGCATCACCCTGCACCTGCGCGAAGACCGCCGTCATATCCAGGATGAAGATGTGCACATCCTGCGTCGCGTGCTTAAAACCAAAATGAATCTGGAAATGGCCGTGACCGGAGAAATGCTCGGCATTGCTGCCCAAGTCAAGCCGCAGGACGTATGCCTGGTGCCGGAAAAGCGCGAAGAACTCACCACCGAAGGTGGTCTCGACGTGGCGGGTCAAATAGACAAAATCCGTGATGCCTGCACCCGACTCAAAGAAGCTGGCATCCGCGTATCCCTGTTCATCGACGCCGACCCAAAACAGCTAGAAGCGGCGCGCGAATGCGGCGCCCCCGCGGTCGAAATCCACACCGGCCATTACGCCGACCTGGAAGACCCCGTCGAAAAAGCCCACGAACTCGACCGCATTCGCAAAGCCGTTTCCTACGGCCTGGGGCTTGGGCTGACCGTCAATGCCGGCCACGGCCTGACCTATCACAACGTCCAGCCTATTGCCGCCATCCCCGGCGTACACGAACTCAACATCGGCCACGCCATCGTTGCTCAAGCGATATTTACGGGCTGGGAAAAGGCAGTGGCGGAGATGAAGCGATTGATGGTGGAGGCGGCGGGAAGGCGGGGCTGATAATTAGTAGAACCGTAATTATCTCCTGCTTCTATTACTGCTCCGGGCTATCGCATTTGATAAGGCGATACGGGGCGGTGCAAAGCGCCGTACCAGGCCGCCACTCAATCCGATGCAATCAGCTGCGAAGTATTCATCAAGCGTTGTGCGCTCAATTTTTCTGCGGCTTCAACCAAGCCAAAGAATCCATGCGTGGTATAGGCGCGATACAGGCCGGGCTTGGTTCCGGCGGGTGTGTCAGGTTGTTTGCCTTGCGCTAGTTGCAGTGCGCTTGCGTGATCCAGTTCCAGTTGCGGCAGGGCGGTGACGAGACTGTCTGACGGGAGTAACTGTGCTTGTCGCACTTCCGGCGGCAGGGTTTCCAGTGCTTCGAGGCTGAGGGTGTTTTCAATTGAGAAGTTGCCGCTGGCGGTGCGGCGCAGGGCGGTCAGATGTGCACCGCAGCTCAGTTTCTTGCCAATGTCTTCTGCCAGGGTGCGGATGTAGGTACCGCCGGAGCAATCCACTTCCAGCACAAGTTCATCGCCTTGCAGGGCGATGAGTTGCAGACGGAAGATGGTGATGGTGCGCGCTTTACGTTCGATTTCGATTCCGGCGCGGGCATATTCATAGAGCGCCTTGCCCTGATGTTTGAGCGCGGAATACATGGGCGGCACTTGCTGGATTTCGCCGGTAAAGCGCGGCAGCACATCCTGCACTTGTAGCAGTGTGACGTTGACCGGGCGGGTTTCCAGTACTTCGCCTTCAATGTCGCCGGTGGTGGTGGTGACGCCCAGTTTCAGCGTGGCGCGGTAAGTCTTGTTGTCATGCAGGGCATGGCTGGAAAACTTGGTGGCCTGGCCGAAGCAGATGGGCAGCAGGCCGGAGGCGAAGGGGTCAAGCGTGCCAGTGTGCCCGGCCTTGGCGGCATTCAATAACCACTTGGCTTTTTGCAGGGCGGCGTTGGAAGTCCAGCTGACGGGTTTGTCGAGCAGCAGCACGCCGTCGATGTTTTGGCGGGCTGCTTTAGTCGGGTGAGGTGCTTCTGACTTCAATCTTCTTTAGGATGCTTGGCGTCGTCGGCTATGGCCTGGTCGATCAGTTGCGACAGGTGCATGCCGCGCTCGGTGGAGTCGTCGTACACAAAGCTGAGTTGCGGCACCAGGCGCAGCTTCATGCGGTGGGCAAGCTGGCTGCGCATGTAACCCGTCGCGCGGCGCAGGGCGGCGAGCACCGCCTCGTGCGGGCTGGGCGCGTCAGTTGCGGTCAGGCTGGTGACGAAAATCTTGGCATGTTCCAGGTCATTAGTGACTTCCACGCTGGTGATGGTGATGAGGCCGACGCGGGGATCCTTGATCTCCTGGCGAATGATGTCTGCCAGTTCACGCTGAAGCTGGTCGGCGACTCTACGGGAGCGGGGGAAGTCTTTGGGCATACGCGCCTCTATAAATTTACTGCGCGGGCGTGATCCGCGCGTGTCCGGTGCTCGGAATGCTCATGTATGTGCATATACATTCCGCTTCCTGCGCTCCGGGCACACCCGGCTGACGCCCGCTCGCGACAATTTCTACAGGCGTTCATCCGGTTTTGAGTTACAGCGTCCGCGCCACTTCCAAGACCTCGTAGATTTCCAGCTGGTCGCCTTCCTTGATGTCGTTGAAGTTCTTCAGCGAGAGGCCGCACTCGAAGCCTTCCTTGACTTCCTTGACGTCGTCCTTGTAACGACGCAGTGAGTCGAGTTCGCCATCGAATACCACAACATTGTCGCGCAACAAACGCACGCGGCTGCCGCGCTTGACCAGGCCGGACAGCACCATACAACCAGCGATGACGCCGATCTTGGGCACGGAAATGACCTGACGGATTTCTACCGTACCCAGCTGGTTTTCGCGTTTTTCTGGCGACAACATGCCAGACAGGGCGGCTTTCACATCGTCCACAGCCTCGTAAATGATGTTGTAGTAGCGCAGATCCACCCCGTTTGCTTCGGCCAGCTTGCGCGAGTTGGCATCTGCGCGCACGTTGAAGCCGATGATGACGGCTTTGGACGCCAGCGCCAGGTTGACGTCGGATTCGGTAATGCCGCCCACCCCACTGTGGATGACGTTGACCTTGACCTCGCTGGTGGAAAGCTTGGCCAGGGCGTGCGCCAAACCTTCGTAAGAACCTTGCACGTCGGCCTTGACGATGAGTGGCAGGGTTTTGACTTCGCCCTCGGCCATTTGCTCAAACATGGATTCAAGTTTGGCGGCCTGTTGCTTGGCCAGTTTGACATCGCGGTATTTGCCCTGGCGGAACAGCGCGATTTCGCGGGCTTTCTTTTCGTCCGGCAGTACCAGCGCATCGTCGCCGGCGTTGGGCACGTCGGACAGCCCCTGGATTTCCACCGGAATGGAGGGGCCGGCAGTGGTGATGTTTTTGCCGTTTTCATCCTGCATGGCGCGCACGCGGCCAAAAGCCTGACCGGCCAGCAGCACGTCGCCGCGCTTCAAGGTGCCGGACAGCACCAGCAGGGTGGCGACCGGGCCTTTGCCCTTGTCCAGGCGCGATTCGATGATGATGCCTTTGGCGGGCGCCTCCTTGGGGGCTTTCAGTTCCAGCACTTCGGCCTGAAGCAGGATCGCGTCCAGCAGGTTGTCGATGCCCTGGCCGGTTTTGGCCGACACATCCACAAACATGGATTCGCCGCCCCATTCTTCCGGCACGATTTCGTGGTTGGCCAATTCCTGACGGATGCGCTCGGGGTTGGCTTCGGGCTTGTCGATTTTGTTGACTGCAACCAGCACTGGCAGATTGGCCGCCTTGGCGTGGTGAATGGCTTCGATGGTGGTGGGCATCACGCCGTCATCGGCGGCCACCACCAGAATCACCAGGTCAGTGGCCTTGGCGCCGCGCGCGCGCATGGCGGTAAAGGCTTCGTGACCGGGGGTGTCAAGGAAGGTGATCATGCCCTTGGCGGTTTCAACGTGGTAGGCGCCGATGTGCTGGGTAATGCCGCCCGCTTCACCCGCTGCCACCTTGGCGCGGCGGATGTGGTCGAGCAGCGAGGTCTTGCCGTGGTCAACGTGACCCATGACGGTGACGACCGGGGCGCGTGGCAATTCAACAGCGTCAGCTGCCACAGCACCTTCATCGAGGAAGGATTCGGGCGTGTCGATGGCGGCGGCCTTGGCGATGTGACCCATTTCTTCCACCACGATCATGGCGGTTTCCTGATCCAGCACCTGGTTGATGGTGACCATCGAGCCCATCTTCATCAGGGTCTTGATGACTTCGGCAGCCTTCACCGACATCTTGTGCGCGAGTTCGGCCACGGTGATGGTTTCGGGAACGGCAACTTCATGCACGGTAGGCTCGGTGGGCGCTACAAACTGGTGTTCACCTTCGTCGGACTTGTGTTTGCCGCCGAATTTCTTGCTGCGCCAGCCATCGTTGCCGGTTGCGCCGCGCGTTTTCAGGCTACGTTTTTTCTGTGCGTCTTCCCAGGCGCTTTTGTCTTTCTTGACGGCTTTTTTGTCTTTTGCTTCGCCTGCGGGCTTGGCGGGTTTGTGCAGTGTGGCGGCACCCGGCTCGGTTTTCTCGGGCACCTTGGCCGCTTCGGCGGCGCGTGCTGCCTCAGCCTGTTTTTTCAGCAGTTCACGTTCTTGCTTGCGGCGCTGGTCTTCGGCCTGTGCAGCCAGCAGAGCCTGATGGCGGCGTGTTTCTTCCTCGCGTAGTTTGCGTTCGTTTTCGTCGATGACGGAAACTGCTTTTTTGCGCGTAGTGCGCTTGACGGGCGCGTCGGCAGCCGACTTTTCTTCAGCCTGCGGCGCAGGGGCTTGTTCAACCGGTTCAGCTGCGGCTTGTTCAGGCTGTAACGGTTCGGCTTCAACTGCCACCGCTTCTACAACCGGTTCGACAGGCGATTCAATCACCGGCTCCTCGGTTGGCACGGGCGCGGGGGTTTCCGCGACGATGGTTTCGGGCGCGTCAGCAAGGGCTTCTGCAACCGGTGGCATTTCTTCAATGGCGGGGGCAGTTGTTTCAGCTTTGCCTGCATCCTCAGTTGCCGCATCACGTTTAACGTAAGTACGCTTTTTGCGCACCTCTACCTGGATGGTGCGCGATTTGCCTGTGGCGTCGGCCTTCTTGATCTCGCTGGTTTGCTTGCGCGTCAGGGTGATTTTGGTCTTGGCTTTTTCTTCGCCAGCGCCATGCATTTTACGCAAGTAGTCCAGCAGCTGTGTCTTGTCAGCCTCTGTTACGGAGTCATCCGCAGCCGATTTGTGCACGCCAGCGGATTTGAGCTGCTCCAGTAGCAGATCGGGCGACAACTTCAGTTCCTTGGCGAATTGTTCAACATTCATGCAGCAGTTTCCGTTCGTTACAGGCGGCTAGCCGGTTGGTTGCGTATCTTCCGATATGGGTGGCGATTACTGATTCTCGAACCAGGGCGCGCGTGCGGTCAGGATCAATTGCTTGGCCCGGTCTTCGTCCATGCCGGTCATTTCGGTCAGGTCATCGACTGCCAGATCAGCCAGATCCTCGGTGGTGTGCACGCCTTTTGCGGCCAACTGGCGTGCGGTTTCCGCGTCCATACCTTCCAGCGACAGCAGATCGCCAGCGGAGGCTTCCACCTTTTCTTCGCCGACAATGGCGGCTGTCAGCAGCGCGTTGCGTGCGCGGTTGCGCAATTCGTTGATGATGTCGTCATCAAACGCCTCGATTTCCTGCATTTCGGCCATCGGCACATAGGCCACTTCTTCCAGCGTGGAGAAGCCTTCATCCACCAAAATCTGCGCCACTTCCTCGTCCACGTCGAGTTTTTCCATGAACAGCTTGAGAATGGCTTCGGTTTCGCGGGCGGCTTTTTCCGAGGCTTCTTCGTCGGTGACGATGTTGAGTTCCCAGCCGGTCAGCTCCGATGCCAGACGCACGTTCTGGCCGTTGGCGCCAATGGCCTTGCCGAGTTGTTCTTCATCCACCACTACGTCGATGCTGTGCTTGTCCTCGTCCACAACAATGCGGCTGACTTCAGCTGGCGCCAGGGCGTTGATGACAAACTGGGCGGGGTCGGGCGACCACAGGATGATGTCCACACGCTCGCCAGCCAGCTCGTTGGTGACGGAGGTCACGCGCGAGCCGCGCAAGCCGATGCAGGTGCCGATGGGGTCGATGCGCGGATCGTTGGACTTGACCGCAATCTTGGCGCGCAGGCCGGGGTCGCGCGCGGCGCCCTTGATTTCGATCAGACCTTCTTCGATTTCCGGCACTTCCAGTTCAAACAGCTTGGCGATGAATTCCGGCGCGGTGCGCGACAGCACCAGTTGCGGGCCGCGACCGCCGCGTTCGATCTTGGACAGATAGGCGCGCACGCGATCGCCCACGCGCAGGTTTTCGCGCTGGATCATCTGGTCGCGGTGCAGGAAGCCTTCGACGCGACCCGATTCAACGATGGCATTGCCGCGATCCATGCGCTTGATTACGCCAGTGACCAGGTGTTCCTTGCGCTCCAGAAAGTCGTTCAGGATCTGCTCACGCTCGGCATCGCGGATGCGCTGCAAAATGACCTGTTTGGCCGCCTGTGCGCCAATCCGGCCAAATTCCACGGCTTTCAGCGATTCTTCGACATAGTCGCCGACCTCGATGTCAGGGTGGTCATACTGTGCGTCCACCAGCAGAATCTGGTTGTCTTCGGATTCGAGCTCCTGTTCGGTGACGACCAGCCAGCGGCGGAAGGCTTTGTAATCGCCGGTATCGCGATCAATTTCCACGCGCACGTCGGCATCGCCCTTGACCCGCTTTTTGGTTGCGGAAGCCAGCGCCATTTCCAGCGCGCCAAACACGATCTCCGGATCGACGTTTTTCTCTCGCGCCAGCGCATCCACCAGCATTAGCATTTCGCGGCTCATCGGCCTATCCTCCAGCTCAAAATTCGTATTTCAAACTCAATTTGTTCAACACGGCCAGGTTAAAACTCCGGTTTCAACCGCGCCGAATCAAGATTATTCAAATCCAGCAAAACTTCCACGCCTTCCACATCCAGGCGGATTTTCCCGTCTGCATATCCCAGCAGCCTGCCGCTGAATTTCTTGCGCTTGTCCATCGGTACACGCAGCTTGATGTTGGCCATTTGTCCGGCAAAGCGCACAAAATCGGCAGGCTTGTTCAACGGCCTGTCGAGACCCGGAGAGGAAACCTCCAGGCGTTCGTAGTCGATATTCTCAACCGTGAACACACGCGACAGCTGGTTGCTGACCGCAACGCAATCGTCGATCGTAATGCCGCCCTGTTGCGCGATATCGGGATCAAACTCCGCAGGCACATAACCCTCCGGGCGGTCGATGAAAATACGCATCAGACCGCGTCCGGAACGCTCCCAGGCGACCAGCTCATAACCCATCCCGGTCAGGGTCGATTCAAGTAGCGTAGCGAGTCCCATGATCCTGATTGCCCAACCCTGCCCGGCACAAACCGGCGACACAAATAAAAAATGGGCGAACCGCCCACGATAAACCACTTAACTGCCGGAGTTGCCTTTGCGCATACTCCATGTTCAGGCGTCATCACACCACGACGATCCCATCAAGCCGCAGGATTATAACCACAATAGCGTATTTTTACCAGTGCAAAGGGGGTGAATACATGGTGCCCGGAACCGGAATCGAACCGGTAAGGGAGGTTAGTCCCGGCGGATTTTAAGTCCGCTGTGTTTACCAATTTCACCACCCGGGCCGGGTTAGTTGGGCAAGGCAAACATGCCGTAAGACGCCGCCTGTGAAATTGAGCCGCGATTTTAGCAGAGGAAGAATGGAGGCGGGGGTCGGAATCGAACCGGCGTAGACGGCTTTGCAGGCCGCTGCATAACCACTTTGCTACCCCGCCATGTGGGGTTTTCAGTTCAGCCAATCCTGAAACTGAAAAGGGGAAGCGTGGACTTCCCCTTTGTATGGAATCTGGAGCGGGAAACGAGATTCGAACTCGCGACCTCAACCTTGGCAAGGTTGCGCTCTACCAGCTGAGCTATTCCCGCGTTAAGAGGCGCGAATTATGGTGAAACCCGCTCAGGCTGTCAACACCCGACCAGAAAAAAATCATGATTTTTTCATGATTCTTTTAGCGCCCGTAATGCCATTTGCAGGTAATAGAACATGGAAACCAGCGTCAGCAATACCGCCAGGCTGATGAGCAGGGTACCCAGCATGGCAACTGGTAAACCGTACAGTGGTTCCCAATACAGCAGCAGTGCAATGGCGATCATCTGGAAAGCGGTTTTGAGTTTGCCAATGAAACTCACGGCGACGCTGCCGGATTTGCCGGCTTTTGCCATCCACTCTCTTAATGCGGAAATGGCAATTTCGCGCCCGATGATGATGAGTGCAATGCCGGGCGACACACGTTCAAGATCAACCAGCACGATGAGGGCGGCGGCAACCATGAGCTTGTCGGCAACCGGGTCGAGAAAAGCGCCAAAGGCGGAAGTCTGGTTGAGGCGGCGCGCCAGGTAGCCGTCAAACCAGTCGGTAGCGGCGGCCACGATGAAAAAAAGTGTCGCCAGTCCATTGGCTTCTGTGCTGCTGACCCAGTGCGCGGGTAGATAGAACACCACGATCACCAGCGGAATGAACAGGATGCGTAGCCAGGTGAGGAGGTTGGGGAGATTCAGTGGCATGGTTGTGGTTCAGTGCAGCGCGTCGTATATGCGTTGCGCCAATTCTCGACTGATTCCGGGCACCTGGGCAAGCGTTTCCATGCTTGCGCCTTTCACGCCTTGCAGTCCGCCGAAGCGTTCCAGCAACACTTTGCGCTTTGCCGGGCCAATGCCGGCGATGTCTTCCAGCGTGGATTGCGTGCGCGCCTTGCCGCGCCTGGCGCGATGGCCGGTGATGGCGAAGCGGTGGGCCTCGTCGCGCACGGTCTGGATCAGATGCAGTGCCGGGCTGTCTGGCTTGAGGTGTTGCATGCGGCCGTCGGTAAACACCAGTTCTTCCAGCCCGGCCTTGCGTTCCGGGCCTTTGGCCACGCCGATGAGTTCGATGTCGGAAATGCCCAGCTCGGCCATGACTTCTTTGGCGATATTCAACTGGCCCAGGCCGCCGTCGATCAGGATCAAATCCGGGCGCTTGCTGATTGCCTTCCCGGACGCTTGTTCGTCGGACTGTTGCAGCTTGCTGTAGCGCCGTGTCAGCGCGTCGCGCATGGCGGCGTAGTCGTCGCCCGGCGTAATGCCGCTGATGTTGTAGCGCCGGTATTCGCTGTTCTGCATTTTGTTCTGGTCATAGACCACGCACGAAGCCACCGTGGCCTCGCCCATGGTGTGCGAAATGTCAAAGCACTCGATGCGCGACAGCGCGGGCATGTCCAGCACCTCGCGCAGCGCCGTCAGACGGGCTTCCTGGTTGGCGCTTTGCGCAAGCTGCTGCGCAATGGCGACCTGCGCGCCCTTCTCGGCCATGTTTAACCAGACACGGCGCTCGCCTTGCGGATTGCGGATGAGGCCAACTTTTCTGCCAGCGCGTTCGGTCAGCCATTCGATCAGCACACTGGCATTCACGTCCTGATTGACGACGATGCAGGGCGGCACCGGTTTATCGTGATAATGCTGGGCGATAAAGGCTTCTAAAACATCGGCGGCGCTGACGTCTTCGGTATTTTTCGGAAAGAAATGCCGGTCGCCCAGATGCCGACCGCCGCGCACCATGGCCAGCGTCACGCACCAAAGCCCCTGCCCGGCAGTGACGGCAATCACATCCGCATCGCGGTCGGATTCGTTGTCGATGACCTGCTGATCGCGCACACGCGACAAGCTCTGAATCTGGTTGCGAAATGCGGCGGCCTGCTCGAACTCAAGATTTTCTGCTGCGGCAGCCATGCGCGCAGTCAACTCGTTCAGCAATTCGTCTTCCTTGCCTTCCAGAAACAGCACGGCGCGTTTCACGTCCGCCGCATACGCTTGCGGCGCAATCGCATTCACGCACGGCGCGCTGCAACGCTTGATCTGATACAGCAGACAGGGGCGTGAGCGATTGGCGTACACGCTGTCCTCACATGTGCGCAGCCTGAACACGCGCTGCACCAGATTGACCGTTTCGCGCACTGCCCAGGCATTGGGATAAGGGCCGAAGTAACGGCTTTTCTTGTCCTGTATGCCCCGGTAATACGCAATGCGCGGCGCGGCATGGCCACTGATCATCAGGTAGGGATAAGACTTGTCATCGCGGAACAGGATGTTGTAGCGCGGGTTCAGCGACTTGATGAGATTGTTTTCCAGCAGCAGTGCTTCGGCCTCGGTGCGCGTGACAGTGATATCGACTCGCGCGATTTTCGCCACCATCAGTTGAATGCGCGGCGACAGCCCGGTTTTGTTGAAATAGCTGGAAACCCGCTTCTTCAGATCGCGCGCCTTGCCCACATACAACACGGCCTCATCTGCGCCGATCATGCGGTACACGCCGGGCAGATTGGGCAGGGTGGCAAGGTAGGATTTGAGGTCGAACGTCACGGTCAGTTTGTTTCTGTCCGCGAAGGACGCGAAGATTCGCGAAGAAAGGCTTTGTAGGTTTTCTTCGTGTTACTTCGCGTTCTTCGTGGATGAAAAAATCATTCGTCCTCATCCAGCAGCACACCTGCAATTGCCCAGTTCTCGTCCGGCAATTCTTCGAAGGAGATGTAGGTATAGCGGGCGGGCT
>CAYTZP010000008.1:0-17193 GCA_964442685.1 uncultured Thiobacillus sp.
AGGCCTCGAACTTCACCCAGAAGCCCAAGGATTCATCCACAACAAAGGTGATCCCGTGCAAGCTTAAAAGGCATTCCCAATCAGTTTGGTTCATTCTTATTATATATCATCCGGGTGATATGAATAGCAAGTATCAGGCGACACAAAGTACTATCCCAGCTTCTTGGCCTTATACAGCTTCTCTACCAACTCGTCATCGGTCGGGTTGTAGTACCTGGCCAGGGTATTCAGATCACGCCAGCCGCCTACCTTGGCAAGCTGGCGAATGTCATAGACCTTTGCCAATCGGCTTGTGGCCTCATGCCGAAGATCATGAAAGTGCAGATCGACCAACATCCGCGCAAGCGGTGTATCGCCGGTTTCGCTGCAATCCTCTTCGTATTTCTTCCGTGCACGCTGTACGGCGCGTGAAAAGCCCTTCTTGAGTGCGTCCCCGGTAGTGGGAAACTGAAGTTGAAGTCCAAACCTTGTACTGCCCACCAAGATTCTTTACGAACAAAAACAAACCGGCATCAAGCCGGTTTTTTTATGCCTTTTCGATTCATACCTTCAGGCGGGTAACAAAATTTTGTCGTCTGTGCTGTACTGGTAATCCTTGAATACATGTTCTGCTGTGAGCAACTGGAACTCGCCATCAGGCTGGCGTACCGTTGTGTCCTTGAGGCGATAGGTGGTTTGTCCGCAGGTCCAGATGTCAAAGTTGCGCATTTGCGTGCACAGGCAGGTCTTGTCCTTGACCGAAATTTTCTTGGCGTCCGGGTGCTGGCTAATTTCACGGTTGTAGGCGTCGATGTAAGCACAACGTCCCTTGTCGTCCAGCAAATAACCATAGGCCTCGCAGTTGGGGTGGATGCCATCGCCAATGCCGGGGCTGCCCTTGAGCATCCGCATGGGATAGCCGGTAGGGGAGATGCCATTGACCTCGATGTCGTCCTCGCGTGCCTTGAAGTATTCCTGTTTGACCTTGTCTGGCAAACCGCACTCGTGCGTGACCGTGAACCGCGTGGCGACTTGTACGCCACCCGCGCCCAGTTCCATCATGCGCACTGCATCAGTCCCGGTAAACACCCCGCCCGCCGCAATGACGGGAATGTCGAGGTGCTCGGCCTTGAGGTAGGCCAGTACCTCGGCCACCAGAGTTGCCAGGTCATAATTCTTCCAGTCATCCAGTCCAAATCCCAGGTGTCCGCCTGCCAAGGGGCCTTCCACGACAACATAATCCGGCAAGCGATCAAGACGCGCATTCTTGCGCAGAAAAAGTTGTAGCGCGCGCGCTGACGAGACGATGATGCCCAGCTTGGCGTCACGAAAGCGCGGATGATCCTGCATCAGCGCAAACGATCCAAGATGCAGACCGGCTGACAGCGTAATGCCGTCGATACCGGCATCCAGCGCCGAATTGAGGCGCACGCGCAAGGTTTCGCGCGAGCCGTTCATGGTCAGTTTTTCCATGCAATTGACCAGAATCAGGCCATCGCCGCGCTTGGCTTCCATGGTTTTGCCGATATGCATGCGGGTGGCTTCGGCCAGAATCCCCAAGTCAAACTGCACTTCGGATTTGTCGGTGTTGGCGACGTTGTACTTGTATTGCTTGAGCTTGTCCTTGACCAGCCGGGTTTTGAAGCGCCGGTCGGAAACGGTCGGCACCATGGCATCCGAGATATGACCAATCCCGCCAAGGCGCGCGGCTTCCAGTGCCAGTTCGGCGGTGGAAATGTCCACCCCCATGCCGCCTATCATGATCGGCACATATGCCTGCTTGCTGCCCGGAAAGAGCAGGCGGAAATCATCCACGCGTTTCATTCTGTTCCTTATTTGTACGATTCCGGATTTTAACAGAGGCCGCGCTTGCACTCTGCATTGCGACGGGGGGAGATTTTTCAGGGTAGGTTATTTCACCCGCGCTGACGGGTATTACTTGCGTGGTTCGACTCTTTTGAACTGCACTTTGGTGCGTAATTCGCCTTCAAACACGGTTTCGATGCGGATTTGCCCCTTGTTCCGGTGAACCAGAAAACCGGCCTGTTCGTCCGGGGAGAGTGCGACAAGCTGCAGCAGCTGATCGGGATAGTCCAGTTGCAGGGAAACCCGCATGGGGTAATAACCGTCAAGAAACTTGCGCATGTAAGGGCCGTTGTGCAGTGTAAAGCGACCCTTGCCAGCATTCTTCAAGGCGCGTGTTTGCACGGCAAGACACAAACGCGCCCCGGGTGACACGCCTTGCAGCTGTATGCTTGCGCCGTCCACCCAGGCCTTGTCGATGGCGCGTGCTTCGACGATGCGCAGATTGCGCACAAAGCCTTTGCGAAAGCTGATCTGCGCCACCGGCACGGCATCCAGATGATCGTGGCATTGATCGAGCGCAGTCCAACCCGTGACGAGACTGTCCGCTGTAATCCGGATACGGTTTTGATGGTGGTGTACGGGCTTGGCTGGCGGCGTTGGCAGGAATGTCAGCTTGCCTTCGTTGACGCCATCGGCGCCCTTGCTGTTAAACCAGTCTTCTGGCGCCTGCGGGGACGTTGTTGCCTCGGCTGTTACTGTCGCGGGCAGTATTGCAACAACAAGCGCCAGCAGTAACTTCATGAGTGTCAGGGCCGGCGTGAAAGTTCGCCCAGGGGCTTGATCAACCGACGCGCGCCGTCAAAGCGTTTCGACCAGTAGGTGTCATTCATCCTGGAAACCATGACAGTACCGGTGGCGCTGCTGGTGGAATGCACGAAGCGGTTCTCGCCAAGATAAATGCCGACATGCGAGAAGGCGCGATTGAGTGTGTTGAAAAACACCAAATCGCCGGGCTGCAATTCACTGCTTTGCACGGGCTGACCGTTCCGGCTGATTTTTTCGGCACTCGCGGGTAATTGCATGCCGACGGTTTGCTTGAAAACATGGCCAACAAAACCGCTACAGTCCATGCCAGTTTCCGGGCTTTTGCCGCCAAATTTGTATGGCGTGCCAATCAGGCTGATGGCATAAAGTGGAATTTCACTTGCTGTGCCAGGCAGGGTATCGTTGGCAATGGCTGCAGACTGCATCAGACACAGGCCGGTCAACATTGCCAGTATTTTTGTTTGCATGTCGTCTCGCTCCAATGGTCGCCAGCCGGGATCAGGATGACCACCTTGGCTATATTGTGTAATGTGGCTTTGACCACTTTTTCCGCATTTTAACGCGAATTGAAGACCCGCCATGCTTCTGGAAACCATCTCTGTAGTGCGTGACCTGCACCGACTGCATGAAATAGCCACCATCCTGATTCGTTATGGATGGGGTGATCTGGTGCGCATTTTGGGCATGGCGCACATGTTGGAGCGTGCAGGCAGTTTGCTGCACTGGCAAACCAATACTGAAATATCGCGGCTGGAGCTGCCGGTAAGAATTCGTCTCGCGCTGGAAGAACTGGGACCTACTTTCGTCAAATTTGGCCAGTTGATGGCAACCAGGGTGGATATGTTTCCCCCGGCCTGGATCGAGGAACTCGAGAAGCTGCACAGCCATGTGCCGCCTGCCGACTATGCCGCCATTCATGCGATTTTGACCAAGGCATTCGGAAGTCCGCCAGAGGAAGTCTTTACCCGGTTTGAAGCCGAGCCGATGGCGGCGGCCTCGATTGCCCAGGTACATCGAGCCACGCTGGCAGATGGTTCGCCTGTCGTCATCAAAGTGCGCAGGCCGGGTATAGAGGCGCAGGTGGAGGCCGACCTGCGCATTCTGGAACACTTTGCCAAGCTGATTGAGAGCGAAGTACCGGACTGGCGCAGGTTTCAACCTGTGCGCATGGCGGGAGAGTTTCGCCGTTCCTTGCGTCGTGAGCTGGATCTGGTCAAGGAAGCGCGCAACATCGACCAGTTTGCGCGCAATTTTGCTGGCGACGACATGGTGCGCATTCCCAAGGTCTACTGGGATTACACCTCGGCTGGCGTCAACGTGCAGGAAGAAATTATCGGTATCAAGGGAACAGCTTCGGCGCGTCTGCTGGAGGCGGGGCTTAATCCGGTTGAGCTGGCCTCACACGGGGCAGATACGGTACTTAAAATGGTGCTGATACACGGTTATTTTCATGCCGACCCGCACCCGGGAAACATTATTTTCCTGCCCGAAAATCGTATTGGCCTGATTGACTTTGGCATGGTGGGACATCTCACCGAGCTGCGGCGCAATCAGATTGTCGATTTGCTGCATGCCCTGGTTAACATCGACGAGTGGGCAGTGCTGGAAGTCTTGATGGACTGGGCGGGCGATGCCGAAATTGACGAGAACCGCCTGGCGCACGACCTGTCCGAGCTGGTGTTCAGCTACAACGACCTGCAAATCAAGGATGTGAAAATCGGCGCGCTGTTGCAGGACATCACCACCATCATGCGCGACAACGCACTTGTGCTGCCGGCTGATTTGACGCTGCTGTTCAAAACCCTGATTACGCTGGAAGGATTCGGGCAGCAGCTTGACCCGAATTTCCATATGGTCGATCACGTTACGCCTTTCATTGAAAAGGTGATTGCCGACCGTTATTCACCGCAGGCTATTCTCGCACGCGGGCGCAAGAGCCTGCGTGACATGGCGGGCATAATCTCGGGATTGCCGCGCGATCTTTCCCATCTGCTGCGCGAGGCACGGCGCGGCAAAATGCGCATTGATCTGGACATGAAGCGGCTGGATCATTTCGGGCATCAGCTCGACCGCGCCAGCAACCGGCTGACCATGGGGATATTGACTGCTTCGCTGGTCATTGGCTCGTCCATCATCATGACCGTGCAGGGCGGGCCGACGCTGTTTGGATTGCCCCTGTTCGGCCTGCTGGGTTTTTTCATCGCGTTCATCAACAGCGTGTGGATCATTTTCTCCATCTGGCGCTCAGGCAAGCATTAATGCTCTTGAACCGTCAATGGGTTCGGGGCGCGCAATATGGAAGCCCTGCACAAAATGAAAACCGAGTGTGCGCGCTTTTTCCAGTTGCGCCTCGTTCTCGATGCCTTCCGCAATCAGGGTGTATCCCGCATCCAGCATCAAGCGTACAAAGTCCGCCACCACCAGACCTGCGCGCCCGCCGTGCTGGAGCTGATGCACCAGCGCCATGTCAAACTTGATGATATCGATCGGCATGTCGGACAGGTAGCGCAAGGGTGAGTAGCCGCTGCCAAAGTCGTCCAGCGCAATCTTGAATCCGCCATTACGCAATACGTTGATGTGATGACTGATTTCTTCCAGTCTTGGCACCAGTGAAGTTTCGGTAATTTCCAGTATCAGCGGATGTGTATTCTTGTACCGTGTCAGCTCCGTAAGCTGCGCGACGACTTCGGCGCGCCCCAGGCTCTGCGCCGAAAGGTTGACCGAAACCCCCGTGCCAACGGGAAGGTTTCCGGCCTGCATCAGTTCGCCGATACGCCGGATGACCACGAGATCGAATTCGGCCTCAAGCCTTCTGCTTTGCACCACGGGCATAAACCGGGCGGGCGTAAGCAATCCGCTATCGTGACGTATGCGGCTCAGCGCCTCCATATAAGCAGCACCGTCGCCGCAAGGCTGCATACGCTGGAAATGCAGCTCCAGCAGATCCGGGTTGGCCAGTGCCTGATATAGCGCATTCGCTTCCAGGCTGCCAACCAGCACGTCGTCCGGGGTGTTTTCATGCTCGCGATAAAGTGCGATTTTCAGACTGCCTGGGCGCTTGGCCTGGTACATGGCGGCGTCGGCGCGTGCCTGCAGGCGGGTCAGATCGGCGGTTGTGCTGACAGTGCCCGGGGCAATGCCGATGCTGATGCCGACGGGCTCCTTGATGCCCAGCTCCTTGAAGTTTTGCGCGCGCACACTGTCCAGACATCGTTTGGCGATATCCATTGCGGTTTCTTCGTCCGCGCTTTTCAGCAGTGTGATGAACTCATCGCCGCCAATGCGATAAAGCCGGTCGCCGCTGCGCAGCACCCTGCTGACCGAATCGGCAATGATTTGCAGCACGCGGTCGCCCACATGATGGCCGTAGGTGTCATTGATGGGTTTGAAATGGTCGCAGTCGAACAGCAGCAATGCCAGTGGTACGGCCTGCCTGCCGGGTTTGTTGGTAAGCGTTTCCCAATCCTGTTCAAAGGCGCGGCGGTTGAATGTGCCGGTCAGGGCGTCCTGTCTCGCCTGACGCTGGAAGGCCTGGCTGCTGTTTTCCAGCGCGATGCGCGCATCCCCGAGTTTTTGCCGGAAGGTCTGCACCGCATGTCGAACTGTATCCAGTTCGTGCAATGGCATGGGCATGGCCAGCTTGTCGATGTGCTCAAGCTGAATCTCGTCGGGCTTGATGTTGTCAATGGCATTGGCCAGTTCAGCCAGCGGCCGAGCCAGCTTGCGTTGCATGGCAATGTAAGCCGCCAGCGCGGATAACAGGATGACGACAACCAGGGCAAGGTATGCGTTAATCATGCCGCTTTTAAGCGTGGTGAATTCGCTGGGCGGAAAAATCCGGAACTGGAGATGCGAGGGCAGTTGCTGCAACGGGAGCAGCGCACCCTGGTACGAGGTCTTGATAGAGGCGGGGTCTAGCGTGCTGAAACTGCGGGTTTGTCCGAGCGCCTGGACAAAGTCGAACTCAAGCTGCATATACCCCAGCAACACGGCGTTGGACTCGTCAGTAAAAACCGGCACGATGTGTGTAATGCGTTCCATTCCCTTGTCGGGTACGTAATAGCTGACTCCATCCGGGCTTGCAGGCTTGGCGTACAGTTTGCCTTCTGTATTGCCTGGCAAAGGCAAACCATCCAGACCATATAGATCAAAATCCTGAAAGAAATTTTTAATCAGTCCGGCATGGTGTACGCGCGAAGATTTCCAGTAACCGTAATAATCCGGGTTAACCAGTTGTTGCCTGGTTTCATCCCAGGTTGCCAATGCCAGTGCCTGCTTTTTTACCACTTCATGCAACGTCTGAACCGCGCTGGTGATTTCCTCTTTGGCAGCGCTGCTGCGGATGGCGGCAATTTCGTCATCCAGTCTGGATAGCTGGTACAGGCCATATGCTCCCATGACCAGCAAGGCCAGTCCGGCAATGGCAAAAAATCTGGCCACCCATCGCGTAATGGACATCCCGGATGCGGAAACATGAATTGATGTTGGCACGGCAGCGGAGTTTGCGTTTAGAGGTGAAATCGGTGTGTGGAGTGTTTGAGTATGCCCAGTACGATTTCCAGCACATCAAACTCATATGTGCCATCAATGAAATGATTGGCGCCCCTGATCACATGAACGTCTGCGCCAGATTGTCTGATCTGCGCTTCCCAGCATGGTATCAGACGATTGTCGCCAGATCCCAGAATGGCATGGACGGGCATTGCGGTGGTACGGATGGCATTGAGTATCTTTGGCTCATTCCAGTCCAGATAAGAAAAATAGTGCGATGCGGGCGCTGTGTAGCGATTGCAAAAAGACAGTGGCGCGGTCAACAGCACCTCGCCGCGCTTGCGTTCTGTCGGGGCAGCCGCCTTATTGCATTGTATCTGCGGCATACTGCCTACTAGGCTGATAGCGATCAGCTCGATATCCGCATGAGGGTATTTATCCGCCCAGGCCAGCAGTTGCGTGCCGCCAAAACTGTGGCCAAAACCGACTATCTTTTTGTAACCCTTGTCGCGCAGCCATTGCACCCAACGTTGTATTTCCTCGATATCGCCGTTTATGCTGTGCAGGTGCAACGCTTCGCAGTCCAGGCTTCTCTTGCGATGGGTGATGCCCAGCGACAAAGTTGGCGCAAGCACGGTGTAGCCAGCGGTAACCAGCTCGTCAGACATGCTTTTGACAATGGCGAACTCGCGGGTTTGCAAGAAGCCGTGCATCATCAATATGGCCGGTTTGGTTTTGTCCCCGGCATGAAAGCTGGCCGTGGCGGTGATTTTACTGTTGAGCTTGACAGAAACAGTCTCGGCACGGCTGTGCATGCCCGAGAACAGCAGTACCAGGCTCAAAACCAGAAACCGTATGCGCTGTTGTAACATGCCATGCAACATGCCTGTCTCCTGAAAGCACTTGTGAGCCTTTTATTAACGTTTTGTAGTTTATCGTGACAACGCCGACCGAGCTTGAACAAATTTTCTCGGACGACGGTCTGCTCTCCACACGTTTGAGTCATTATCGGCACAGGCCGCAGCAAATGGCAATGGCGGCGCGTGTGCTTGAAAGCCTGACTGAGAACAGGGTTATTGTGGCGGAGGCGGGCACGGGTACGGGCAAAACCCTGGCTTATCTGGTGCCGTCTTTACTCTCTGGCGGCAAGGTGATCGTTTCCACTGGCACGCGCGCCTTGCAGGATCAGTTATTCCGCCGCGACATTCCGGCCTTGCTGGCGGCGCTGGAAATTCCGGTCAAGGTTTCGCTGCTCAAAGGGCGCGCCAACTATGTATGCCGCCATTATCTGGAACGCAACCTGGCTGATGGCCGCTTTGCCAGCGCAGAAGAGGCGGCCACGCTGCATCGCATTCATCGCTTTGCCTCAACCAGCCACAGTGGCGACCGCAGCGAAGCGGCCGGCATCCGCGAAACCCATCCAGCCTGGCAGTACGCCATTTCCACCCGCGAGAACTGCCTGGGTGGCGAGTGCCAGCATTTTCGCGACTGCTTTGTGATGAAGGCGCGCAAAGACGCGCTGGAAGCCGAACTGGTGGTGGTCAACCATCATCTGTTTTTTGCAGATTTGTGGCTGCGCGATGAAGGCGTGGCCGAACTGCTGCCCGCCAGCAATACCGTTGTGCTGGATGAGGCGCACCAGCTTGCGGATACCGCCGCGCTGTTCTTCGGGCAATCGGTGTCCACCGGCCAGATGATCGACCTGGCGCGCGATACCCGCCATGCCGCGCTGGTACACGCAAAAGACTCGCCAGAACTGGCAAAGGCGGCGGATGCGCTGGACAAGGCCGCCAAAACCCTGCGCATGTCTATCGTGGAAATGAATTTGCGCCTGCCGGTCAAGCAAGCCGAGACACGCAGTGAATTCGTCGAGGCGCTTGGGCAACTGCAAACCACGCTTGCCACGCTTAACGAGCAACTGCACGCACAGGCCGAGCGCGATGAAGAACTGGCCGCCTGCCATGCGCGCGCACAGGAACTGGTGGGCAAACTCAAGCGGTGGCGTGCCGGTACGACCGAAGTGAAGCGCGAAGCTAAAGGCGAAGAGATCGACTGGGTGCGCTGGGTGGAAACCGCCGGGCGCTCGCTGGTGCTGCACGCCACGCCGCTCACGGTGGCCAACGTGTTTGGCCCCCAGGTGTTGCAGGATAACCGCGCCTGGGTGCTGACTTCGGCAACCTTGAGCGTCGGCGGCGATTTTTCGCATTTGCTGGATCGGCTGGGACTGGCGGATGCGCAAACCCTGTGTGTCGATAGCCCGTTCAATTATGCCGAGCAGGGGCTGGTTTATATTCCGCTCAACCTGCCCGAGCCGAACACGCGCGAGCATACCCAGGCCGTGGTGGAGGCGGCACTGCCGGTGCTTGAAGCCAGCGGCGGCCGCGCCTTCATGCTGTTTACCTCGTTGCGCGCCATGGATCACGCCAAGTCCATGCTGACTGAGGCCTTCAAGCAGCGCGAGCTGGATTTTCCCATCCTGGCTCAGGGCGACGAGTCCAAACAGGTGCTGCTGGAGCGTTTCAAGCAAGCGGGCAATGCCGTGCTGCTGGGTAGCCAAAGTTTTTGGGAGGGCGTGGACATGCCGGGCGAGGCGCTGTCGGTGGTCATTATCGACAAGCTGCCTTTTGCGCCGCCGGATGATCCGGTGGTGGCGGCGCGCATCGCCCGCATCAATGAGTCAGGGGGCAATTCGTTCATGGAATACCAGTTGCCGGAAGCGGTGATTTCGCTGAAGCAGGGTGCGGGGCGCCTGATTCGCAGCGAAACCGATCGCGGCATTTTGATGCTGTGCGACCCGCGCCTGACGGCTAAATCTTACGGGCGCAAAGTGCTGGATGCCCTGCCGCCAATGAAACGCACGCGCAAGCTGGACGAGGTGCAGGCTTTTCTTGAGCAAACGAATGCGCAAGGCTGAACAAGTCGTTGTAACGGTGTTTTTTGCCGTGCTCCTGTCCATTGCATGGCCGCAGCAAGCAAGCGCAACGCAAACCCACATCCTGTTGCAGGATTCACCATTAGCGGGTTTTCAATACCACCACGGCAAGGCGGTGTGGGCGGAAATCCAGCCTGGCGATGCGCTGACGCTCACACGCGAGGCGGACAATCCTTACGACAGCAAGGCGGTTCGCGTGGACTGGCGGGGACTCAAACTTGGTTATGTGCCGCGCCGCGAAAACAGCGATATTGCGCGCTTGATGGACAGCGGCGCCAAGCTTGTCGCACGTGTCACCAGGCTGACGGAATCCCGCGACCCGTGGCAGCGGGTGCGCTTCGAGATTCTCGCGCCGGTTGAATAGGATCGCCGCTGTTAAAATAGCGCCATGCGAATTCTGGCCATTGAAACCTCTACCGAATATTGCTCCATCGCCCTGCTGGATGGCGGGGCAATGCACACGCATTCAGAACTGGCCGGACAGAGTCACAGCGAAATCCTGCTGGAGATGATTGACCGTCTGCTGGCCGAAGCAAATGGCAAACTGACAGAGCTGGATGCGCTGGCATTTGGCGCAGGCCCCGGTTCGTTTACTGGCGTGCGTATTGCCGCCAGCGTGGTGCAGGGGCTGGCATATGGCGCAAATTTGCCGGTGGTGCCGGTGTGTACCCTGGAGGCGCTGGCCGAAAACACCGCCGCAAACAAAATCGCCTGTGCGCTGGATGCGCGTCTGGATGAAGTTTATTTTGCGGCGTATGAACGCAAGGGGCTGGACTGGACGGCAGTGCTTGAACCTTGTCTTGCGGCCATCGCGGATTTGCCGCCCTTGCCGGATACTGGCTGGCAGGGCGCAGGTTCCGGGTACGGCATACGCGAAGGACAACTGGCAGCGCATCTGCACATCCATTCCGCCGATACAGGCCAGGTGCCGCAGGCTGATGCCATTGCCCGCCTGGCTGCACGCAAGTTGCAGGCTGCCGGGTTGAACAGTGCCCAATTTGACCCAGCCCGCTTCGATCCAGGCCTGGCGCAGCCCATTTACCTGCGCAACAAGGTGGCCATGACCATCAGCGAGCGCCACGCCAAAGGTTATAAATGAGAGCAGGGTATCAATGAACGCCGTGCTGGAGCTAAAACACAAAATTCGCCCCATGCGCGAAGCCGATGTGCCCGCAGTGCTGCTGGTGGATCAGGCCAGTTATCCGTTTCCCTGGACAGCGGGCAACTTCATTGATTCGATTCATGCGGGGCACCACTGCTGGGTGTATGAAATCGGTCACGAGGCTATTGGACATGCGGTGATGATGAGCGTGTTTGAAGAAGCGCATCTGCTCAATATTGCCATTTCTCCCAGATGGCAGCGTCAGGGCTTGGGGGCGGCGCTGCTGCAATATGTATTGCAACAAGCGCGCGCGGCGGGCATCAACATCCTCTATCTGGAAGTACGTCCCAGCAATACCGGCGCCATCCGGCTATACAACCGCAATGGCTTTGAGGGCTTTGCCATCCGCAAGGACTATTACCCCGCGCAGCAGGGCAGGGAAGACGCGCTGGTCATGCGCTGCAAACTGGAGCCTGGTGTATGAGCCTGCCGCGCGAATTGGTGTTGCAGGAACTTGGCATTGCGCCAGTCTGGCGGCTCAAAACAGCGCCGGTAAACACTGTTGATCCCGACACTGATGATCCGGTCATGCAAATGGACTGGGATGCGCTGAAACACGCCATCCGGACTTGCACCGCCTGTGATCTGCACAAAACCCGTACCCAGGGCGTGGTTGGCGTGGGCGATGAAAACGCCGACTGGCTCATCATCGGCGAGGCACCCGGCGCGGACGAAGACGAGCAGGGCGAACCCTTTGTTGGCCAGGCCGGCAAACTGCTGGATGCCATGCTTGCTGCCATCGACCTCAAGCGCGACGAAAACGTCTATATCGCCAACGTGCTCAAATCGCGCCCGCCCGGCAACCGCAATCCGGCGCCAGAAGAAGTTGCCGCCTGCATGCCCTACTTGTTGCGGCAGATTGCATTGATCCAGCCAAAAATCATCCTGGCCATGGGGCGTTTTGCCGCGCAAAGCCTGCTGCAAACAGATGACGCTATCGCCAAGCTGCGTGGGCAAGTGCACCGCTATCAGGGCATTCCACTTATCGTTACCTACCATCCGGCATATTTACTGCGTAATCTGACAGACAAAGCCAAAGCATGGGAAGATTTGTGCCTGGCGCGGCAAACCATGAAAAATCTCACTGTTTGAATTTGCCCAATCTGGCATAACATCTGGTCTTGTTTCATTACACGTTCGG
This sequence comes from uncultured Thiobacillus sp., assembly GCA_964442685.1. GTDB lineage: Bacteria > Pseudomonadota > Gammaproteobacteria > Burkholderiales > Thiobacillaceae > UBA6918. The sequence continues at coordinate 12,337 of CAYTZP010000008.1, forward strand.
GAGTTTGCACATGATCAAGAAATGGCTGGCCATCGGTTTCCTATCGCTTACCCTGACGGGTTGCGGTTACAACACCCTGCAAACCACGGACGAGACGATCAAATCTTCCTGGTCCGAAGTGCTCAACCAGTACCAGCGCCGCGCTGACCTGGTGCCCAATCTGGTCAACGTGGTCAAAGGCTATGCCGCGCACGAGAAAGACATTCTCATCCAGGTGACCCAGGCGCGCGCCAAGGTTGGCCAGGTGCAATTGTCCGGCGATCCCACGACCGACGAACAGGCGCTCAAGAACTTCCAGGCAGCACAGGGTGAATTGAGCAGCGCCTTGTCACGCCTGCTGGTGGTGGCAGAAAACTACCCGCAACTGAAAGCCGACGGCGTGTTCCGCGACTTGCAAGCGCAGCTGGAAGGGACCGAGAACCGCATTACCGTGGCGCGCAACCGCTACATTGAAGCGGTCAAGGAATACAACGTCACCGTGCGCAAGTTTCCCAGCAATCTCACGGCCATGGTGTTCGGTTATGAAGTCAAACCCAACTTTACGGTAGAAAACGAAAAGGCCATCGCGACGCCGCCCAAGGTGGATTTTGGCGTGCCTGCACCTGCTGCCGCACCTTCCGGTAGCGAGTCCACTTCTTCTTCCGGTTCAAGCCCCCTGAGTGCGGGATACTGAAAAACCAATGAACGCAGAGGCGCAGAGAAAAACCAATTCGGGTTATGGGCAGGCATGGGAGTGGAAAGGAGCAGCGCTGTGCCTCTGTGGTTAAGCGTTTTTTCCAGTTTTTTTGATGGCATCTTCGCCTCTTTGCGCCGCTGCGCTCGTGCTTTTTTTGTTTTTCTGTTTTTCCTTCTCGCACTAGCCCCAGCCCATGCTGAAGTTGCCGTGCCGCCACTCAAGGCGCGTGTAACCGATCTCACCGGCACGCTTGCGCCAGACACGGTCAGTCGTCTTGAATCCACGCTCGCGCAGTTCGAGCAGGCCAGGGGCAGCCAGATTGCCGTGTTGATCGTGCCTACTACCCAGCCGGAGGACATTGCGCAGTTCGGCATTCGCGTCGCCGAGGCGTGGAAACTGGGGCGCAAAGAAGCCGACGATGGCGCGATTCTGATTGTGGCCAAGGACGACCGGCGCGTGCGCATCGAAGTCGGCTACGGTCTGGAAGGCGTGCTCACCGACATTGCCAGCAAACGCATCATCGAAGAAGACATCGTGCCGCGCTTCAAACAGGGCGATTATTCCGGCGGTGTGGAGGCGGGCGTTAGCCGCATGTTGCGGCTGATCGAAGGCGAGCCGCTGCCGCCGCCGCAAATATCACAAACTGCGGCGGGCGTTGATATCGACAAGCTGATATTGCCAGTGTTTTTCGGCATTGCTGCTGGCGTGGTGCTGGGTGCCTTGTTTGGCAGGGGCTTGGGCGCGTTGGTGGGCGGACTTGGCGCGGGTAGCGCGGTATGGCTGATAAGCGGCGCGTTTTTTGTTGGCTTGATTGCATTTTTGATCGTGCTGTTTTTCGTATTTGGCAACCGGGGCGGGAGCGGCGGCGGCTGGAGCAGCGGTGGATTTGGCGGTGGCAGTAGTGGCGGCTCGTGGGGCGGAGGCGGGGGTTTCTCCGGCGGCGGTGGCGGCTTTGGTGGAGGAGGGTCATCCGGATCATGGTAAGTCGTCTCTTGCGCCATCTGTTTGCACTGCCCTTCACATTGCGGCGACGTTTTCCGTCGGCATTACTGGCCGAAATTGAAACCGCGATCCGCGATTCGGAAAAACATCACAGCGGTGAAATCCGCTTTGCCATCGAAACCAGCTTGCCAATGACCGCCATACTCAAGCGCGTGACCGCACGCCAGGCTGCCATTGATGCGTTTTCGCGCCTGCATGTGTGGGATACGCAAGACAATAGCGGCGTATTGATTTATCTTCTGCTGGCCGACCACGATCTGGAAATTGTGGCCGATCGCGGCATAGCTGAAAAAGTCGGGCAAGCCGCATGGGATGAGATTGCACACGCAATGGAACAGCATTTTCGGGTTGGCGATTTCAGGGCTGGCGCGCTGGAAGGCATCCGCCGCGTGCATAAACTGCTGGCAGTGCATTTTCCGCCCGGCGCGCGCAATAGCAATGAACTGTCCGACAAACCCGCCATACTCAAGAGGTAAACATGAGCGCATACACAATCTGGTGGATCCTGGCCTTTGTCCTGATCGGACTGGAGCTGACCACTGGTACTTTTTTCCTGCTGGTGTATGGCGTGGCCGCTGCCGCTGCGGGCGTGGCAGCGTGGATGGGGCTGGGCGTGACGACACAAATTGTCATTGCCGCCGTGATTGGCGTGGCGGGCACCATCGCGCTGAAAAAATGGCGGCGGGCAGTGGGCAACGAAACCAACCTGCAAGACCTCGACATCGGCCAGCCGGTGAGTGTTGAAAGCTGGCAGGGCGCTCGCGGACAAGTCAAATACCGTGGTGCGTTGTGGGATGCCGAAGCGCAGGATGCCAATGTGGACAGCAACAAGCCACTGGTCATTCGCGCCATGCGCGGCACGGTGCTGGTGCTGGGTAACGCATGAACCCCTCCCCGCTTGCCGGGGAGGGTTGGGGAGGGGTAATTTCGTTGTGTAATTGAAACGGCTGTCTTACCCCCTCCCAACCTCCCCCGGCGAGCGGGGGAGGAGTGCCAAGTCAATACATTCGGTAAAAGGAAGAAATAAATGGAAATCGCCTTCGTCCTGCTGATCGTTGTTCTTATCGTCATCGCCAAGGGCGTGCGCGTGGTGCCGCAACAGCACGCCTGGGTCATCGAGCGTCTGGGTCGCTTCCACGCCACGCTGGCGCCGGGTCTCAACCTGGTCATTCCCTTTGTCGATCGCCTTGCCTACAAGCACATCCTCAAAGAAGTCCCGCTCGACGTGCCCAGCCAGGTTTGCATCACCAAGGACAACACCCAGCTCGCCGTCGATGGCGTGCTGTATTACCAGGTCACAGACCCGCGCCTCGCGTCTTATGGCTCCAGCGATTACGTTGCCGCCATTACCCAGCTGGCGCAAACCACACTACGTTCGTTGATTGGCCGCATGGAACTGGACAAGACCTTTGAAGAACGCGAACACATCAACAAGGGCGTGGTGGAAGTGCTCAATGAAGCCTCGCTCAACTGGGGCGTGAAAGTGCTGCGTTACGAAATCAAGGATCTGACCCCGCCGAAAGAAATTCTCCACGCCATGCAGGCTCAAATCACAGCAGAACGTGAAAAGCGCGCCGTCATCGCTACTTCCGAGGGCAAGATGCAGGAACAGATCAACATCGCCACTGGTGAACGCGAAGCTGCCATCCGCGAATCCGAAGGCGAAAAAATGGCCGCCATCAACCGCGCTCAGGGTGAGGCCGAAGCCGTCAAGCTGGTGGCCGAAGCCACCGCAAAGGCGCTGTACATGGTGGCGCAAGCCACGCAAGCGCCAGGCGGCATGCAGGCCGTGAATTTGAAAGTGGCGGAGAAATACGTCGATGCCTTCGGGAATATCGCCAAAACCGGCAACACCCTGATTGTGCCCAGCAACATGGCGGACATTTCCACCCTGATTGCGGGAGCCATGAGCGTGGTTAAAGCGCAAAACTAGACAAAGCCTTACAAAGAAGACAAGTGGACAAGAGGAAAGCCGTAATCAGACGTAACGCTCTGGTTTGGTTTACTCCTGTCCTCCTTGTTCAAGTTTTTAGCGGGTGTGCTTTTACATGAAATCTAAAACCTTCTTCGACCAGCAGTTTCAGCAGCAAATCGCCAAAGACGAATTCGCCCTCAACCCGTTTGAAACCACCGTATTGCCGCACCTGTCCGGCGGCGTGCTTGATCTGGGCTGCGGGCTGGGCAATCTGGCCATTGCCGCCGCCAAAAACGGCAGTGCCGTCACCGCGCTGGATTGCAGCCGCACGGCGGTGGATCGCATCAACCTGAACGCCAACAAACTTGGCTTGCCACTGGCGGCCTATCAGGTGGAATTGAACCACTACGCCATCGACGGTGATTACGACAGCATCGTGTCTATCGGCCTCTTGATGTTTTTTCCACAACAGCAGGCGCGCGCCATGCTGGCCGATATTGTTGCGCACACCAAACCCGGCGGCACGGCGGCCATCAACGTACTGATCGAAGGCACCACCTACCTGGGCATGTTCGAGCCAGAACACTACTACCTGTTTGGCGACCAGGAATTGAACCGCGCATTTGACGGCTGGGAAGTGTTGTATTCAAAGCACGACGAATTTCCCGCGCCGGAAAACACCGTCAAGAAATTCCACACCGTGGTGGCGAGAAAGCCGGGCTAACCGATAGCCGAACTATTTTGGCGTATCCAGTCAGCAAAGCCTGTTTCGTCAAGGATGCCTGATGCAACGGCCAACATGGTTAGCAGACATTCTGCGTCGGATGCATCCAGCGCAAAGCCATTCAGCAGCAAGAAAGTTTCCATTGCTACATAGGCCGTGCGCTTGTTGCCATCAACAAAAGGATGGTTCTTTGCCAGGCCGACACCATAAGCCGCTGCCAGTGCTGCTGCATCAGGCTCTCCGTACGCAGCCAGATTGACAGGCCGGGCAAGTGCCGAATCGAAGAGGTTTTCATCGCGAATCCCCGCAGCGCCACCGTGTTCAGCAAGTTGCTCATTGTGCGCTGCCAGCAATACAGCGCGATTGAGCCAAACCCAGCTCATTTCGCCAGCTCACGCAGCACGGCGCGGCGCTTCTTCATCACCTCGCGCGCAACCTTCATCTGCGCTTCAAATTCCGGGTCGTGCGGTGTAATCGCATATCCCTCCGGCGACTCGGTAATGAATACCGTATCGCCTTTTTCCAGCTTCAGGCGTGCCA
>CAYTZP010000008.1:17293-58627 GCA_964442685.1 uncultured Thiobacillus sp.
TCCGGCGACTCGGTAATGAATACCGTATCGCCTTTTTCCAGCTTCAGGCGTGCCAATACTTCCTTGGGCAGAATGACACCCACGGAATTGCCGATCTGGGTCAGTTTGAGTGCATGCATGGCGGCCTCCAAAGCGTTATAACGATTGTTATATTAGGCGGTGGCAATTGGCTTTGCAAGACAATAGCAGTATGCTATCAATAAGCTATCATTTCATGTAGGCCAATTCATGGCAACTGACAGCAAATCTTCATCTGCAACCCAATTCAATGTTCGCCTACCACAGGAATTGAAAGAGCGTCTGGAAAACTATGCGCAACTGGTTGGCCGCCCCCAAGCCACAGTAGCCAGCGAGGCGCTGGCTGATTATCTCGATTGGCGGGTTCCGCAAATAGAGGCGTTGAAAAAAGCTGTTTCCACAGCGGATCAGGGCGACTTTGCCAGCGCCGATGAAGTGGAAAACTTCTTCAAGCGTTATGAGGCTTAAATGGACGCGCGGCGCACTGGCTGGCCTGCAAGAAATTCTGGGTTACATCGCGCAAGATAATCCACAGGCAACACAGGCACTTGCTTCAGGGTTCAGGCAAACCGCAGAACATCTGACCCGGCATCCATTCATAGGTCGGCGCGGTCAACTGGAAGGCACGCGCGAGTTGATGCTGCACCGCAACTACCTGCTGACTTATCGCGTGAGCAGCGAAGCGGTAGAAATCCTGCAAATCTGGCACGTGGCACAGAGCCGCTATCACTGAATTTTTGCGCGTTGCAGATTCAGCGCCAGCAGGCGCTTGAAAATTTCTTCGTCTGGCATGTCTGTCGTGTAGTCGGCCCAGCCGTAGGCGGCGGCCACGGCCATGTCCAGTTGCTTGTGCGCGTTATCCAGCCAGCTTGCTTTTCCTTCTGCGCGCGCGTTGTAGAGATTGGTCAGCGTGCGTTTTTTCAAATCCGCTTCATGGCCGTGCTTGGCGACCGGGCGCAGCGGGAAGCCGGCTTGCTCTTCTTCCCTGGTTCGCACCCAGTCCGTCCACTCTGGCGGGTTGAGCCAGTTTTCGCGCAGTTCGTTCAGCTTTTGCGCAGCAGCGGCGATGGCGTCCCCGTGGGGATTCGAACCCCGGTTGTCGCGCGGCGTGAGCCCGGCAGGGAAAGGGAAGGTTTCGAAGGTGGTGGTGGGGGTGTAGCGTGGACGATCTTCCAGCGACGTGCCCATGCGTAGCGACCACAGCTCATGGAAGCGCGAATGCAGGATGCCGAAGGTGGTGTCGTCGGAACGGGCGATGGCCAACGTTGCCTGATCGGGCAAAACGGCAATATCCAGATAAATAAACATCCTGTGTTTTGAAACAGCCGGGGTGGCGATAAAGCGTTTGAGCGTTTTCAGGGCGGAACGCATATCAATTCGAGGTCGTGCATGACGCCACCAATTTCGCGCCACGACCGCATCTTTATTTTTCTCGCTGATAGGCTTTACTACACGTGTTACATAATCAAACGGTACTTCATACAAAGCCGCGTCTGATTCGCTCATCTCAGTCCCAAAATCCACAATCCAGGTATCCAGTGGCCGGCGTGTAATGTTCATTGCATTGCACAAAGGGCGCACTACTTCGTGGTTGGGTTTGCCGTTAGGGTTTGGTTGTTTGAGCCATTGCCGGGCAGTTTCGCCGTCAATGTCAAAAGGCGCTTTCTTGGATGCGCCCATGAAACAGACGCCCGCATTCTCTGCCAAGGGCTTTGCCAGGGTCAGGTCAATCGCGCCATCTGTTTCGCTTCCAGCGGTCAGGTCGGCGTGGATTTTTGCAACTGGTTTGCCATCCAATATGCTGTTTTTACTGCCGCCGTAACACACCAGCGACACGCGTACTGCCGCGCCGTTGTTGACCCATGCCTCATCGCTCCAGGCTTCAAAAATGCGCGTGGTGTCGAGGATGCGCTCCAGCACTTTGCGGTTGGCGCCGCCACGGATGGAGTTGGTGGCAACCAGCCCGGCACGTTGCGCTTTGCCTGCTTCGATCTGGGCGCGGGCTTTTTCAAACCAGTAGGTGACGAGGTCGGCACCGCCGGGTACGCGATCTTTGTACACGCGGTTGAGGGCGTTGAAGGTGTCATCGCCGAGTTCGCCACGTTTCTTGCTACCGCCGAGAAATGGCGGGTTGCCGACGATGGCATCCACCGCAGGCCATTCTGACTCGGAAACTCTCCCCTCACCACGGCGCTCTCCCACGAGGGGAGAGGGAGTAAACAGCAGGATGGCATCGCGGTTTTCGATGTGGTCGAGTGATTGCAATATCGGGTCACGACGCAGCGCGTAGCCGTGTGCGAGCATCCACTGGATTTCGCCGATCCAGACGGTGATGCGGGCGAGTTCTGCGGCGTAGGGGTTGAGTTCGATGCCTTGCACGTTGGCGGGGCTGGTTTCGATGTTCAACTGGCGATGCAGGCCGAGCGCTTCGGCTTCGAGGTTGGCGCGGTGTTCGAGGTCTTTGAGCGTTTTCAGCGCGAGATACAGAAAGTTGCCGCTGCCGCAGGCAGGGTCGAGCACGCGATAGTTCTTGAGGCGTTCTATGTAGCCGATGAATAGCGCCTGCCTGGCTTTGGGCTTGGCGGTTTCGATTTGTGCCTTTACTGCCGCCCATTCTTCCCACAGCGGTTGTTCGATGACAGGACGGATGAGCTTGAGTATGGTGGCGGGGTCGGTGTAGTGCGCGCCCAGCTGGCTGCGCATGTCGGGGTTGAGGCCGCGTTCAAACAGGGTGCCTAAAATCGCCGGTTCGATTTCGCTCCAGCTCATGCGTGCGGCATCCAGCAGTTGCACGACGTCTTCGGTGGTAAGCGCGGGGATGTCGATGTGCTTGAACAGACCGCCGTTGAACCACGGTATGTCGTTCATGGCAAAGTCGCCGCCATCGCGCATGGCTTCGAACAGTTGTGTGAGCCGCGCCCGTGCCTTGGCTCCATCGGGGTTGGAACGATCCAGCACGGTTTCAAACAGTTTTTCCGGCAAGAGCTTTGCGTCTTCGGCAAACATGCAGAACACGCACTGGATGAGGAAGTGCGCGACGCTCTGTGGTGCATTGCCTTGTTCGGTCAGGCGTTTTGCGACTGCGCCCATGCGCGCGGCGGCTTCTTCGGTGACGGCGTAGGTGCTGGTAGCGGGTTTGAAGCGTTCGGGCGCTTCAAACAGCCAGCGCAGTTTTTGCAGGTTTTGCGGGTCGCCGATTTCTTGCAGCGGGATGCTGTGCACTTCGCTGGGCGTGCCGGTGAAGTGGGTGTGGATTTCGATGCGCGTGCGGTCAGATACGACCAGCAGCGGCGGGTTGTCCAGCACCAGGGCGTAGCCCATTAACTGCTTGAGTGCGCGGGTCAGGTCGCCGCCGGGTTTTTTGTATTCCCAGGCAAAGCAGCCGCGTTTCCATACGTCTGCCCAACCCTGACTTGCGCTGCTCTTTTTAATCAGGCCGCGTTCGTACTGGTATTCGCCTTCGATACGCGGCGGCTCTACGCCAAGCAGGGCGCACAGGTCTTCAAAATGTGCCTGCGCGCCAGCCTTTTCGGTGAGGCTGTTGCCCTGCCATTTGGCGATGAAGGCCTGCGGGGTCATGGGGTCATGGTTGCAAGAAACTAAAGCTAGTGCACCTGATCAAGGTGGTGGCGTTTCCAGATCAGCGTCATCAACCCGCTGATAAACAGGCCAAACACTACCATGATGGTGTAGATGTGCCAGTCGGCGCGGATCATGAGGGCGTAAGCGCCGGTCAGCAGCAGGATGGAGATGTTTTCGTTGAAGTTTTGCTGGGCGATGGAGTGACCGGCACCCATGAGCAAATGCCCGCGATGTTGCAGCAGCGCATTCAGCGGCACGATGAAGAAGCCGGACAAAATGCCGATCAGGGTGAGTACGGCGGCGGCAATCCAGAAGTCGTGCACCATGGTGAGCGCAATGGGAAAAAAGCCCAGCACGATGCCCGCAGGCAATACACGCACAGATTTTTTAAGCGGGATGAGCCAGCCCGCAAAAATTGAGCCGATGGCAATCCCTACAGCGACCAGGCCTGTGAGCTGGGTAGCTTTATCCAGTTCAAAATTGAGGTTGAGTGCGGCCCAGGCAATGATCATTAATCTAAGCGTGGCGCCTACGCCCCAGAACAGCGTGGTCACGGCCAGTGAAACTTGGCTCAGCGGGTCTTTCCACAGCAGCCAGAAGCTGTGCCAGAAGTCATGCAGCACAAAACCGGGCTTTTTGCTGGGCAAGCGATGGTCAATCGGCAGGCGCGGAATGAACAGGTTGACCAAAGCGGCCAGCAGATACAACGTGGTGATGACGCCAATGGCGAATTTTGGCGGCGCATGGCTGATGTCTATATCCAGCGCGGCAAAGCCTGCCCTGGCGATATCCGGATTGATCATGATGCCGCCGATGATGGCGCCCAGCACGATGGCGGCCACGGTTGCACCTTCCATCCAGGCGTTGGCGATGACGAGTTTTTCCGGGGGGAGAATTTCGGTAAGGATGCCGTATTTGGCCGGGGAATAGGTGGCCGCGCCGATGCCGACAATGGAATAGGCCGCCAGCGCGGGCAGGCCAAACAGCATGGCCAGGCAGCCGCCAAATTTGATGGCATTGCCGATGAACAGCACGCGCCCCTTGGGCAGAGCGTCGGCAAACGGCCCGACAAACGGCGCCAGCACGATGTAGGCAATGACGAAAACGCTTTGCAGCAGCGGGTGATGCCAGTCAGGCGCGCCGTAGAACATGAGCAGGCCAATGGCGGCAAACAGCAAGGCATTGTCGGCCAGGGCGGACAAAAACTGCGCGACGAGAACGGTGTAGAAAACGCGATTCAAAGGATGTTGTGTCTGGCGGAGCAGTCGCGTTTATGGTTAAATAAAAAAAGTTTTTTTAAGACAATAACGTCGTATTGCGGAGCCCCGTTGCGGGTTCAGTCCGGAGCAGCAACCATTATGGCCGACCGCCGACTACAAGTATTTTACACCGTTGCCAAGCAGCTTAGTTTTACCAAAGCTGCCGAAATGCTTTACATGACCCAGCCTGCTGTCACCTTTCAGGTCAAACAGCTGGAAGAACACTTCAACACACGCCTGTTCGAGCGCAGTCATGGCCGCATATCACTCACTGTTGCGGGCAATCTGGTGATGGGCTATGCCGAGCGCATCCTCGCCATGTCGCAGGAAATGGAAGCCCGCGTGGCCGAGTTGACCGGCCAGGTGACGGGGCCGCTGATGATCGGCGCTTCCACCACCATTGCCGAATATCAACTGCCGCGCATACTGGGTAAGTTCAAGGAAAAATACCCCGAAGTGGCGGCAAGGCTGATGGTAGCCAACTCCGAAACCATCGAAAACAAGGTCGCCGATCACAGCCTGGACATCGGCCTGATTGAGTCGGCACCGCACCACCCCACGCTTAAAGTTCATGCTTGCTGCAACGACGAGCTGGTCATGATCTGCGCGCCCGACCACAAGCTGGCCAAAAAAAACGCGATTACCGCCAAAGAGCTGGCGCTTCAGCCCTATGTGCAACGCGAGATGGGTTCTGGCACGCGCGAAGTCGTCGATGGTTACTTCCGCGAGCAAGGCGTCAACCCCGATGACCTGGTAACAGAAATGGAGCTGGGCAGCCCCGAAGCCATCAAGGGTGCGGTGCAGGCTGGTCTTGGTGTGGCTGTGCTTTCGGCAGCGACCGTCAACAAGGAAATCCGGCTCGGCGAAATTGTTGCCATCCCGCTTGACCCGCCGCTCTACCGCGCGTTTTCACTGGTTTATGCGCCAGACAAATTCCGCAGCAAATTGCTGGATGCTTTCATCGGTTTTGTGGAAGAACGCTTTCAGGAATGCGTCCTGCCCGCGCCAGCGGCCAAAACCGCGGGTGCAAAAACCGCAAAATGAGCCAGCCTGAATGAGCTCAGACAGAAAAAAACTCCTGCGCGTATATCGTGATTTGAGTGCGCCGCGCCAGGCCGCGCTGCTTGAATACGCCGAATTCCTCGCCAGCCGCGATGCGGCGGACGGGCTGAATCAGGTCTCGCAAGTTCCGCTGGAAATTTCCCGCCCCGAGCAGGAGTCCGTCATCAAGGCCATCCAGCGCCTGATGGCGACTTTCCCCATGCTGGATCGCAGTAAATTGCTCAATGACACCTCGGCGCAAATGACCCGTCATGTCATTCACGGCGTTGCTGCGGTGGAAGTCATCGACGAACTGGAAGTGATTTTCCGGCGGCATTACGCAGCGCATGTCAGCAACCCCGCCGATTCAACTACAACGCAAACCCCGTCAGGGTTGTGACACTGTTTTAATGCTTGCCCAGTCATAGGGCAGGGGGGTGGACGGCCACGGCCCCAATTCTTGCACCATCCTTTGCAGCGTTTGCATACGCGACTCGCTGGCAGGGTGGGAGGAGAGCAGTTCCGGCGGCGCCACGCCGTTTTCCTGTTTCGATAATTTGCCAAAGAAGCTCACCATGCCATGCGGCGCGATACCGGCTTTTTTCAGGGTATTCAAGCCCAATTTGTCCGCTTCGCTTTCCAGATCGCGGCCAAACTTCAGTTCACTGAGTTTGATGGCGGCATCGCCCAGCGCACCGGAAAAGTCGCCCAGCACCATGGCCGACAGGGCGCGAAACCCCAGCGAATGCAGCAGGTTTTTCAGGGTGTGGCGGCGCTCGATGTGCTGCACTTCGTGCGCCAGCACGCCAGCCACTTCCTCGGCGGAATCGGCTGCCTTGATCAGCCCGGTATTGACCACGACATAGCCGCCCGGCACGGCAAAGGCGTTGATGCTGGCGTCTTCGGCAACGTACCACTGATAGTTGTATTTCGAACCAACTGTCAGGCGCTGGCCGATTTCCTTGATGGCTGCCGCGTCCAGGCCGCTCTGGCGTAGTTTCAGCCCGGCGGTGGCTTGCTTGAACGCCAGTTCGCCAAGCTGCTTTTCGGTTTCGATCGAAATATGTCCCGCTGCCCAGCCCGCGATGTTGTGCGACTGCCAGAACAGCACGCCCAGGAGAATCAGCGGCAGCAGCAGGAAAACTCCCAGCGCCCCCAGGCCGATGCGCGAGCGGCGGCGCTGGCGTGAAATATCGCGGCCTGCATTTTTTAGCATGGCCAGCACGGGCGCTGGCGCATCCGCCTGCAACTGCGCCAGCGCCCGGGCATTGGCGGGACTGATGGCCCAGCGGCCTTCCTGTCCATCGGCATCCGCGTGCCAGAACAGGAATACCTGTTTGTGATCAAACCCGCCCAGCGTCATGCCGAACTGCTCGGGCGTTACCTCTACCGGCTGGCCGTTGATGACGAGCCTGCCATTGTCGAAAGCGGCGCGCGCCTTTTCGCCGTTGGGAGAAAGATGGGGGGCAAACAGCAGGATGTCGAATTCAGTCATGGTTATTCAGTTCTCAAGGATTCCACCGGATCCAGCCGCGAGGCCGTCCACGCTGGCGCAACGCCCGCACCCAGGCCGATCAGTATAGAGGCGGCCAGTGCGCCGCTGATATATAGCCAGGGCACTTGCACGGGCAGGGCAGGCAGCAGGGTTTGCAGCAGCCAGGCAATCAAGCCGCCACCCGCCAGACCCACCACGCCGCCCAGCAATGACAAACCGGCGGATTCGAACAGGAACAGGGTGCGGATGCGCGTGCGGGTGGCGCCCAGTGCTTTCAACAGGCCAATTTCGGAGACGCGCTCATTCACCGAAATATGCATGATCGTAATGATGCCGACGGCGCCTACCAACAGAGAAATGCCGCCCAGCGCGGCCACGGCAAAGGTGAGTACGTCCAGCACGGTAGAAAGCGTGGACAGCATTTGCTGCTGTGGCGTGACAGTGAAGTCTTCGCGTCCGTGGCGTGCCAGCAGCACCTGGCGAATGTCAGCCACCACCTTGTCCACATTGGCATCGGCGCGATAGACCACATGCGCTTCCATCACGCCTTCGCGGTTGAACAATTCCATGGCGCGGGCGGTGGGGATGTACACGGTGTCATCCAGATCGAATCCCAGCACCTGGCCTTTTGGCGCCATGACGCCAATCACGCGAAAACGCGAACCACCTACCTGGATTACCGCACCCAATGGATTTTGCGCGCCAAACAATTCCTGGCGTGCTTTTGATCCCAGCACGGCAAACGCCCGCGCCGATTCACTGCTGTCTGGCGGCAAAAACTGACCGGCGGCCACGCGCATGGAAAACGCTTTGGAAAAATCCGCGCCTTCGCCATACACCATGACCCGGCGGCTTTTGTTGCCGCTACGGATTTCAGCGTTACCCATTACCGCAGCATTAACGTAACGCGCGCCGGGCACGTTTTTCAGCGCCTCCACATCTTCCAGCGTGATGGGTCGGTTGGTGCCGATCGAACCAGCGGAAACACCCTGGGTTTCAGTCTTGCCCGGCGTGATGTTGACAATGTGCGTGCCAAACTGGGTGAACTCGGCAACCACAAAACGATGAATGCCCTCGCCAATGGCCGTGAGCAGAATAATGGCGGCAATGCCGACGGCGATGCCGCCCGCCGACAAAGCCGTGCGCAGTTTGTGCGCGGTCAGCGCGCCAAGCGAGAAACGGAAACTGTCAGCGAGATTCATTTTAGAAAGCGAGAATGAACGCCTCTGCGTTGAAAGATTTTTTCATCGTCTGGACAACGCCAATACCGGGTTGAGCTTCGCCGCGCGGCTGGCGGGCAAGAGGCTGGCAACAAGACCCGTCAACAACGCGGTGAAAATGGCGGCAATGCTGGCCCAGGCGGGCGGGTAGGCGGGGAGTTGCGGGTAAGCCAGGCGCAGCCCCAGGCTGCCCAGATAGCCGATGAGAATGCCGGCTGCCGCACCTGCCAGCGCCAGCCACAGGGTTTCAAACAAGAACAGACGCTTGATGTCCCGCCGGGTTGCGCCCAAGGCTTTGAGCAGGCCGATTTCTGCGGTGCGCTGGCTGACCGCGACCAGCATGACATTCATCACCAGAATACCGGCCACCGCCAGGCTGATGGCGGCAATGCCGGAAACCGCCAATGTCAGCGCGCGCAGGATGCGGTCGAAGGTGGCCAGAATGGCGTCCTGGGTGATGACGGTGACATCTTCTTCGCCGTCGTGGCGGATTTTGAGTTTTGCGGTGACGCCCGCTTTTACCGGCTCGATGCTGGCGCGACTTTCCGCCTCAATCAGAATGCGGAACAGCGACTCGGTATTGAACAGGGCTTGCGCATGATCCACCGGAATCAGGGCAATCTCGTCGGTGTTGAAGCCCATGCTTTCGCCCTGTTTGGCAAACAGCGCGGCCACGCGAAAACGCCGATCGCCCAGGCGCACGCGCTGACCCAGCGCATTTCCGGCTGGAAACAGCGCCTCGGCCAGGGCGGCGCCCAGCACAATTTCGGCCGGGTTGGCGTCCAGTCCGGCGTGAAAGCTGCCTTGGGCAATTTCCATGTGGCGCACGGCAATCAGCTCGGCGGTGCTGCCCAGAATGGTGATTTCGCGCAGGCGTCCGCCCGCGCTGATTTCCACCGCGCCGACATTGAGCGGCGCAAAGCGCCGTACGCCACGTACTTCAGACAGGCTTTTGGCGTCATCCAGCGTCAGGTCGCGTGGCGTTTCGCCAACCAGCGCGCCGGGAAAGCCCCCCGAAGTTTCCGCCCGACCGGGAATGACAATGACCAGATTGGTGCCCAGCGAAGAAAACTGGTTGACCACAAAGCGTCGCGCACCTTCGCCCAGCGCGGTCAGCACGACGACCGCCGCCACGCCCAGCGCCATCGCCAGCAAAATCAGCAGCGCGCGCAGGCGGTAGCTGACGACAGTGTGAAAGGAGAGGGAGAAGGTGTCGGATAGCGTCATTTTTTATTCACCACAGAGGCACAGAGAACACCTTGTGTCTTTGTTAGTCGTGAACTTTTCCATTCCGATACTGGTAGCGCACTTAATGCAGAAATCTGGCTTATTGATTTTCTCTGTGTCTCTGTGCCTCTGTGGTGAAAGAATTTCATCTTTCATCGGCCACTACTTCACCATCGCGCATCTGTATCTTGCGGTGGGCGCGGTTGCCGAGTTCGCGGTCGTGCGTGACGACGATGACGGTGGTGCCTTGATGGTGAAGTTTTTCCAGCAGAGCCACGACTTCGGCGCCGGTTTTGTGATCCAGGTTACCGGTGGGTTCATCGGCCAGCAGAACGGCGGGATTGAGGATGGTGGCGCGGGCAATGGCGACGCGCTGGCGCTGCCCACCAGAAAGTTCGGCAGGACGGTGCGCTGCCCGTTCGATCAGCCCGGTTTGCGCCAGCGCCGCCTGCACGCGCTGCTTGCGTTGAGCTGGCGCAATGCCTTCCAGCAGCAGGGGCAGTTCAATATTTTCTGCCGCAGTCAGCCGTGGAATGAGGTGGAAGGACTGGAAAATGAAACCGATGCGTTCACGTCGCACCCGAGCCTGTTCGTTTTCTGACAGGGCGGTGACATCGCGGTTTTCCAGTTTGTAGCTGCCGCTGTCAGGCTGATCCAGCAGGCCGATGATGTTGAGCAGGGTGGACTTGCCCGAGCCGGATGGCCCCATCACCGAGACATATTCACCGGGTTGAATGTTGAGGTCGATGCGATTGAGTGCGCGCACCTGCTGGTCTCCCATAGTGAACACGCGGGTGATGCCGACCAGTTCGATCATTTCCGTTCAATCATGACGTGCCATCATTGTGCGGGTTTGGCTTTTGCCAGCGCCCCGGCCTTGGTCTTTTCATCTTCAAAGCTGGATACGATGCGTTCACCCTTGTTCAGCCCCTGACGCACTTCGGTGTAGGCCCAGTTGGCAAGGCCGGGTTTGAAGGTTTTTTCCACCAGCTTCTCGTTATCCTTCGCCAGCACCAGCACTTTGTTGCCCTCCTGAATGGCCTGGGTGGGCAAGCGCAGGACATTGGCGCGGGCGTCGAGAATGATTTCGACATCGGCGCTGTAACCGGCCAGCAGGTTCTTGGGCACTTCTTCGGGATGGGTGAACACGACTTCCACATCTACCGTGCGCGCCTGTTTTTCCACCTCGGTGACATATGGCGCGATCCGGCGCACCTTGCCGGCAAATTTCTTGCCGGGCAGCGCGTCGAGCGCAATTCTGGCGGTCATGCCGGGCTGGATTTTGGGCGCGTCGATTTCATCCATGGGCGCGGTGACATACAGGCAACTGTCGTCGATCAAATCCACCGCTGGCGGCGTAGGAATGCCGGGCGGCGAGGGCGTGGTGAACTCGCCCACTTCGCCGGTGACACGGGCAACGATGCCTGCGAATGGCGCGCGCAGCAGGGTGCGTTCCAGCCCGGCACTGGCCACGCCAATTTGAGCCTGCGCACGCCTGACGTCTGCACCTGCGGCATCGCAGGCGGCCTGCTGGGCACGCGCCTGGGCACGCGCATCATCCACCCGTTGCGAACTGACAAAACCTTTTGCCGCCAGCGCCTCGGTGCGTTGGGCTTCGGTTTTGGCGTTGGCGGCGAGGATGCAGGCTTGTTGCTGCTGCTGTTGCGCGGTGCTGACCTGCCGCCGCGCGAGCTCTGCCTGAGCCCCCAGATCGCGGTTCCAAAGTTCCAGCAGTTTTTGACCAGCCTTAACGCGATCGCCTTCTTTTACCCACAAATGCGCAATCTGCCCGCCGGAAGGCAGCGCCAGTTTTGCCCGTCGGCAGGCTTCCACCGTGCCGGCGCGGGTATTGACCACCGTCGCTTCCACCGAGCCGGTTTCAACCTCGACCACGCTGACTTCAAGTGGCTGAGGACGCGTGGCTTTCCAGATGCCGAATCCCGCCCCGGCGGCGATCAGGGCGACAACCAGAAGTTTGATGAGCGTTGAGCGGGCGATGATGGGCTCCTGGCTTATACCCCTCTCCCTGCGGGAGAGGGGCAGGGGTGAGGGAGAGATTTAAGTTTTATCACATAAACCGACACAGGCCAGCCTTTCTCCCTCACCCGCCTTTCGGGCACCCTCTCCCGCAGGGAGAGGGCATTAAGGCAACCCCGCAGGGAGAGGGGAAAAAGCGGACAGCCCTGAAACAGGGCTTAGCGGTTGTCGCCGTCCAGCAAGCCACCCAAGCCGCCCAGCAGCGAACCTTCGCCCACCTGGCGTCCTCCTGCCTGCGGCGCGGCGGCAATGATGCGGTTGGCCAGACGCGACAGGGGCAGGGATTGCAGCCAGACTTTGCCAGGGCCGGTCAGGGTGGCGAAAAACAGACCTTCGCCGCCAAAGAAGGCGGTCTTGAGTTTGCCGACATACTGAATGTCATAGTTCACCGTGGAAGACAACGCGGCGATACAGCCAGTATCCACGCGCAGGGTTTCGCCGGGTTGCAGGGTGCGCTCCTTCATCACGCCGCCTGCATGGACGAAGGCCAGGCCATCGCCTTCCAGTTTTTGCATGATGAAGCCTTCGCCGCCAAACAGGCCGACACCGAGTTTTTGCTGGAAGGCGATGCCGAGTGATACGCCCTTGGCCGCGCACAGGAATGAGTCCTTCTGGCAGAGCAGCGTACCGCCCAGTTCGCCCAGATGCATGGGCATGATGGTGCCGGGGTAGGGCGCGGCAAAGGCCACGCGGCGCTTGGCTGAACCCAGATTCTGGTACACCGTGGTAAACAGCGATTCGCCGGTGATAAGGCGCTTGCCTGCTCCCATCAATTTGCCAAAAAAACCGCCTTGCTGAGGCGAGCCATCGCCAAAGATGGTATCCATGTCGATGTCCTGCTCCATGTACATCATCGCGCCGGCTTCACCGATGGCCGCCTCGCCCGGATCAAGCTCGACTTCCACATACTGCATGTCTTCGCCAAAAATTTCGTAATCCACTACATCCATTGCCATGTTGCTTGTTCCTTGTTGATTGGTTGAACCAGTAAAGAGAATTGTAGCCTGCGAAAGTTTCTTTCAAGTTTCCTGCTGCAAACGCAGGATGTCCCGGTAGCCAGAGCGGCTCATGGCCTGGGCTTCGGCCAGACCCGGACCCGCCTGCGCATCCAGTGCATGGAGATACTTCAGCCAGCGTGCGGCCTGATTGCTTGCGCTGTGCGGCAAGGTTTGCCCTTGTCGGCGCAGTCCGGCCAGCTGGCTGACGAGTTTTTGTTTGGCCGCTTCCAGCTGGGCGGGCAGGGGATAGGAAAGGTCAAAGGTTAGCGCCAGTTCAGTACCGGAAGCAGGGGCGCGATCCATGCGCAGACCTGGCGCCGGTCGCCATTGGATGGGCGTTTCCAGCGCCCAGGCAGGCGTTTGCGGATTTTGCGGAAACTGATAGAAGCCCCATTTGGCGCCCATCCAGCATTCAATCATCTGGCGCTCTTCAGCTTCTGCCACACAGGCCGCGCCGGTAGTTTGTTGTGGATTCCAGGCCGGGCGGGTGGCGCGTGGGTCGGCTTTCCAGCGCGGAAAATCACGCTGCGGCGGCGCGCCGTAATCGGCCTCCAGTGCCTGCCAAGTTGAAATGAACTCGTGGTAATCCGTCTGATACTCCGCATTGCGGCGCAAAAATTCCCACGCCCATTGGCCGATGTCGAGGCTGGCGTAGTCCGGGCTGGCATTATCAAAGGCGGTGTTGCGTGTGTCTGGCATGGCTTGAGGGTAACATAGCGGTGTACCCGCTTGAGTTTGAAGCCAAGATGGAAATTTTCAACACTTATCATCTGGAAAGCGCGCGCCGTCTGCCAGGTTTGCCGGATGCGCACCCATGTTCGCGCCTGCATGGGCATTCGTTCAAGGTCGAGGTTTTTGTTAGTGGCCCGGTGCATCCGGCCACTGGCTGGGTGATGGATTTTGCCGATCTGGATGCGGCGTTCGAGCCAATACGCCGGCAGCTTGATCACCGCTATCTGAACGAGATTGCAGGTCTTGAGAACCCCACCAGCGAAATCCTTGCGCAGTGGATCTGGCAGCGTTTGAAACCCGCCGTGCCCGGTCTGAGCAAGATTGTCATTGCTGAAACCCACCGTTCGGGCTGCGTGTATTCCGGGGATTGAATTTCAATCGAGCAAGACAACCAGCGTTTCGGCATTGGCCTTGTTGATGGAAAACAGCACTTCGCAGTATTCGGTGATTTCATCCACAGGCGTTGGGTCGTCAGCGCAGCTGCATCCGGCGATGATGCCGGCGTAAAAAATGCCGGCCTTGATGCGCAACTGTTGCATATCTTCCTCTGCGGTAATCAATACCACGCTGAAAGGCGAGTCGGCCACCACGCTGCTGCGCGCAAGCCCTGCCTGTAAGGGGAGTTGTGTGGATTGCAGGCGACTGGCCTCGGCAATGAATGCTTCACGCAATGTGGATGCGTTGCCTTTGCGCCACGCGGCAAGCGTTTGCGGCATGGAAACACTGAGGGCGGTCATGACACTGGAACCAGCAGCTGTTCAAGCTGTTGCGGTTTGTGTACCCAGTAGCCCTGCACGTAATCCACGTCCATTTCCTTGAGCAGCTGATAGGCGGCTTCGTTATCCACAAACTCGGCAATGACCTTGAGCCCCAGCGCGTGCGCGACATCAACCATGGAAGCAGTCAGCGCCTGGTCGGTTTTGTCGGTAACGATGTTGCGGATGTAGGTGCCGTCAATTTTTAGGTAATCCAGCGGCAGTTTGCGCAGGTAGGCATAGGAGCTGTAGCCGCTGCCAAAATCGTCCAGCGCAACGCGCAACCCCAGCTGGCGAAGTTTGCGCAGGAAATGCACAGCCTGGTCAAGATTTTCGATAGCGGCTGTCTCGGTCACTTCGACGATGATTTTTTCTGCCAGCCGGGTGTGTGCAGAAAGAATTTCCAGAAGGTTGTTTGCATGAGCGGGATTTGCCAGGCTGGCACCGGAAAGATTGATTGACAGTCCGCTGATCTGTTCTGACAGCGCCGGGTTTTCTGACAAGGCCAGCAAAGCGTTTTGTAAAACCCACGCATCCAGTTCATGCACGCGACCACCCTGTTCTGCCATGACGACAAAACTTTGCGTGGTGTGGGCAGGCACAAGTTCATCGCTGACGCCGAGCAGGATTTCGTAATGCGGCAGCGCGTCCGCATGGCAGGGCGCTATTTTTTGCGCCCGTAGATACAGCGCGGAAAATGGCAGCGGGATGATTTCAGTTGCGGCAGCTGTGCCTGCCTCCAGCGCCGATAGATCAAAGCCGCTGATCTGCCGCTGACTGGCGCTGGCGATATTGGCTCGGCGCAACACGCTGGCGGGCGAAGGGGTGGCTTCGTCAGGAACGACCAGCGGCACGGCAGCGCCGAGCATTTTCCACTGCGGATGCAAAGCCTCCATCTCCTGTTTGAGTGTGGCAAGCCTCTGTTTAAGCTTTGCGCCATCCTGCGGCGCGAAGATAAGCATGAAAGCGATGTCGCTCAAGCGTCCGCATTGTTCACCCGGCAGGCGCATATTGTGCAGCAGATCGCCCGTGCGTTTTTGCAGGATGGTCAATTCATCAGCCTGGACGGGGATCATGCCTGGCCGCATACCAGGGATTTCGATCAAGGCGCAGTAGCTTGCGGGCGAACTCACCGGATGCATCAGGCGTCGCTCCAGCTCATCCATGAGCGCATTGCGTTTCAGGCAGCCGCTGGCAGTGTCTTGCCAGGTGTAAGCGTGAACAGCTTGCAGGCTGGCAGTCAGGGTCGCACCGGCAATACGCTCCAGATAGGGTGCATCGTAATCCGGGGTTTCCTGAATATCGCCTGCATTCAGTGCGCTTTCCAGTTGGTCAGCCGGGATTTCCAGCAAGTCCGAAGCCGAACGATCCAGCAGCATCCAGGTTTGCTCGCGTTTACCCAGAATTTCATAAGGGACGATATCGTTCTCAAGCCTGACGACACACCAGGCGGAATTGAACAAGGTGTCATCATGCACAAGGTCGCCCAGACTGTTCAGGTGTTGCGTGCGTCGCGTCTGGCGCTCTTCTGCGAGTTGCCGGTTGATGCGCGCCAGCAAATTGTTGACCTGTAGCAGGGCAGTATCCGCATCTTCCTGTTCCAGCAGCCACTGCATACTCAGCCTGACGGCCTGATGCAGGGTTTGATCCAGAAACTGCCCGCGATTGTCAGCGCCCATGTGCAAGGCATCGAGGGCGTTAAGCAACTGCCAGGCAGGGTGGTCAGGCTGTGACTGGTAGGTGAGGCCGTTGAGCGTGTATTCCAGCAATAAACCTTGCGCCTGCAACATCAAGGCGCGAATCTGCGATGCCTGGGTGAGTCTTTCCGGCCCCGCGTCAATTGGCGGCGGCTGTTGTATATAAGCCTGCAAGTCGCGGAAAGCGGCGATGTCGTTTTCTGTTGTGACGGCAACAGGCAGGGCACTTGCAGGGGCGGTGGCTTCAGGCAGGAAGTGGCCAAGAATGCGATCGCGCGCAATCAACCCGGGAATCAGGGATGCTAGATCTGATGTGGAGGTATCGCCAGGATTAGCCGGGGATAAACCGTTTTGCGGCAAGTGCTTGTTTGCCGGTGCCTGGCTGGCCAGTATGCTGAGGTTGTCCGTCAGCCGGACAAGCAGGTCGGCCAGCTGACAGGCTGCGGAGGCAGGTTCGCCCGCTGGGCTGGTATTTGCCTGAGAATCGTATTCGGTATGGCTGGCGTCGCTGGCAGCGGTTTTCAACCACTGCGCCAGGCTGAGGTTAGCCGTATTTGAGACCGGAGGTGTTTCTATGTGTTGCAAAGCCGCGTTTGCGCCCTGGTCGGGCTGGGTTTGTTTGCCCACAATTTTCAGCAATTGCCGGTAAAGCTCGGGGGCGTGTTCAGCAAATACGCGACCCATCAGCTGGTAGCAGAATGTTTGTTCGGCGGCGCTTAACGCATACGGACTCAACAACTCATCCAGAACGTTTAGCACAGACTCCAACTGGTAGGGATGCGTCGCTTCCCGGCTGGGTTTTTGCAACAGCCTGGCGTAGTTGAGGCTGAAAATATCTGCTGTTTGCTTGTAGGGCTCGGTTAAATTCTGAACCAGTGTGGTGCGGCGGATCCAGTGATCTACATCCGACAAATCAACCAGCGACAACTCTGTTGGCGAATCGGCAAGGCTATATGTCTGCTGGGGAAAAATGGGGTAAGTTTGCGTGAGTTGACGGGTGAGTTGCGCTCGCAGCGTGTGCAGCGTGCCTTTGATTGCCTGTAATGCGATAGCCGGGTGTGCGCCAGGTTCGCAGGCGTCAAGCTGTTGGTAGAAAGCATTGATGACGGCCTTCATGCCGTCCATGAAACGTGCATGGCAAACCTGTTGTATTTGTAGAATGCGCCTGCCTGTGGCGCGACTGGCATGGTTTGATTTGCCGGCAGTTTGAAGCTCGTCGATAAGCTCAGGCGCAAGATTTTGCTGCGAAATCAGCAGGCGCAGTCCCTGCACATGCAGAATCCGCCCACCTGCGCCATGGTGCTCGCCAGACAGCCAGAATTCAATTCGCGCTGTTTGCCCCAGTGATTCTGCGGGCATGGCTGCACTTTCGCAGTCAAACAGCAAGCCCTGGTCGGCTAAATAGGACAGGACACCGAAACGCGGCGCATAACCCCGTACCTGCATCACGGCGGGCAGCAAGGTGGTGCGTGAGGCGGGTGATGCGGGAGCGGTCACGGCAGACATTGTTGTTATGTAAGGGAAGTATGTCCGGAAATATATGGATGGATTGTAAACAGTTGAGAGAGTATCGAGGTATCAGGGCGTAAGCCTTGCCAGATGTTGTTCGATTTCACTGGCCGTCAGTTGCTGGTATTGCGCGAGGTGAAACAAATTCATCACCCCGGCCGCTTCGCTCCAGCCATAGCCCTGGCAGTGCGCTGGAATCTGTGCGCTACCCTGCGCGGCGCGGGGGATAACGTGCAGGGTGTCGGCGCTGTATACCAAGTTATAAGGCTGATTATTATGGTGCAGCGTATCCAGCCACAGCCAGGCTTCGTTTGCATTTTTGAAGCATTGGCAGGGCAGCGGGTAGTTCAGGTTACCGCCATTGTGACTGAATGACGGGTCGTGTACGGCTAGCGGAGCGGTTTGTACAAAGCTCTGGAAATGCAGATGGTTGACCGAGGCGCCTGCGCCAGTGCTGTTATAGCCAAGGCAAAATCCGGGAATGCTGTTTTGCGCGCAGACCTCCCAAGCCCAGCTGTGCTGTTCCGGGGTGAGAAATTGCGGCAGCTGGCGCGCGGGTTCGGGCACCAGTAATCCGTGCAAGCGGGCAAAAGGAAATTTGTTGTACAGGATGCGCGCCGGTTTGCCTGCCAATTCGCCTTGCCAGAGGATTTCCTTGTCCAGAAACGGCTTGTTGAAATGAAAGCCGTTCGCATCGAAGGAGCGAAGGAGTTCGCCAAATTGCTGTCCGCTGATGCGCGGCGGACGCAAGGCGCGGATGGGGTTGAACGATAACTGCCAAACGCCCTGTTTGCGTATTTGCATCGTGTGCAGATGCTCAAATCCGATGGCCATCAGCTTGAGAAACACCATTACGTCATCGTCAGGCTCTTGCAAGTCCTGGTTGTTGCGTAATTGGCTGGAAATGAGTGCACAAAGTGCCTGATGCCGCTGGTTTAGTTTGCCCGACAGAATCTGCCACAGTGCGGGGTCGTATGCTGCATTGGCCAGCGCCAGAATATAAACCCCCAAGCCCTGGTGCTGCGCCAGCATGGCAGCCAGCCCATTGGCAAACCCGCGCTCCAGCTCTTCAATGCAGGAAAACAGGGATGGCGGCTTGGGCATGGGGGCGTGGTTTATCGAACTGCCAGCAATTCCACTTCAAACACCAGTGTGGCGTTGGGCGGAATTACGCCGCCTGCACCGCGCGCGCCGTAGCCCAGTTCCGGCGGAATGGTGAGCTTGCGCGTACCGCCCACCTTCATGCCGGCCACGCCCTGATCCCAGCCGCGAATGACATGACCTGCGCCGAGCGGAAACTGGAACGGGTCGTTGCGATCCTTGCTGGAATCGAACTTGCTGCCGTTGGTAAGCCAGCCTGTGTAATGCACCACTACGACTTTGCCTGCGGTGGCCTCGTCGCCGTTGCCGGTGGTGATATCTTCAATGATGAGTTCGGAAATATGTGCTCCTGGTTAAAATCAGATGGGTAAGAAAATCATGCTGGCGACGTTGACAGTGCCAAAGCGGATGCTGCGATTGGTTTTGTCTTCCACCACGCGGGCAATCAAATCCTGGGTGGCGATGAGTTTACCGAATTCGCGTTCAAAGCTGAGGTTGGCAACGCCGCCAGGCTCAATGGAATTAGTCAGCAAAAACAGTTCGCCCTTGGCGTTTCTGGCATTGGACAAGCGCCAAACAGCAATTTCCAGATTGCGCGCGCCGTTGTACAGGCTTTGCGGACTAAGGCTGTCCAGCACATACACCTCGGTCTTGTCGCCGTAGGAGCGCATGACCATGCTCAACAGTCCGCGCATCAGCGCATCAATGCGGTCGCCGGCATAGTCCTCGTGGAAAGCGTCATTAAGGCTGGCCTGCCAGTCCAGACGTTTGCGCGGGGACAAATGCCAGTGGTTATACGGAGCAAAAATCTGCGTTATGGCGGCATTCATATCCACCGCGCTATTTTTTTGCAGTTCGGACGGATTGCGTTTGTAGAGTTTTTCCGTCAACAGCTTGAGCGAGGCCACGGTTTCGCGCTGGTGCAGCTCAATCACGTCGTCAATATCGCCCTTGGCCAGTCCGGCCATGCTCCAGGGCTTGGCCGTGGTGGTGCCATCCTTGCGCTGAATGGGGTTGCTGGTGCAGGCGGCCAATGTCAGGCCAAGAAAAAGAATCAGGAGAAGTTTCACTTGAAAATCTAAAACCTGTCCGTGAAGGACCCGAAGAACAACTAATATTCGACCCGCTCGGTCGGCTCTTGGCATAGTCGCTGAATTCCGCTTGCGTGTCAAAGGTCGCCTTGTCCAAGGTCAGCCTTGATTAGGCCTCAGATTATGTACAAGAAATCAGAATTGATCCTTGGCCAGCCGTAGCTGGGCGAAAGTCTCCAGCTCATCGCGCGCAGGATGCCCAAGTTGAGTAGATGCCGCATTGAGCAACGCGGGATGTTGGCATCGTAAAAATGGGTTTATCGCTTTTTCCAGGCTCAGCACAGTGGGTAAAGTGGGGGTTCCGCTGCGGCGCTTTTCTCTGGCGATGACGACCTGTCGTTGCAATTCGTCATTTTCTGGATCTACCGTTAGTGCGAAAGACATATTAGTTAAGGTGTATTCATGTGCGCAGAAAATTTGCGTATCGTCCGGTAATGAGGAAATGCGCCTGAGGCTGTCCAGCATCATTGCCGGGGTGCCCTCAAACAAGCGGCCACATCCGCAGGAGAACAAGGTGTCGCCACAGAACAGCTTGCCGGGCGCCAGATAGGCAAGGTGCCCCAATGTGTGGCCGGGTGTGGATATGACGGTAAATTCGGTATCCAGTTGGGGAAAAGCCAGTCGATCGCCATCTTTTACGACCCGGGTGACGGCAGGCATGGACTCTGCGGGGCCATAAATCTGCGGGTGGTACCGCTCGCGCAGATCCATGTTGCCGCCGAGGTGGTCATGATGATGGTGGGTGTTGAGGATGGCAATGAGATTTAGATTGTGTTGCTCCAGAAACTGGATACACGGCTCAGCATCGCCAGGATCAACCAGCAAGGCATGGTAGGCGTGATGAAGCGCCCAGATATAATTGTCGCGGAATGCGGGTATTGGCGTAACGTGAAGCATATTGGAAGCATAAACGCAGCGTGAGAAAACCGAAAATTGATCAGGACTGGCTGCAAACTCCCTTGGGGGCATACCTGCTGGATCGCGAACAGGCGTACTTTGATGCGGCTGTCGCAGATGTTTTCGGTTTTTATGCGGTGCAGGTCGGTATGGAACGCGTGGATTTTCTGCGCAACAGCAGAATACCCGAGCGTTTACGCTGCGGCTATGCGTTGCCGGCCAAATTGCTGGCCGACCCCATGTTTTTGCCATTTGCCAGCCAGTCAATTGACCTTTTGATCATGCCGCATGTGCTGGAATACACCGATCATCCACATCAGGTTTTGCGCGAAGCCGAGCGGGTGTTGCGCCCGGAGGGAAGGCTGATTTTGTCCGGCTTTAATCCGCGCAGTTTATGGGGGCTTGTCCACCGGCTAAAAGGCGCTGAGGGCGGTTTTCCATGGAATGGACACTTTCTCAATGCACATCGCGTCAAGGACTGGCTGGCATTGCTCGGATTTGAATTGGCAACCGGGCGCATGTGTTGCTACCGTCCGCCCATCAACAATGAGCACTGGCTGCGCCGGTCGCGGTTTATGGAGTTGGCGGGCGACAAGTGGTGGAATCTGGGCGGCGGCGTGTATTTACTGCAGGCCATCAAGCGCGTGCATGGCATGCGACTGCTCATGCCAGCCTGGAAGGCGGGCAACGTGCGTGCAGTTCCTTCTCTCGCTGCGCGCAAGGTGCTCAATCTTGCCCATTACAGAAAGTTGCGTGACAAGCAATGACTATTGAAGTACCGAAAGCAGAGTGGGTGGATGCCTACACCGATGGCGCATGCAAGGGTAATCCCGGGATTGGCGGCTGGGGTGTGCTGCTGGTTTATGGTGCGCACAGAAAGGAATTGTCTGGCGGCGTCGCATCGACCACCAACAATCGCATGGAATTGCAGGCGGTCATAGAAGCCCTCAAGCATATGAAACGGCCGGCAAAACTGCGCATACATACCGACTCGCAGTATGTACACAAGGGTATCAGCGAATGGATCGTTGGCTGGAAGCGTAAGGGCTGGAAAACCGCTGACGGCAAACCGGTCAAGAACCAGGACTTGTGGGTGGAACTGGATACATTGTCGCGTGGCCACGAGCTTGAATGGCATTGGGTAAGGGGACATGCGGGGCATCCTGGTAATGAGGCAGCAGACCAGCTGGCAAATGCAGCTGTGCAGCAGGTCGTGGCGACGCTCTGAACCCCGGTGAGCAAAGCCATTTTGGAAATAAGCACAGCGGAAAAAGACGATGCGGCAGATTATTCTTGATACTGAAACAACCGGCCTGGAGGCGCGTCAGGGGCATCGCATCATCGAGATCGCTGCGCTTGAAATGCACAACCGCCGCCTGACCGGCAATCATTTCCACCGCTACCTCAACCCCGATCGCGAGATTGAGGAAAAAGCCATGCAGGTGCATGGCATTACGGTAGATTTTTTGCAGGACAAACCCCGTTTTGCTGAAATTGCGGCTGAATTCCTCGATTACATTCGAGATGCCGAACTGATCATCCATAACGCGGCGTTCGATGTTGGTTTCCTTAATGCCGAGCTGGATATGGCAGGGCGCCCTGCGCTGGCTGGCGTAGCCAGCAATGTGGTGGACACCCTGGCGATGGCCAAGACGCTGCATCCCGGTCAGCGCAATAACCTGGATGCCTTGTGCAAGCGTTATGGCATTGACAATGCCAACCGTACCCTGCACGGTGCGCTGATTGACTGTGAATTGCTGGCGCAAGTTTATCTGGCCATGACCCGCGGGCAAGAGTCACTGATCATGGATGCAGCCCACAACAACGCGCCCGATCAATCAAGGCTGGCCTCCAGCGTGCGTCCAAGACCCGTATTGGCTCGCGCCTTGCCGCAAGAAATTGAAGCGCACGATAGCCTGCTACAGGGGATCGAGCGTGAAAGCAAAGGTGCGTGCATGTGGCTGAAGGCAGGAGTGAGCTGACCTTGCTCATAGCTGCGCGCATCACCCGCTGGCTGCTGGCGCTCTGGCTTGCCCTGGGGCTGGCTTCGAGTGCGTTTGCCGCGACGATGTTGATCGTGCTGTCTGATGATTCCGCTGTGTATCTGGAAGCGGCTTCTGCCATCGAGCGTGAGGTTGGCAATAAACACAAAACCGTGCGCGTCATGGCGGATCGTCTGGCCATGTCCTCGCTTGACATGAACGATGTCAAGCTGGTGCTGGCGGTGGGCGTAAAAGCGGCTGAATCTGCCTCGACGCAGATCGAAAGAACCCCCATGCTGGCTGTTCTGGTGCCAAGAGACTGGTATCTGAAATCAGGTCGCAGCGCGCTCTCGGAAAACGACAGAAACGTCGGCGCAGTGGTGCTGGATCAGCCATATCACCGCCAGCTACGCCTCATCAAGGAAACCTTGCCCCGCGCCGCCAAAGTTGGCGTGATTGTCAGTCAGGCCAATCGCGTACAGTTGGCCGAGATAGAACAAGCGGCTCGCAGCGCACGTTTGTCCATCAACAGTGCCGTGATTATTTCTGCCGACGATCTGGTTGGAGCGATGGAAAAAGTTTTGCCAGACGCCGATGCATTGCTGGCTGTTCCCGACCCCATCGCGCTCAACCGCAACACGATACAGAGCCTGCTCATTACCAGTTATCGCTACCGTGACCCGGTGATCGGGTTCTCAAAGTCTTTGTCGCGGGCAGGTGCGCTGGTTTCGCTGTACTCCACGCCAGCGCAGGTAGGCCAACAGGCAGGTGAAATCGCTTTGCGCGCCGTCACTGGTGCGAGACTGTCCGCATTGTATTGGCCAAAATATTTCTCCGTCACCTTGAATACGCATGTAGCGCGGTCTCTGGAACTGGATACCCCGAGCGAGCAAACCTTGCAAAAGGCGCTACAGGAAGGAGGCGGGGAATGATCAAGCTGGCGCAAGGGTTAATGACATCCGGCATTCGGCAACGCGTATTGCTGTTGTCCGTTTTGCCTGCCATGTTGATCAGCTGTGCGTTGCTGGTCTATCTGACAGCGACCAAAGTCAAGGATATGGAAGTTTCGCTGGCCGAGCGCGGCGCAGCCATCGTCCGGCATCTGGGGCCGGCCGCAGAGTATGGCGTCATATCCGGCAATCCCGATATCCTCCAGCCATTGATCGAGGCCGCCGCCAGGGAAACCGACGTTGACGGGGTTGTGGTGCTGGATGACCACAAGCAGGTGCTGGGGCAGTTTGGCAAACTCAACAATGCAAAATTCATTGGCGATGGCAAAGGCGAGCGGGGCGTCATCAGAGTCGATCTGGGGCACGCATTTGTCTTCTACGCCCCAATCCTGCGCACCGAGGTCAATCTGGATGATCTGTCCATACTTGAAACCAGTCTGGAAGCAGGCGCCAACCCTGCTCAAGGCACATCAGCACGGCAAAAGGTTGGCTGGGTCGGGCTTGAGCTATCCAAAAAGAATCTGCAAAGCAAACAGCGCAATATCATTTTGCAGAGTATTGCCATCTTGCTGGCAGGTTTGTTGTTGAGCGCCATGCTGGGCTGGCATCTGGGGCGAAAAATTACCCGCCCCATCCTGGCGCTCAGTCACTCCATGGAACGCATTGGCCAGGGTCATCTCACCGAGCGCGTGTCAACCGGCGAGCAGGGAGAGATCGGGGTTTTGCAGCGTGGCATCAACCATATGGCCAGCAGTTTGCAAGAAGCCCATGAAAACATGCAGCAGCGCATCGACCAGGCCACCGCGCAGCTGACTTACCAGGCCAGTCATGATGCCCTGACCGGCTTGGTGAATCGCAGGGGGTTTGAGCACAGGCTGGCGCATGCGATTTCGGCTGCGCACTTGCATGACCGTTTCCATGCGCTGTGTTACATGGATCTGGATCAGTTCAAGATCATCAATGACACCTGTGGCCATGCCGCCGGAGATGAACTGCTTTGCCGGATTGCCCTGCAACTTAAAAATGCACTGCGCGAAAGAGACACGCTGGCGCGGCTGGGGGGAGATGAATTCGCCTTGCTGCTGGAAAACTGCGATCTGCAAGACGCCCTGCATATCGCCGAAGCGTGCCGTAATCTCGTGCAACACTACCGCTTCAAGTGGGAAGACAGATTGTTCACCATTGGCGTCAGCATTGGCCTGGTCATGATAAATGGTGATTCGGGTACTTTGAGCAGTGTGCTTTCTGCCGCTGACGCCGCCTGCTATGTGGCCAAGGAGCGCGGGCGCAACCAGATACACATATACGAGCCAAAAGATTCTGATCTGGTTCGTCATCGCAGCGAAATGCAGTGGGTCGCGCGTATTCAACACGCGCTGGATGAAGGCCGACTGCGCCTGTATTGGCAGGAAGTGCGACCGGTTCAAGAAACCGGAAATAGCCTTTGCCATATCGAGATTCTGGTGCGTATGCTGGATGAACAGGGCGCGCTGATCATGCCGATGGCTTTCATTCCAGCCGCCGAACGCTATGCATTAATGCCCAGGCTGGATCGCTGGATTATCCTGAAAACCATGGAAACTTGCGAGCAATGCATGGCGGTGCTGGGCAAGAAAGATTGCCTGTTCGCCATCAATCTGTCAGGCATATCGCTGAAAGATACGGCATTCCGGGCGTGGCTGATCGAAGTGCTTAAACAGCATCCGCATATCAGTCAGCATCTGTGTTTTGAAATTACCGAAACTGCTGCTATCGGCAATTTGACGGTGGTAAACAGCTTTATTGCAGAACTTCAGCGCTACGGCTGCCGCTTTGCGCTGGATGATTTTGGCAGCGGGCTGTCCTCATTCACCTACCTCAAGAACCTCAAGGTGGATTACCTCAAGATTGACGGCGCATTTGTGCGAAACATGGACAGCGACGCGCTGGATTACTCAATGGTCGAGGCCATCCAGCGTATCGCCAGTCAGTTCGGTATTAAAACCGTCGCAGAGTTTGTGGAATCCCGGGCGGTATTGGCCTGTCTTGAGAAAATTGGTGTGGATTATGCGCAGGGCAGTTATTTGCGCAAGCCAGAACCGATCGAAGTACTACATAGTTTGCTGCCAGCGCACGCAAATCAGCAAACCACAGAAGATAAAAACAGCGCGCTTTCTTAAAGCGTCGGCGCTACTACTGCAAACCCGGCCTCGGTAACAAGTTGCGCCAATTGTGCCGGGGTAATGCTGTCAGGGTCGTATGTGACCTTGGCTTGCGAGGGGAGCAGGGTGACTGAAGCGGTTTGTACGCCGGGCGCAGCCTGCAAAACCCGGGTTACGCTGTTGATGCAACCGCCGCAGGTCATGCCGGAAATGATGAGAGTGATGTCAGCCATGAACAGTCCTTCAAGTTGTTGGCTGATTTTACCGCTTTTGGCAGGCCGCAGCGCCCGCTTCAAACTTACAGGTTTCAGGCTTCAGTTTTTTTAGGGCGCTTGCGGATCAGTTCTTTGGTGTTGCCAATCAGACCGTCTGCGACAACCTCGCTGTCTACCTTGAAACTGCCATTATTGATAGCCAAACGTACTGCCTTAACCTTGTCGGCGCTGACCACATCGTGCTTGCCAAGCTGGTTTTCCAGTTCGCTCAACTGCCCTGCAGAGGCGGTAATCTGCAATTTATCAGCCGTGGTGGCATGACTGCCGCTGATTTTCCGGGCTGCTGTACGCTGGGTAGAAGCTGACGGTTTGCTGCCTTTGACGGAAGTCAGGCGTTTGTCAATTTTCATATTCTGGCTGGCGTGATTTGATCAACTGCCTCATGTTCTCTTGAAACAGATTTCGGCTTTTTTGATCAAAAACTTTAACCACGCCCGCCGGAATATATCCTTTATTGATCAATCAGATAGCTTGAGCAGCTCGACCGTTCGTCAGATCACAATATGTGCGAAGCCATGCCGTCCGCCAGTTTGGGTTCAAACCAGGTGGATTTGGGTGGCATCACTTCGTTGGCGTCGGCTACCGCCATCAGGTCGTTCATGCTGGTGGGGTAGAAGGCGAAAGCCAGTGCCATTTCGCCGCTGTTCACGCGTTTTTCCAGTTCAGCCAGACCGCGAATGCCGCCAACAAAGTCAATGCGCTTGTCGCGGCGCGGGTCGGTAATGCCCAGTACCGGCGCAATCAGATTGTTTTGCAGCAGGCTCACATCCAGCCGCGCGACCGGATCCTGGACGGGAATCAATTCGGGTTTGATTTCCAGCTGATACCACTGACCGGGCAGGTACAGGCCAAACTGGCCGGGCTTGGCCGGTTTGACGGCGGCGTTGGCTGGCGCCACGTTGAATGCCGTGCCGATTTTTTGCAGGAATTCTGCTTGAGACAAGCCGTTCAAGTCCTTGATAAGACGGTTGTAATCCATGATGCGCATTTCATGCGCGGGAAATACGACGGATAAAAAGGCGTTGTACGGTTCGCTGCCGGTATGTGCCGGCTTGGCAGCCTTGCGCGTGGCACAAATACGCGAAGCCGAAGCGGAACGATGATGGCCGTCGGCAATATAAATCGCCTTCATGGCATCAAACAGTGCAGTGATGCGGGCAATGTCGGCAGCATCGCGCATGACCCACAACGTGTGCTGCACGCCATCGTCGGCGGTGGCGTCGGCATCCGGCGTGGCCTGTGCGGTCTTTGCCAGAATGGCATCGACCTCCGGGCTGTCGGGGTAAGCCAGCAAAACCGGGCCGGTCTGGGCATTAGTGGTGTCGATCTGGCGCACGCGGTCGTCTTCCTTGTCCGGGCGGGTGAACTCGTGCTTGCGAATGCGGTTGGTATCGTAATCCGCCACGCTGGCAGCAGCCACGATGCCGGTTTGAATGTGCCCGTGCATGTTGATGCGATACACGTAGTAATAAGCGGCTTCATCCTGTTTCAGCACACCAGCGGCAATCATGGCCTTGAGGTTTTCGGCGGCCTTTGCATAGACTTCCGGCGCGTAGGGGTCGGTGCCTTCCGGAAGGTCGATTTCCGGTTTGGAAATATGTAAAAAGCTGAAAGGCTTGCCCGCAGCGCGCACGCGCGCTTCTTCGGTGGATAGCACGTCGTAGGGCGGGGCAATGACTTCGGCAGCACGGCCGGAGGCGGGGCGCAAGGCGGGGAAGGGGCGGATCAGGCTCATGGTGGGTGTCTCAGGGGGTTTTCAAATCGTGTATCAATGCGTGGGCGGCAGTCACTTTTGCCTGCAAATCCGGCAATGGCTTTTGCAGTTTCAGTCTATCCTGCCCAGCCAGTTTCACATCGCGGCGGGTTTGCACCAAATGCAGGATTTTAACCGGATCGATGGGCGGATTCGGCATGAATTGCAGGGTCAGACCGTCGGCACTGGCATCCAACCGGGTGATGCCCAGCGGTTTGGCGGCCAGCCGCAGTTTGTGGCTTTCCAGCAGGGTTTTGGCCGGGTCGGGCAACTGGCCAAAGCGGTCGATCAATTCTTCGCCGAGGTGGGTGATGTCTTCCGGGGTTTTGCAGTTGGCCAGACGTTTGTAGATCACCAGCCGCTCGTGCACGTCGTTGCAATAGGTTTCGGGCAGCAGGGCAGGTTCGTGTAGCCTGATTTCGGAAACCGCGCCCAGGGGTTGGGCGAGATCGGGCTCGCGACCGGCTTTGAGCGAATCCACCGCAGCGGTGAGCATGTCGTTGTAGAGCGCAAAACCGACTTCCTGCATGTCGCCGCTTTGCTTGTCGCCCAGCACTTCGCCCGCGCCGCGAATTTCCAGATCGTGCATGGCGAGGTGAAACCCCGCACCCAATTCTTCCATCAATTGAATGGCTTCCAGTCGTTTCTTCGCCTGCGGTGTGAGGGTCTTGTTGTCTTCCACCAGCAAATAACAGAAGGCCTGATGATGCGAACGACCGACCCGGCCGCGTAACTGATGCAGTTGCGCGAGACCAAACCGGTCGGCGCGGTTGATGAGCATGGTGTTGGCGGTGGGGATGTCGATGCCGGTTTCGATAATGGTGGTGCACAGCAGCACGTCAAACCGCTGCTGGTAAAAATCACGGATGACGTGTTCCAGTTCGCGTTCCGGCATTTGCCCGTGACCGACGCGGATACGCGCTTCGGGCAGCAGTTTTTCCAGTTTTTCCTGCATGGCGTGGATGGTGTCCACCTCGTTGTGCAGGAAAAACACCTGGCCGCCGCGTCGCAGTTCGCGCAATACCGCTTCACGGATCAGGCCGTTGGAAATCGGCTGGGCAAAGGTTTTGACCGCCAGGCGCTTTTGCGGCGCGGTGGCGATAATGGAAAAATCACGGATGCCTTCCAGTGACATGGCCAGTGTGCGCGGAATCGGCGTAGCGGTCAGAGTCAGCACGTCAACTTCCGCGCGCAACTGTTTCAATTGCTCTTTCTGGCGCACGCCAAAGCGGTGTTCCTCGTCGATGATGACCAGGCCCAGGTTCTTCAGCACCACGTCTTTCTGAATCAGCCGGTGTGTGCCAATGACGATATCGACCTTGCCTTCGGCCAGCTCTTTTAACGCTTGCGTCTGCTCTTTTGCGGTGCGGAATCGGGACAGCTCGGCAATCCTGACCGGCCAGGCGGAAAAACGGTCGCTGAAATTCTGGAAATGCTGTTCAACCAATAATGTGGTCGGCGCCAGCAGCACCACCTGTTTGCCGCCAGACACGGCGGCAAACGCCGCGCGCAGGGCGACTTCGGTTTTGCCAAAGCCGACATCGCCGCAGATCAGCCGGTCCATGGGCTTGCCGCTTTGCATATCTTTGAGCGTTGCGCGGATGGCTTCGGCCTGGTCGGGCGTTTCCTCAAACCCGAAACTGTCGGCAAACGCCAAGTAATCATGTTCGGCATACTGGAAGGCATAGCCTTCGCGCGCTGCGCGGCGCGCATACAGGTTGAGCAGCTCTGCTGCCGTGTCGCGCGCGGCCTGCATGGCGCGGCGGCGTGCCTTGTCCCATTGCTCGGTGCCCAGTTTGTGCAGCGGTGCGGCGTAAGGACTTGCCCCGGAATACCGTGCGATGACTTCCAGTTGCGAAACCGGCACGTAGAGTTTGTCGGCGCCGGCATATTCCAGCAGCAGGAATTCCGCGTCGCCTTCGCCCAGATCCATGCTGACCAAACCCTGATAACGTCCCACACCATGCTGGATATGCACCACCGGGTCGCCCGGTTTGAGCTCGGACAGGTCACGAATCAGATTCTCGGCTGAGGTGGTCTTGCCGCGTTTTTCGCGCCTGGTTTTGGCGGGCAGGGCATACAGCTCGGTTTCAGTGATGACGGCGAGGTGTGCCTCCGTATCCAGAAATCCGCTGGCCAGCGGCGCATGGCTGATTTGCAGCTTTGCATCGCTTTCCAGAAACGCCTGCCAGTGTTCGGCGCGGCTCGCCTGCAAGCCCTGTTCGCGCAGGTATTCCATCAGCGTTTCTTGCCGGCCTGCGCCGGGTGCAAGAATCAGTGTCTTGCCATTAAACCCGTTGATGAATTCCGCCAGTTTGGCAACCGGATGCGGCAGGCGGCGATCCACCACGACCTCGGGCATGGGCGTGGTGGCGCGGGTTTGTTTGTCCGCGTTTTGATCGCGCAGATCCAACCGGGAAAGTTGATTGGCCTTGATGAAAAACTGCTCGGCGTTGAGAAACAGATTTTCCGGTGGCAGCAGCGGCCTGTCCTTGTCGCCGCGCAGCAGCTTGTAGCGCGACTGGGTGTCCTGCCAGAATTCATGGCTGGCCGCCGGGGCGTCGCCGTGCAAGGCCAGCAGCGTATCGGCAGGCAGGTAATCAAACAGCGTGGCGGTCTGTTCAAAAAACAGCGGCAAGTAATATTCCACCCCCGCCGGCGCCAGCCGGTTGCTCACGTCTTTATAAAGTTTGGAACGTGATGGATCACCTTCAAACGTGTCGCGGAACTGCTGGCGAAAGCGTGTGATGCCGGCTTCATCCAGCGGAAACTCGCGCGCAGGCAGCAGTCGCACGTCCTTGACCGGATACACGCTGCGCTGGGTATCCACGTCAAACGCGCGCAGGGTCTCGATTTCGTTGTCAAACAAATCAATGCGGTAAGGCAGCACACTGCCCATGGGAAACAGATCAATCAGTCCGCCGCGTATGGAAAACTCGCCCGGTGCATAGACCTGATTTACATGGCTATAGCCGCCTTGCTTCATCTGCTCGCGGAAGGCGGCTTCGTCGAACTTCTCGCCCTGCTTGAGAAAAAACGTGTGCGCCAGCAAAAATGATGGCGGCGCCAGGCGATACAAGGCAGTCGAGAGTGGCGCCAGCACAATCTGGAACTGCCCGCGCGCCAGTTGATACAACGTGGCCAGGCGCTCCGACACCAGATCCGGATGCGGCGAAAAGGCATCGTAGGGCAGGGTTTCCCAGTCCGGGAACAGATGCACATCCAGCTCCGGCGCAAACCAGCGAAGCTCATCAAACAGCCGCTGCGCGTCCCAGGCATTGGCGGTCAGAATCGCCATGCGCCGACCGGCGCGCGCCGCCTCGGCCAGATACCAGGCATCGCTGGAACCCGCCAGTGAAGGCGCCAGAATGCGTTGTCCGGATTGGGGGGCAGGAAGCGAAAAACTCATGGGATTAAACCGTAGCAAGGGCGCGATTATACCGGGTAGAACAAGCCGCCCTGTGCCTGTATCCCGTTACGGGCTGTTAAAATCGCGCCATGCCACGATACTTCGCCTTGCTTCCCGCCGCAGGTTCCGGCTCCCGCATGGGGGTTGATAAGCCCAAACAATATCTTGGCCTGGCAGGCCGCCCCTTGATTGAACATGCCCTGATGACATTGGCGCGTCACCCTGATATTTCCCGTGTGTATGTGGTGTTGTCGGCAGGCGATGAATGGTGGGAAATACAAGGCATTTCCCACGAAAAGCTGGCCGTACTGCGTTGTGGTGGCGAAACCCGTGCGCAATCAGTGGCGAACGGGTTGCTGGCCATAAGCAGTGAAGTGTCGGCAGAAGACTGGGTGCTGGTGCATGATGCTGCCCGTCCTTGTCTGGAGAACACCCACATCGACAAAATGCTGGCCGAGCTGGGCAACGATCCGGTTGGTGGCATTCTGGCCATTCCACTGGCAGACACGCTCAAGCGCGCTAGCGCAGATCAGCGCATAGCCGAAACCGTGCCGCGTGAACAACTGTGGCAGGCGCAAACGCCACAAATGTTCCGCCATGGGTTATTGTCTGCCGCGCTGCAGGCAGCCGGAAACGCGGTGACGGATGAAGCATCGGCCATCGAACGCATGGGGCTGGCACCCAGATTGGTTGAAGGCGACAGCCGCAACCTGAAAGTCACTTATCCACGCGATCTTGAACTGGCGGCAATGATCCTGCAAAACAATAAAGCGAACAAACATGAATGACATTGGAATCAGAATTGGCCAGGGCTTTGATGTGCATGCCTTTGCGGAGAACCGCAAGCTGATTATCGGCGGCGTTGAAATCTTGCATGAACGCGGACTGCTGGGGCACTCGGATGCGGACGTGCTGCTGCATGCCATTTGCGACGCGCTGCTTGGCGCGGCCGGACTGGGCGATATTGGCCGTCACTACCCGGATAACGACGCACAGTTCAAGGACATTGATTCACGCGAGTTGCTGAGAGATGTAGCCGACCAACTTGAGGAACTGGGCTGGGTCGTGGGTAATGTGGATGCCACGATTATTGCCCAGGCCCCCAAAATGTCGCCGCACATTGCCGACATGGAAGCCAACATTGCCGCCGATCTGGGGGTGGAAACCACCCAGGTGAACATCAAGGCCACCACCACGGAACGGCTGGGCTTTACCGGCAGGGGAGAGGGCATTGCCGCGCAGGCTGTGTGCCTGCTGGTGCGCAGTTGATGTCCTCCCATATCCGGCTGTTCTTTGCACTCTGGCCAAACGATACGATCCGGCTGGGGTTGTGGGATCTGGGCGGGCGCCTGCAAAAAATCTGGAATGGCCGCCGCATGAAACCGGATACCCTGCACATGACCCTGGTGTTTCTGGGGGATACGCCTGTCTCGCGGCTGGATGAACTAAAAGAACTCGCGGCAGGCATCGAGGCAAAGAAGTTCAGCATGGAGCTGGATCGGGCTTCCTGCTGGCGCCATAACAAGGTGGGGTTTGCCAGTCCGGAAGATATTCCTCAGGAGTTGTTGATGCTGGCGCACGGTCTCGAAGACGCCCTGGACGCGCGCGGTTTTTCATTTGACGAACGGCCTTTCAAGCCACACGCCACCCTGCTGAGAAATACCCGCTGCACCACCCAGGTGCCATTTGTACCCGTTACCTGGGCGGTGGAGGAATTTGTGCTCGTGGCATCTGTCACCACAGAGCAGGGTGCCAGCTATCAATTGCTGGGACGCTGGCCACTAAAATAGGCTCTCACACGCATACGCACGCAGCCAGGTGGCGGCCCAATTCTTTTTCATTGGATTGTGTGTAGTCTTTTTCCAGACTGCCCGAAACCAGCTTTTGCACTGTGCCACTCAAATGTTGTTTGATTTGCCCCATGAATGCGGGCGAGGCCACCAGCACCAGTCTTGAATACAGATTGTTGACACGTCCAGCATCCAGCTCGCGCGCAAGCTCCAGCGCAAACACATCGGCCTCATGTTCCCTGGGCTGAGTGGAGGACACAAACGAGCCATGCCCATTCCCTGCGCCAGGGTTGTGGCCGGGGCGGTCGGAAACCAGGTTTGCGTTTTTCTCGCGGCTTTGCGGATGCGCGAACTCCCGTAACAATTCCAAGCCCTTGTTCGGACCAGTATTGCGAAAAAGACGCCCCTTTGAGGCATTGCTGACCAGAATCCAGGTGATGCTCATACATTGCTCCTATTCTTGACCATGCTCATCTGAGCATTTTCAAACTAGCAGTTCGTGTCGGGTTTTCCAGCAAGGATGTCACTGGCCAGTTGCGCAAAGTTTTCCGGTTTGATATCAGTCAGTTCCAGTACAAGCCGGGTGCCTTCGGGTGAGCTGTTCGCCTGGTAATTGCGGCCGAGCGATTTTTTGTAAGCGGGGTCATAGTGGGTTTCCAGTATGTCACGCACGAATCCCGCCCAGTTTCTGGCGCGAATCATGGTTTCCCAGCGCGATATGGTTTCTCGTCCGCGCAGTTCTGTCAGATGCCCGATTTTTTCCAGCAGCACTGCTGGCAGTTCAGGGAAATGCGCGTAATCCTCCAGCAACAGTTGCACGCGCTGCTCAATGCTGGTTTCCAGCCACAGGCTGTTGGCGCTGCGCATCCGTTCCAACAGGGCATCCGGCAGATGCAGATTGCCGATTTTCTTGCTTTCGGACTCAACAAACACCGGCTTGGCAATATCGAATTGACGCAGTTTCCACCAGATCGCGCTTTCCAGCATTTTCTGGCTTGGCTGGCCTTGACCGGGCAAACTACCCAGCAAAGAGCCGCGATGCGCGGCCAGTTCTTCCAGATCCAGCACTTGCGCGCCACAGCGGGTCAAGGCTTGTAATAGCCTGCTTTTACCGCTCCCCGTGGGACCGCAAATTGCAATAAAGCTGAATTGTGCGGGCAGGGTTTCCAGCTCGGTAATGACCACGCGCCGATAAGCCTTGTAACCACCGTCGAGTTGCTCGGCTTTGAATCCGACGCGCTGGAGAATATGCGTGAGCGAGCCACTGCGATTGCCCCCACGCCAGCAGTAAACCAGAGGCTTGTAGTTAACGGGCTTGTCCGAAAAATGGCTTTCCAGGTAATCCGCAATATGGCGCGAGACCAGTGCAGCCCCCGCTTTCTTGGCTTCAAAAGCCGAAACCTGTTTATGCATCGTGCCGATGCGGATGCGCTCCTCGTTATCCAGCACGGGCAGATTGATCGCGCCTGGAATATGATCTTCGGCAAACTCGGCGGGCGTGCGTGCGTCAATGATTTCGGCATATCCAGCCAAAAACTGCGGAGACAATTGCGCGGACGATAATTTGTCCGGCGGGGTTTTTGCCTTGGCGTTTTGTGCTACGGTTGCAGCGCTATGAGATTTCACAATATTGGATGACCCAAGAATGAGTATTCGACTGACGGAATTGTCACACGGCGGCGGTTGCG
Source organism: uncultured Thiobacillus sp. (assembly GCA_964442685.1). Lineage (GTDB taxonomy): Bacteria > Pseudomonadota > Gammaproteobacteria > Burkholderiales > Thiobacillaceae > UBA6918. The sequence goes on from CAYTZP010000008.1 coordinate 51,941, forward strand.
GCTGCAAAATCGCGCCTGCCGTCTTGCAGGAGATTTTGTCGCAAAGCCCATCCATGAGCGGCTTTGCTGATTTATTGGTTGGCACCGAGTCCAGCGATGATGCGGCGGTGTATCGCCTTAACGATAGTCAGGCGATTGTTGCGACCACTGATTTTTTCATGCCTATTGTTGATGATCCCTTTGACTTTGGCCGGATTGCCGCAACCAATGCCTTATCCGATGTCTATGCAATGGGTGGCAAGCCATTGTTTGCATTGGCTATTGTCGGAATGCCGGTTGGCAAGCTGCCAACTGACGTGATCCGGAAAATCCTCGCAGGCGGTGAGTCGGTTTGCCGCGCAGCGGGTATTCCTATCGCTGGCGGACACTCAATTGATGCGCCCGAGCCGATTTATGGCCTGGTTGGCATTGGCGTAGTGCATCCAGACAATGTAAAACGCAACGATCAGGCAAAAGCCTGTGATGTGCTGATTCTGGCTAAACCACTGGGGGTTGGCGTATTTGCTGACGCAATGAAGAAAGGCAAGTTAAGCGCCGACGGTTATGCTCAACTCATTTCATCCACTACGCAGCTCAATACTGCGGGCGCAGCTTTGGCCAACATGCCGGGCGTTAGCGCCATGACGGACGTTACCGGCTTTGGCCTGCTGGGGCATTTGCTTGAAATCTGCCGTGGCTCAGGGTTGGCAGCCGAAATCCGTTTTACCGATTTGCCGGTTCATCCAATCGCACTGGAATTGATCCAGGCCGGGTTCTCGCCGGGTGCGGCGGAACGCAACTGGGCAAGCTATGGCAGCGAGGTCAACTTGCCAGCAGGGAGCCAGGAATGGCAGCGCAAGTTGCTGTGCGACCCGCAAACCAGCGGCGGTTTGCTGGTTGCATGCCGCGCGGATGCGGTCGACGATGCGATGCGCGTGCTGGAAACCGAGGGTTTCGCCTCAGCCAGGCAGATTGGCCGCATGATGGCAGGGAAGGGCGTTTCGGTATCCGCCTGATACGATCCCGAACCATCCGGGATGAAAAAAAGCCCCGTAATGGGGCTTTTCAGGCAAATCAGGAGGCGCGTTGGTTGTTGTCGGCTGCCTGGGTTTCGCGGCGGCTACCTTTACGCCTGTCTTCGGTTACGCCGGGGGGCAAACCTGCATTGGGATTGGTTCTCCGATCGCCCATGCGGCGTTCCACCGGAATGAACTCAACCTCGTATGTGGGTATTGCGTTCAACATCGTGTTTCTCCTGAAAACACTATATTTGCCAGTTAATCCTAGTGAATTAGTCGAGCATTTGCAGGATTTTGCCAGTTTTTGAGTAAAAAAACCGCTTTTTTGTGTTGTAAATAGCACAAATTGGGTTATTCGCTGCGGTTTCTCAGATTCTGTTTCATGATCTGCGACTGTTCCCGCTTCCATTCTTTTTCTTTCTCGCTGGCACGTTTGTCATGCTGCTTTTTGCCCTTGGCCAGGCCGATCTCGAGTTTGATGCGGCCTTTTGAAAAATGCATGTCCAGCGGAACCAGCGTGTAACCTGCGCGCTCGACTTTGCCAATCAGCTTGTTGATTTCCGCCGCGTGCAACAAGAGTTTGCGGCTTCGGGTAGGGTCAGGATGGATATGGGTTGAGGCGGTAGGCAAAGGGCTGATATGGCAACCAATCAGATATACCGCGCCATTCTTCAGCACGACATAGGATTCCTTCAGATTGCTGCGGCCAGCGCGTATGGCCTTGACTTCCCAACCTTCAAGCACCAGCCCGGCCTCGTGTTTTTCTTCGATGAAATAATCGTGGAAGGCTTTTTTGTTATCGGTGATGCTCATGCCGCATCCGCTTTCCGTAAAATTGCCATTTTACTTGAGTTGAAGCCGGACGAAGGAATTCGCCATCATGGCAAAGGTTGAAAAAACCGTTTTGGTCGAACACTCCGCAGCCGACATGTTTCGCCTGGTGGACGCAGTCGAAGATTACCCGCAGTTCTTGCCCTGGTGCGGGGGAACGGATGTCAAATGGCGTGATGAGTTATTAACGATCGCAACAATCAATATTAGCTACATGGGGGTCAAGCAAAGCTTTACCACCGAAAACAGCAAGCAGCAAACGGATCAGCTCGCCAGTATGGAGCTGGGTTTGCAGGATGGGCCATTCAGCCATTTGCAAGGGCATTGGCGATTTCATTCCTTGGCCGCGACTGCCTGCAAGATAGAATTTAGCCTGGATTATCATTTTTCCAACCAAATGCTCGACCGCCTGTTAAGCCCTGTTTTCAGCCATATTGCAAATACCTTTGTGGATGCCTTTGTCAGACGCGCAGATCAGATTCTGGGTAACAGCAAATGAACATGCAAAACGCCATTCAGGTTGAGGTGCTCTATGCTTTGCCGCATGTGCAGACGCTGCTGGTTATTTCTGTGGCAAACGACAGCAGCGTTGAACAGGCGATTCGGCAGTCAGGCGTGCTGGAGAAGCATCCAGAAATCAATCTGGACAATGCAAAGGTCGGTATCTGGAACAAGGTGGTGGAATTGACTACTGTACTCCGCGACAAGGATCGCATTGAGATTTACCGCCCCTTGATCGCCGACCCCAAGGAAGTCCGCAGAAAACGGGCGGAAGAGGGCAAAGCCATGAAGAAGGGTGGCGGCGATTTGCCTGCCTGAGTATTTCCCTCCGGCTTTTCGCAAAGCGGATACCGGATCAGTCAAGAAACGGGCAAAGAATTCGTCAAAGTGTTTCATGTGGATACCGGTTGGTGGTTTTCAACCAAGCCGATCCAACAGGTTTGGACGGCGCGCGCGATTTGTTTGCGTTTGCAGCATCCCGTATAATCCGCTTTTGCCGAGGAATCAAAGCGATGCGCGTTTTACAAAAAGCCCTGACATTTGACGATGTTCTACTTGTTCCTGCTCAATCCGACATTCTTCCGCGCGATGTAAGCCTCAGAACGCGCCTTACCCGCAGTATCCAGCTCAACATTCCAGTTTTGTCCGCCGCCATGGATACGGTGACGGAAGCCAGACTCGCCATCACCCTGGCGCAGGAGGGCGGCATCGGTATTGTCCACAAGAACATGAATGCCAAGGCGCAGGCGGCCGAAGTGGCCAAGGTCAAGCGTTTTGAATCCGGCGTGGTGAAGGATCCCGTCACCATCGCGCCTGGCATGAGCGTGCGCGAAGTGATGGAACTATCGCGACGCCTGAAGTTTTCCGGATTGCCAGTGATTGGCGCAGACGGCAAGGTGGCCGGTATCGTGACCAACCGCGATCTGCGTTTCGAGAACAATCTGGATCAGCAGATTGCCAGCATCATGACACCGCGTGATCGCCTGGTGACGGTCAAAGAAGGCGCCAGTCTGGAAGAAGCTACCAGTTTGCTGCACAAGCATCGCCTGGAGCGTGTGCTGGTGGTGGACGATAATTTCGAGCTCAAGGGGCTGATTACTGTCAAGGATATTCAGAAAGCCACCGAGCACCCGCTGGCCAGCAAGGATGAACAGGGGCGACTGAGAGTTGGCGCAGCCGTTGGTGTTGGTGCAGACAACGACGAGCGTATACACCTGCTGGCCGCTGCGGGCGTGGATATCATTGTTGTGGACACGGCGCACGGCCATTCTCAAGGCGTGCTCAAGCGTGTGGAATGGGTCAAAAAGAATTTCCCGCAGGTGCAGGTTATCGGGGGCAATATCGCAACAGCCAGTGCGGCCAGAGCCTTGATGGATCATGGCGCAGATGCGGTCAAGGTCGGTATCGGCCCCGGCTCGATCTGTACCACGCGTATCGTGGCAGGCGTGGGCGTGCCGCAAATTTCTGCTGTGGCCAATGTGGCCGATGCGCTGGCAGGCAAAGATGTGGGCGTTATCGCGGATGGGGGCATTCGTTTTTCCGGCGATATTTCCAAGGCGCTGGCCGCTGGCGCAGATTGCGTCATGCTGGGCGGCCTGCTGGCTGGCACTGAAGAGGCGCCGGGCGAAGTGGAGCTGTATCAGGGACGCTCGTACAAATCCTACCGTGGCATGGGCTCGCTGGGTGCCATGCAGCAAGGCTCCAAGGATCGCTACTTCCAGGACAACGAAGCCAATGCCGACAAGCTGGTTCCGGAAGGGATTGAGGGCAGGGTGCCTTACAAGGGCAGCGTGCTCAACGTGATCCATCAGTTGATGGGCGGCTTGCGTTCCAGCATGGGCTACCTGGGCACACAAAGTATTGCCGAGATGCACGAAAGAGCCGAGTTTGTGGAAATTACCGCTGCCGGTATCCGCGAATCGCATGTGCATGATGTGCAGATTACCAAGGAAGCGCCAAATTACCGTGTGGAGTAAAAATGATTCCGCCCAATAACAAACTGATTGAGTCGGTTGTTATTGCCGTTGGTTTGGTTATTGCGTCGTGGGTACTGGGCAATAGCCTGTTGAGTTTCAAAAAACTCGACCGCAGTGTGGAAGTGAAGGGTCTGGCAGAACGCGATGTGCAGGCAGATACTGCAATCCTGCCAATTGGTTATGGCGTGACTGGTAATGAGCTTGGGCAGATTTACGCTGCCATAGAATCGCGTAACAGCACCATCATCAATTTTCTGCAAACGCAAGGCATCAAACCTGCGGATATCTCGGTTTCACCACCATCCATAATCGACCGCCAGGCGCAGGATTACGGTAATGCCGAGCTGGCCAGCCGTATGCGTTATGCAGGCAAATCGGTTGTCACCGTTTACACCAAGGACGTGCCAAAAGTGCGGGAGATATTGGGTAAATTAGGCGAGTTGGGACGGCAAGACATCGTGCTGAACACCAGTGACTACGAAAACCGGCCAAGCTTCATGTTTACCGGACTAAATGCACTCAAGCCAGCCATGATCGAAGAGGCCACACGCAACGCCCGCACCGCAGCAGACAAATTTGCCAAGGATTCAGACAGCACAATCGGCAAAATCAAACGCGCCAATCAGGGGCAGTTTTCTATTGAAGATCGCGATCAAAGCACCCCTCACATCAAGAAAATTCGCGTTGTTTCAACAGTCGAGTTTTATTTAGCCGACTAACCTCGCCATCACTCAGTCGCCGCAACTCATGCACCAGAAAATCCTCATCCTCGACTTTGGTTCCCAGTTCACCCAGCTCATCGCCCGCCGCGTGCGCGAACACAACGTGTATTGCGAACTGCATCCGTTTGACGTGTCCGAGCAGTTCATCCGCGACTTTGCCCCGGCTGGCATCATTCTCTCTGGCGGCCCCGCCTCAGTGACGGAAGACGAAACCCCACGCGCGCCGCAGGTGGTGTTTGATCTGGGCGTGCCGGTACTGGGTGTGTGCTACGGCATGCAGACCATGGCTGCGCAACTGGGCGGCAAGGTCATTAACGGCACGCATCATGAATACGGCTATGCCGAAGTGCGCGCACGCGGTCATTCCCGATTACTGGCGGACATTCAGGATCGTGCCGACCCTGATGGCAGGTGCTGGCTGGATGTATGGATGAGCCATGGCGACCAGGTGGAAAGCCTGCCGCCCGGTTTTCAGGTCATGTGCGAGAACGCATCCACGCCGATTGCCGGCATGTTCGACGACAATCGACGCTTTTACGCAGTGCAATTCCACCCGGAAGTCACGCATACCCTGCAAGGCAAAGCCATGCTGGGTCGTTTCGTGCATGACATCTGCGGCTGCGGCCAGGACTGGAACATGCCGGATTACATTGGCGAGGCCATTGCCAAGGTGCAGGCGCAGGTGGGCAGCGACGAAGTTATCCTGGGCTTGTCAGGTGGCGTAGATTCCTCCGTGGTGGCAGCGCTGCTGCACCGCGCGATTGGCTCGCAACTGACCTGCGTGTTCATCGATACCGGCCTGTTGCGCTTGAATGAAGGCCAGATGGTGATGGACATGTTCGCCCGTAATCTCGGTGTGAAGGTGATCCACGTCGATGCCTCGGAGCGCTTCATGGGCAAGCTGGCCGGTGTCAGCGACCCCGAGAAGAAGCGTAAAATTATTGGTGGTGAATTTGTCGCCGTGTTCCAGGAAGAATCCGCCAAGCTGAAAAATGCCAAATGGCTGGCGCAGGGCACCATCTACCCGGACGTTATCGAGTCTGCCGGCGCCAAAACCAAAAAAGCTCACGCCATCAAGAGCCATCACAACGTCGGCGGCCTGCCCGAAGACATGCACCTCAAGCTGCTGGAACCGCTGCGCGAACTGTTCAAGGACGAAGTACGCGAACTGGGTGTTGCGCTGGGTCTGCCGCATGAAATGGTTTACCGTCATCCATTTCCGGGTCCCGGTCTGGGCGTGCGCATCCTGGGTGAAATCAAACGCGAATACGCTGATTTGCTGCGTCAAACAGATCACATTTTTATTGAAGAATTGCGCGCAAGTGGTTGGTACGACAAGACTTCTCAAGCCTTTGCCGTATTCCTGCCGGTGAAGGCGGTAGGCGTGATGGGCGACGGCCGCACCTACGACTACGTTGTGGCCCTGCGTGCCGTACAGACGCAGGACTTCATGACTGCGCATTGGGCCGAGCTGCCGTATTCCTTGCTGGCCAAGGTCTCCAATCGCATCATCAACGAAATTCGCGGTATTAATCGAGTGACTTACGACATTACTGGCAAGCCGCCAGGAACAATTGAGTGGGAGTAGTGCGCTAATCAGACCGGGTGAACTCACCCGGTTCTAGTTATTTTTATTATTTAACATAATATACATTATGC